>NZ_CP046523.1:1584572-1938840 GCF_021497885.1 Streptococcus oralis
AAACTTGTTGTACCTTGGCTTCACTTGGTTTTTGACCATTTGCGCTCAAGAGAGCACGAACTGCCTCAGCGTTCAAACGTGGGTTGTCCGCAAATTCTTTTTCGATTTGCTTACGAACCAAATACATACCTCCAAGAGCTCCTCCTAGAAAAGCTAGTACAATCAAGATAATTGCTAAAATAAGATCCATAATCTTTCTCCTGTTTCTTTTTGAGTCTACTATATTATACCATAAAATGACTTTTCTGACTAGTTTGTTTTACGCTTTCAGGGAGGGGTTAAGCCAATTCTAAGCTAGTCATACAATCAGAATGAACTATGAAATTACGAATAATTCTCCCCCTTCCTCTCTTTTCTCTACTATTTTAAGAAAAAGCAATCTCAAATATGTTTTTCACCAAAAACCTCTTGACAAATGCTAAGCGACCATTAGAATGGGAGGTGAGGAGATAAATAGAAACAAATTAAACGAAACTGCTTTATGAAATGTAAGCGGTTTCGGATAAACAAAGGAGGGTTTTATGAAAAAACACTTTTGGGAGAAATCCTGTCGCTATAGCATCCGCAAGCTGACGGTTGGGACTGCTTCTGTTTTGTTGGGAGCTGTTTTTCTATCTAGTCATACAGTCTCAGCTGATGGTATTGAAGTGCAGCATAATGATCCAAGTATTGTCGAGACTACTATTAAACCTGATAGTGGATCAGAGCAGATTGAACCGACTGAGACCACTAAACCAGCTCTAGTTGAGAAGTCAGATGTCGAAAGCAATCCTGCTGAAAGTAAACCTGCTGAGACTCCACAAGCTACAAATAGCCAAACTAGTTCTGAGCCTATTGTTGAATCAAACGAAAACAAGGAGAATGAAAATACCGAGCTACCCGTGACAAAGCAAGAAAACTATCAACTTAACTACAATCAACCAACAACTCCTTCCTATGACGGTTGGGAAAAACAAGCCCTTCCAGTCGGAAACGGCGAGATGGGAGCCAAGGTTTTTGGTCTGATTGGTGAAGAGAGAATCCAGTATAACGAAAAGACCCTCTGGTCAGGAGGGCCCCAGCCCGATAGCACCGACTATAATGGTGGGAACTACAAGGATCGCTACAAGGTCTTGGCAGAAATTCGTAAGGCTCTCGAAGATGGAGACCGCCAAAAAGCCAAACAACTGGCTGAACAAAATTTAGTTGGGCCTAATAATGCCCAATATGGTCGCTACCTAGCCTTTGGTGATATCTTCATGGTCTTCAATAACCAGAAAAAAGGGCTGGATACCGTAACAGATTATCACCGTGGTTTGGATATCACAGAGGCCACTACGACTACTTCTTACACCCAAGATGGGACGACCTTCAAACGCGAAACCTTCTCCAGTTATCCTGATGATGTCACTGTGACCCACTTGACCAAAAAAGGAAACAAGACACTTGACTTTACCCTTTGGAACAGTTTGACAGAAGACTTGCTTGCTAATGGCAACTACTCTTGGGAATATTCCAACTATAAGAATGGTCATGTCACTACAGATGCAAACGGAATCCTTCTAAAGGGAACTGTCAAAGATAACGGCCTCAAATTTGCATCCTATCTAGGAATTAAAACGGACGGAAAGGTGACTGTTCAGGACGAAACTCTGACCGTTACAGGCGCAAGTTATGCAACCCTCTATCTCAGCGCCAAGACTAACTTTGCTCAAAATCCAAAAACCAATTATCGAAAAGACATTGACCTCGAAAAAACGGTTAAAGGGATTGTAGAAGCAGCTAAGGCCAAGGACTACGAAACACTTAAGCAAGACCATATCAAGGATTACCAAAATCTCTTTAACCGCGTTAAACTGAACCTAGGTGGAAACAAGACTGCTCAAACGACGAAAGAGGCCCTTCAAAGCTATAACCCTAGCAAAGGTCAAAAACTGGAAGAACTCTTCTTCCAATATGGCCGATATCTACTCATCAGCTCGTCTCGTGATCGGACAGATGCCCTTCCTGCCAACCTACAAGGAGTCTGGAATGCTGTAGACAATCCACCTTGGAACGCTGACTACCACCTCAATGTCAATTTGCAAATGAACTATTGGCCTGCCTACATGAGTAACCTTGCTGAAACAGCCAAGCCAATGATCAATTACATTGACGACATGCGCTACTATGGTCGTATCGCTGCTAAAGAATACGCTGGTATTGAATCAAAAGACGGACAAGAAAATGGTTGGCTGGTCCATACTCAGGCAACACCATTTGGCTGGACTACTCCTGGTTGGAATTACTATTGGGGTTGGTCGCCAGCCGCTAATGCCTGGATGATGCAGAACGTTTATGACTACTATAAATTCACCAAGGATGAGACTTATCTCAAAGAAAAGATCTATCCTATGTTGAAAGAGACTGCTAAGTTCTGGAACTCCTTCTTGCACTACGACAAAGAAAGCGACCGTTGGGTGTCTTCCCCATCCTACTCACCAGAACACGGGACCATCACCATCGGAAATACCTTTGACCAATCGCTAGTCTGGCAGCTATTCCACGACTACATGGAAGTTGCCAACCATCTGAAAGTCGACCAAGACTTAGTCACAGAGGTCAAGGCTAAATTTGACAAACTCAAACCACTTCACATCAACAAAGAGGGACGCATCAAGGAATGGTACGAGGAGGACAGCCCCCAATTCACCAATGAAGGGATTGAAAATCACCACCGTCACGTTTCCCATCTAGTTGGTCTCTTCCCAGGTACGCTCTTTAGCAAGGACCAAGCTGAATACCTAGAAGCTGCGCGTGCTACCTTGAACCACCGTGGAGATGGTGGTACAGGTTGGTCTAAAGCCAATAAAATCAACCTCTGGGCTCGCCTTTTAGACGGCAATCGTGCCCATCGCTTACTCGCTGAACAGCTCAAGTATTCAACCCTAGAAAACCTTTGGGATACCCACGCACCTTTCCAAATCGACGGCAACTTTGGAGCAACTAGTGGGATGGCAGAAATGCTCCTCCAATCTCATACAGGCTATATTGCACCCTTGCCAGCCCTTCCTGATGCTTGGAAAGACGGTCAGGTTTCTGGCTTGGTTGCTCGAGGAAACTTTGAAGTCAGCATGAAGTGGAAAGATAAAAACCTGCAAAGCTTGTCCCTCCTTTCAAATGTCGGTGGAGACCTGGTTGTAGACTATCCAAACATCGAAGCTAGTCAGATCAAGGTCAATGGCAAACCAGTCAAGGCAACGATTCTCAAAAACAATCGTATCCAACTAGCAACACAAAAAGGTGACGTCATTACCTTTGAACATTTCCCTGGTCGTGTAACCAGTCTGACAGCCGTTCGACAAAATGGAGTCACTGCCGAACTTACCTTTAACCAAGTAGAAGGCGCTACCCACTATGTCATCCAAAGACAAGTGAAAGACGAAAATGGTCAAACCTCTGCGACCAGAGAATTTGTAACCAATCAAACCCACTTTATTGACCGATCACTCAATCCTCAACATGCCTACACCTATACTGTCAAGGCTATGCTGGGCGAGCTTGCCACACAAGTTTCTGAACAGGCCACTGTCGAAACCTATAGCGAGTTGATGGACGACCGAGATAGCCGCATCCAGTACGGAGCTGCCTTTGGAAACTGGGCAGACTCAGAATTATTTGGAGGAACAGAGAAATTTGCTGACCTTTCAAAAGGAGACTACACAGACGAAGACATCACTGCTACCATTCCTTTCACTGGTGTTGGTATCGAAATCTATGGACTGAAATCGTCTGAACTAGGTCTTGCCACTGCTAAAATTGACGGCAAAGAAGTCGGCGAGCTTGACTTCCATACTGCTGGAGCAACTGAAAAAGGCAGTCTCATTGGTCGCTTCTCAGGATTATCTGACGGACCTCATACATTGACTCTTCGTGTTAAACGTGAGCACAAAGGACGTGGTAGTGAGCGCTCGAAAATTTCATTAGACTACTTCAAGATCCTAGCAGGAGCAGGCAACACGATTGAAAAAATGGATGATCGTGATTCGCGCATCCAGTATGGTGCCCAGTTTAAGGACTGGTCTGACCCTGAACTCTACGGAGGTACGGAAAAATACGCTGACATCAACAATAGCGACTCTAGTGTAGCTTCAGAAGCTCAAGCAACCATTTCCTTTACAGGAACAGGTATTCGTATCTATGGCTTGAAGAGCCTTGCCCTTGGACGAGCACGTGTTACATTAGATGGCAAAGAAATGCCAAGTCTAGACTTTTATACGTCAGGTGCAACTGAAAAGAGGGCCTTTATTGGCGAATTTACAAATCTTACTGACGGTCCGCACACCCTGACATTACAAGTTGACCCAGATTCGCCAGAAGGTCGCAAGAAAATCTCTCTAGACTCCTTTGATATCATCAAAGCCCCTGCTGTTGGTATAGATAGCCCGAGCATCGCGCCTCTTAAGGAAAATGACAAAACCATTTCCTTAACTCTACCAGCTGGGGAATGGGAAGCCATCGCTGTGACCTTCCCGGGTGTCAAAGATCCTCTAGTCTTACGCAAGGTGGATGAAACGCATCTGGTTACAAGTGGAGATCAGACTATCCTATCAGTCCAAGACAATCAAGTTCAAATCCCAATCCCTGACGAAACCGATCGCAAAGCTGGAAATGCCATTGAAGCTTATACCATTCAAGGTACTACCACAAGCAGCCCTATCGTAGCTGTCTTTACTAAAAAGGATGAAAAGAAAGTTGATGAGAAGCAACCAACTACAAGCAAGGGAGAGGAACCAGCTCCTACTGTTGAAAAACCTGAGTACACTGATCCTATCGGGACTGCAGGGCAAGAAGTGCCACCCACTGTAGAAATTCCTGAATACACCGATCCTATCGGAACTGCTGGGCAAGAAGAGCCACCTACTGTTGAAATTCCAGAATATACCAAACCTATCGGAACAGCGGGGCAAGAAGAGTCTCCTACTGTAGAAAAGCCCGAATACACCCAACCTATCGGAACAGCAGGTCAAGAGGAAGCTCCTACTGTTGAAAAACCTGAATACACCAAACCTATCGGAACTAGTGGAGTTCAGGCTGCTCCAACCCTCACCCGACCTGAGTATCAGTTGCGCACCTTGAAAGATAAAAAGACAGGGGTTGAAATCATCGGTGGGGCTACCGACTTAGAAGGAATTTCTCACATCTCTAGCCGACGTGTCCTAGCTCAAGAACTCTTTGGCAAGACCTATGATGCTTACGACCTACAACTTAAAAATCCAACAGATCATAGCTTGCAGCCAAAATGCTCTGTCTTGGTTCGCTTGCCTATTTCAGCTAGCGTAGAAAATATTTACTACCTCACTCCAACTAAGGAGTTGCAAGCCCTTGATTTCGACGTTCGAGATGGAAAGGCAGAATTCATCACCAGTCATTTCAGTACCTATGCTGTCGTCTATCAAACTGCTGGAACAACCTCTAGCACAGAGGAAAAACCAAGTACTTCAGATACAGAAACCTTGGCACACGAAACTGAACAACTTTCAGCTAGTCCTAGTCTTGCTAAAACTGGAAATCATTCTCCTAAAGAACAACTTCCAGCAACAGGAGAAGCGTCCAACCCACTCCTCTTCTTAGCAGGCCTCAGCCTAGCCCTCACAGCCACTTTTATGCTAAAAAGAAGAAAGGATGAATCCAACTAACTTTTAAGCACACAAAAACAGGATGAAGATCACCTTCATCCTGTTTTATTTTGTAATCAGAAATTATTTTTACAGTAGGTATAAAAAGGCTAAAGTCAAGAGACTTGCTAGAAGCCCAACTCCCCAAAAGAAGAAGTCAACCTTCCACTCACTCCAGGGATTGCCCTTGCCTGAGAATCCCCCAAGTTCAAAATGATGATGCACAGGTGTCATACGGAAAATACGCTTTCCACCACTAAGTTTGAAGTAGGTAACCTGCATCATAACAGAGCTTGTCTCAAAGACATAGATAAGCCCAATCAGCAAAAGGGTCCATTCTTGGTGGAGGGCCATAGAGATTGCTGCCAACATCCCACCTAGAGCCAAACTTCCAACGTCTCCCATGAAGACCTTGGCAGGCTTGTGGTTAAAGACGAAGAAGCCTAGCAAACCACCAATCATGGTAAGAATCACAAGAAGGATATCCAGTTGATTTTGCATATAAGCAATCACACCGTAGGCCGATAAGCTAATCACCACGGAAATACTTGCTAAGCCATCGATCCCGTCCGTCAGATTCACCGCATTTGAAAAACCAACTAGCCAGAAAAGGGCAAAGAAAATATAGAAAATACCCAGGTGCACTTGGTAGCCAAAAACTGAAAGCATATCGCCCCCACGCTCATAAAAGAGGTAGAAAATCACTCCTCCAAGCAACTGGAGAGCAAGCTTTTGTTTAGGATTCAATCCTTCGTTGATCTTACGGAAAATTTTGAGGAAATCATCCAAAAAACCTACCAAACCATACAAAACCAAGATAAACAAAATCATGCCTACATTGTTGGTCAATTGTTGGGTAAAGAGAGCGACAAGGAAGCTCACAACAACTGCAACGATCAGGAAGACAAGGCCTCCCATGGTCGGAGTCCCAGCTTTAGCTTGGTGTTGCTTGACATCCTCGTGCATCTGCTGACCTGTAATCTGTGCTTTTCGATAAAATCGGATAAAGGCTGGAATACCTATCAAGGTCAATAGAAAGGCTAGAACTCCAGCATTAATGGAACTAATCATCTTAATCTCCTAAAGTTATTTTCATTTTTTTGATGTCTTTGAGGGCCGTATTGGCACGGACACTTTGTTTCTTGACCGTTTTGCCACTACCTTCCCACTCGACTTCTATATTTAGCCACTTAGCAAATGTTTGCACATTTTCATCTGTCCAGCCATACATATCAGGCATTTCTTCGACCTTATCTGACAGGATCAAGATTTGCTGATTGGCTTCCAAATTATCTCCTTCAGAAACAGAGAGATCCTTAATCTTGGTTCCTGTTCCGATAACAATTGGTTGGACCAGGTTTCGGCGCAATTCTTCTGCGAGGTCACCTGGGGTAAAGTCCTTGGTGACAGGCATAGCATAGCTTGTCGTCTTGCTGACCTGATCCAAGTTCTTAGCAGTTGACTGAAGATTGAGGGATTCTTTCATAGCAGAAGCTCGCTCAAGGATTGGGTTGGCAAACTCTCCCAGCTGAACGCCTGAATAATGCTCTGGCTGTTGCACCGTCACATAGAGGATAAAATCAGGATTTTCTGCAGGATGCATCGACACAACAGAGAAGATATAGTTGGTTTCACCTGTCAGGTAGCCCCCATTCTTCTCATCGGCAATCTGAGCAGTCCCGGATTTCAGGGCAACATTCTGTCCCGGAACATTGACATTAGGCTTTCCTGTACTGTGGTTGTACATGGTACCATAGACAGGATCTGTTCCGACCATGACCATGTGATCCCGAGTAGAGGAAGCTGCCGCTTTTGATACAGGATTTCCGACGATTTCCTTTTGAGACTTACGAACAGACTGGTCATTCGGGTCATAGAGGGCGCTGATAAATTTAGGCTCCAACATAACCCCATCGTTAGCAATGGCTGTAAAAGCACGTAGCATCTGGGTCTGCGTTACAGAAATCCCCTGACCAAATGCACTCATGGCAATATTGACAATATTATCTGCAGGCAATTGACCTGTGTACTCATCAGTCAGACCAAAACGCGTCGGCACTCCAAACTTAAAGCGGTTTAGATAATCCAACCAAGTAGCATCTCCCATTTTTTGTTCAAGTAGACTCATTCCAACATTACTGGAGTGAGCGAAACCTTGTGAGAAAGTCATCATCCCACCAGTAGTCAAACCATCATTAACATCCCAATCTCGAATCGTCGCATCCGCTATTTTTAATTCACTGCTATTGAAGTATTCTCCACTTGGGAAGGTATTATTATCAATAGAAGAAGCTAACGTCATCACCTTCATGGCTGATCCTGGTTCATAGTTACTTTGATAGAGGATATCACGCCAAACAAAGTCCTCAGTGATTCCTTCTTTAGTATCTGCATTAAAGGTAGGTCGTTGGGTGGTAGCGAGAATTTCACCGGTCTTTGCACTGACCAAGGTCGCGGTCATATACTTACCTTTTACTTTTTCTAGAAAGGCATCCATCTGAGTTTCCATAAAGGATTGCAAGGGACTAGAAAGGGTTGTGTACACATCCTTTCCATCTACCGTTTGTTGGGAAGCCTGATCTGTACCCGGAACAATATTTCCCAGACGATCTTTCTCATAGGTGATGATCCCATCTGTACCCGCCAGAATGCTATTTAAGGAACTCTCCAGTCCAGATGTCCCAATCAACCGTTTGGTGCCATCCTCATTTTCATGGAGTTGCGCTAAACCGATAAAGGAAGAAGCAAACTGCCCATTGGGATAACTACGGTTAGGGCTAGTTGTAAAGTCAACTCCCTCGACACCAGCAGTTTTGAGGTCGTTTTTAATGGCCATCATATTGGCATAGGTAATCCCATTTCCCTTGGTACCAAAGGATACCTGTTTTAGATCTGGCTGAGAAAGTTGTTCTTTGACATAGGACTCTTCCATATCCAGATACTTATGGAAAATCTCAGCCACCTTATTAAATTGAGAATCCTCTACATAGAGAATTTTACCTGTTGCTGACTTGTAGGTCTTGTCAATAACGGCATAGATATTATACGAAGTCGCATCCTCAGCAATAGGCGTTCCATTACGATCGTAGATGGTTCCCCGTTTTGCAGGAATCGTCTTGGTTGTTTGGTGAACCTTGTTTGCTTCTTGAACCAAGTCCTTACCAAATTTTTTACCCGTTCCGATAATGACCGCAAAGTTGACCAAAAAGACAGCGAAGAGTATGACAGCCAATAAACTCAGGCTTTTTCCTACTCTTCGGCGGTTTTCTTCTGGAGATTTACGGTTACGAACGGCATAACGGATGATTTTTTCTTTCCACTGTTTCATATCTTACTCCGCTGCTCGGATATTTTCGTTATTCAGCTGCAAATCCTTGGAATTTGCAATCTCTTTCAAACGTTCTGAACGAATCAATTCATTGACCTCTTGCTTGGCATCGTCGAGCTCGGTTTTCTTTTCTTCGATTTGAGCATTGACCTTGGTCAATTCATTCTGAACTTGTAATAGCTTGGTCTGCATAAACACAACGCTAACTGCCAGGATAATCATTGTTGCAGCAATCGAAACATAGAAGGCCTTTTCCACACGTGAAAAACCTTTAAACTTCGTTTGCAATAACTGGCTTGTTTTTTCGATTCTTTCTGCCATGTTTTTCCTCTTACTTGTGAATTTTTCTAGCCACGCGCAACTTGGCTGAATGCGAACGATTGTTTGCTTCTAGCTCTTCAGCACTTGGCAAGATTGGCTTGCGGGAGACCAATTCCATCTTGGGCTTAAGGTCATCTGGAATGAAGGGCAAGCCTTTAGGAACCTCCACTGTTGAAGCCTCTTTGAATAACTGCTTGGTCAAGCGGTCTTCCAGCGAATGGAAGGTAATGACCGAGATTCTCCCATCCAGAGCCAGCATGTCCATGGCCTGCTGGATGGATTCATCTGCAGCGCCCAGCTCATCATTGACTTCGATTCGGATAGCCTGGAAAATCTGCTTGGCAGGGTGCCCCTTTTTCTTGAGCTCCTTGGCAGGCTTGGCCGACTTGATAATCTCTGCCAACTCCGTCGTTGTCTCAATTGGTTTCACCTCACGCGCTTGCTCAATCTTACGAGCAATCTGTTTAGAAAACTTATCCTCACCATACTTGAAAAAGATCCGAACCAAGTCATGATAGTCATAACGATTGACCACCTCATAGGCCGTCAGACTAGCTTCCTGATTCATCCGCATATCCAGTGGCGCATCCTTTTTATAAGAAAAGCCACGCTCACGCTGATCCAGCTGAGGACTGGACACCCCTAAGTCATAACAAATTCCATCAATTTCCTGGACACCAGCCTCCTGCAAACGTGCCTGCAAATGACGGAAGTTGTCCTTGATAAAGGTTACCATCCCCTTTTCGATATAGGGTGCCAACCGTTTTTGCGCATTGTCAATGGCATTTTGGTCCTGGTCAAAGGCATAGAGATGTCCTTTTTCACTTAATTTACTTAATAAATATTCGCTATGGCCTGCTCCACCCAAGGTCGCATCAACGTAGATACCGTCAGGTTTCACGTCCAGCATATCAATCGTTTCATGAAGCAAGACCGTTACATGATGAAATTCTTTTGTCATATCCTATTTATTTTACCACAAATCTGACTAGCTTGCACTTGTCAGACAAGGCTAAGTTTCTTCGAAAAAAATTCTCAAAAAAATGTCATATATACTTGATATCTTATCTCCAAAAGAATATAATATAGTCAAATATATACGACATATCAAAAAGGAGACCTTATGAATCGTGTCAAAGAATTCCGCAAGGAACTGGGCATTTCCCAGCTCGAGCTCGCCAAAGATATCGGTGTCTCGAGACAGACCATCAACATGATTGAAAACGACAAGTACAATCCAACCCTGGAACTCTGTCTCAATCTCGCCCGCAGCCTCAAAACTGACCTCAATAGTCTCTTTTGGGAGGATAATTTTTAAAAAAGGAGCAAACTCATGAAAAAAGAAACTCTCACTGAAAAACTGATCAAACGCATTTATGGCATTTCAGGACCACTTGATGAACACAAACGACGCGAAGCTGACCGCATTGGAAATAAAATCTTTGTGATTCTCTTTTACCTCATGACTTTAGGTAATCTTATTCCCTTTGTCCTTGCTTATAAATATCCGCAAATTGTCGCTATCGGCTATCCTCTTGTGGTATTCGGCATTTCGATGATTTCTGCTCTCTATGTGCTCTCCCAAACCAGGAAAACAGGCATCACAGCCATTGATCTAGATATGCTGAATGAGAAAGAAAGCAAGCAACTACACTACCCAGGTCTTAAAGCGGGGATAGTCTATGGATTGATGAGTTTTTTTGTAACCCCTCTTCTCCATATACTACTAGGTGAGAGTCAGGACTATCTTCAGTCTCTTCTCACTTTTAAAAATATTTTTTCAAGTATTCTCCAGTCTTTCTTCTTCGGAGTGATTATACAAATTATCATCTCCCGTCGCATTGCAAAATCCAAGAAAGATCAGGATGATTAGGAGCAAACAAATGAAAAAAGAAACTCTCACTGAAAAACTCATTAAACGCATATACGGTATTTCTGGTCCCCTTGACGAACACAAACGGCGCGAGGCCGATCGTATCGGGAATCAGGTCTTTATTGTTCTCTTTTATCTCATGATATTTGGCAATCTCATCCCCTTTGTCCTTGCTTATAAATATCCGCAAATTGTCGCTATCGGCTATCCTCTTGTGGTATTCGTCATTTCGATGATTTCTGCTCTCTATGTGGTCTCCCAAACCAAGAAAACAGGCATCACAGCCATTGATCCCGAAATGCTGAGTCAAAAAGAAAGCAAACAGCTACATTTTCCTGGTCTAAGAGCCGGTCTGATCTATGGCATAGCGATATTTTTTATAATGCCATTCATTGATACCCTAACCAGTGAAAATCCAAATTTCATCAGTTCTCTTCTGAATACAAAACATATTTTAAAAACTATACTGGGAGCTTTCTTTTTCGGACTGATGATGCAAATTGTTGTCTCTCTTCGCATTCAAAAAGCCAAGAAAGACCAAGAAGACGACTAGGAGATACCTTATGAAATCACTAGCGAGACTGCTGATCAGTCATGTTTTTATCAGTATCTTTATTACCTTTTTCCTACTTTCTGGACATATTGAGCATCCTTTCTTGATTATCTTTCTTTTATTCCTTCCTGTATTGAACAAGGGGCAGAGATTCCAGAAAATCCAATCAAAAAAAATACGTCTTCTAAACGCATCTCTCTGTTTTATCCTCGTATCCTTTCCACAACTTTTAACAAATCCTATGGATTGGAGATACCTGGTATTTCTAATAATCTGTATCATTTTTAGTTTGGTTTACTTCTATACTCTCTATCAACTCTTTAAAGAAGTCAATCAAAAATCGCTCATTTAGAAGGTTACTCCCATGAAAAAAGAAGATTTCACCACTCGCTTACTCAAACTATTCTTTCACATACAAGGCCCCTTTGATGAATGTCACCAAGAGATAATCTACAGGGCTTGTGCCCGTGCCTTGATCCAAATCGTTTACTCCTCCCTCCTACTCTTCTTGTTCTATCTCCTATTTGGACGCTTCATAGAGTTGGTTCGAGATGCCATGCCCTACCTCTATTTTGGACTTATCTTCGTCCTCGCATCTAGGGCGAGACTAGCAGTTCGCAACTTACATTTAGACAAGGATGACCCGTCCGAAATCCATCACAAAAGCTACAGCAAAAGTCAAATCAAAGTTCGTAGTTGGGGTGTATTCCTCAGCATTCAGCTTGGTCTCTTCCTCTTACTAATCTTTCATAAACTCTTTGTTCAGCATCTTCCCCTCGATACCTTTTGGGACAATCTCTCCCAGTTCGATAAAACGCTCCCTTTACTAGTCTTGGGATTGGGTATTGGTGCCATCTTTGGAACCATGACCTACGCCTTTTTATCGGAACACGAGGTAAAACACTCTGAATCAGGAATGCATAAGGAGAATATAGAAAAATGACCAGTATATATGATTTTTCCGTTTTGAACCAAAACAACCAAGCAACTTCCCTAGAGAGCTATCGTGGTAAAGTTCTCTTGATTGTCAACACTGCTACTGGATGTGGTTTAACGCCCCAGTACCAGGGGCTTCAAGAACTCTATGAACGCTATCAAGATCAGGGCTTTGAAATCCTAGATTTCCCTTGCAATCAGTTTATGGGACAAGCACCCGGCAGCGCAGAGGAAATCAATAGTTTCTGCAGTCTACACTATCAGACCACTTTCCCTCGCTTTGCCAAGATTAAGGTCAACGGCAAGGAGGCAGATCCTCTTTATGTTTGGCTAAAAGACCAGAAATCTGGCCCGCTAGGAAAACGAATCGAATGGAATTTTGCTAAGTTTCTCATTGGTCGAGATGGGCAAGTCCTTGAGCACTTCTCTTCCAAAACAGACCCCCAAACCATCCAAGAGTCTCTCCAAAAAATACTCTAATTTCTTTTTAAAACGTATCCTTTCATTTAGTTTGAGCCCTGAAAGGATGCGTTTTTTCTTTAAAAAGTAACTGATTTTCTTTAATTTATATTTATTTTTTTGTTTTTTGCTATTGCAATTCTTTCATTAATTTAGTATATTTGTTATATTAAAAGTTTTTAGTCATTTTAAGGGAGAAATGACCTTTTAAATTTTTTTATCTTAAAATGAAAGCGCTTTATAAGCAGGAGGTAAGGTGGCTTACAATTATCAGAGAGTTTTTTCATTAAATCAAGTTGTAACCAAGTCAGACTTGGGCTCGGGCAGTAGCTGACTGCCTTTCTAAAAACTAGGAGTATATTATGAATCGATACCTTTTTGAAAAAGGGCAAACATTTAGCATTCGGAAGTTGACTGTAGGTGTGGCCTCTGTTATCGTCGGACTGGCATTTTTTGCTTCTGGAACCGTACGTGCAGACGAAACGTCTCCTGCCACGACATCCAATTTAGATCAGCAAATTAAACAAGTCGCAGATATAGAAGAGACCAAGACTGAACCAGTCAAAGAAGAAGGTCGTGTAGAAGCTGAAAAACAAGAAACGCCTGCTACCGATACTAGCAGTGCTGACTTGCTCCCTGAAGACATTCAGGACCGTGCCTACCCCGACACACCTGTCAAAGAACTCGATACAAAGACTATCGTTGACCAGAAAGCTAGTCCAAAAGTAGAAACTGAGAGCATTCTAAAGAACAAGGAAGAAACTCCAAAGGAAGCTGAGAAAGGAAACCGTGCCATTATTAACGGTGGACAAGACCTCAAACACATCAACTACGAAGGGCAACCTGCTACCGCTGCCACTATGGTCTACAGCATTTATAATGGTGGGGCTCAACGATACATCGTTTCTGGCTCTGGTATTTTTGTCGCGCCTAACGTTTTCTTGACAGTTGCTCATAACTTTTTAGATAAAGAGGGCCATGTTCGTGGTGGAGACTCTGCGCGCTTCTATTACAATCTAGGCTCCAACGCTCCCGTTAAAAATTCTCAACCAAATTCAGGAAATACCACACTCTTTCAAGAGAAAGATATCCACTTCTGGAACAAAGAAGAATTTAGCAAGGGATATCAAAATGACTTGGCAGCAGTTGTAGCACCTGTCCCTATACAAATTGCAAGCCCAAATAAAGCAGCAACTTTTGTACCACTCGCTGAGCATAAGACTTACAAAGCAGGGGACCCTGTCAGCACGATTGGTTACCCAACTGACTCAAGCTCAAAAGAACTCAAACAGCCTATCGTAGCTGGACAACTCTATAAGGCTGACGGCAAGGTAAAATCCGTCGATCCTTATGATGACAAGGGAGCTACTGGCATCACTTACCAAACAACTTCTGTATCTGGTTTGTCTGGTGGCGGAATTATCAATGGTGATGGAAAAGTCATCGGCGTACACCAACACGGAACGGTTGACAACGGTGTCCCTGAGAAAGACCGCTTTGGTGGTGGACTTGTCCTCTCTCCTGAACAACTCAAATGGGTCAAAGATATCATTGACAAATATGGTGTCAAGGGCTGGTATCAAGGGGATAATGGCAAACGTTACTACTTTACACCCGAAGGTGAAATGCTCAGAAATAAAACAGCTGTCATCGGAGAAAATCAGTACTCCTTTGATGAGAACGGTGTCGCTACTCTAGTCAAGGGAATTGATTACGGACGTGTCGTTATCCAGCACTTGGACGAAGCAGGCAATACAGTCAAAGAAAACGATACTTTCTTAGACAAAACAGAAGTGGGAACTGGCTTTGACTATGATTTCAAGAAAGCAATCACTCCAACCGAATTCTACAAGCAAAATTTAGAAAAATACCAGATTGTTTCCATTGATGGGGTTGAGATTCAGAAGCAACTAAAAGACGAGTGGAACCACAATGTCGTTAGCAAAACAGCTCCTGGTACACGTGTCATCAAGGTGGTCTATAAAGTCAACAAAGGCTCCTTCAAAGTTTACTACCGTCAAAAAGGAACAAGCACTGAACTAGCGGAAGCGACAGTTGATAACAATGACGGTCAAGGGTATGACGTTTCCTTTGTCAACACTTTCCATGCAAAAGACATTGCTGGCTACCGTCCAGTCAAGACTAGCCTGGAAGCAACCATCCAGCATAAAGGTGTGAATGAAGTCGTCTTTGAATACGAGCCAGTCGCTGATACATCCAATCCAACGACACCGACTCCACCAGTCGCTCATCCAGAAGACAAAGAAACTGAGATTGGCAATCATGGACCTCTTCCAAGCAAGGCTCAACTCGATTACCACAAGGAAGAATTGGCAGCCTTCATCCACTACGGAATGAACACCTATACCAATTCTGAATGGGGAAATGGGAAAGAAGACCCCCGATACTTCAATCCAACCAACTTGGATACTGACCAGTGGATTCGTACTCTGAAGGAAACGGGCTTCAAACGAACCATTATGGTTGTTAAACACCACGACGGATTCGTTGCTTACCCATCTAAGTACACCAACCATACCGTAGCTGCTAGCCCATGGAAAGATGGAAAGGGTGACCTTCTTGAAGAAGTTTCCAAGTCTGCTAGCAAATACGACATGAACATGGGTGTATACTTGTCACCATGGGATGCCAACCATCCAAAATACCATGTTGCAACCGAAAAAGAATACAACCAATACTATCTCAACCAGCTGAAAGAAATCCTTGGTAATCCAAAATACGGTAATAAAGGGAAATTTATCGAGGTTTGGATGGACGGTGCGCGTGGTAGCGGTGCCCAAAAAGTAACCTATACCTTTGATGAATGGTTCAAATACATCAAAGAAGCCGAAGGAGATATCGCCATCTTCTCTGCTCAACCGACAAGCGTTCGCTGGATCGGAAATGAACGGGGGATAGCAGGCGACCCTGTATGGCATAAAGTTAAAAGAGCCAACATCACAGACGATGTGAAAAACGAATACCTCAACCATGGTGACCCTGATGGTGATATGTACTCTGTAGGGGAAGCTGACGTTTCGATCCGTTCAGGCTGGTTCTACCATGACAATCAACAGCCGAAATCACTCAAAGAGTTGATGGATATCTACTTCAAGTCTGTTGGTCGTGGAACGCCACTCCTTCTCAATATTCCACCAAATAAAGAAGGAAAATTCGCAGATGCGGATGTGGCTCGCTTGAAGGAATTCAAAGCAACCCTAGACCAAATGTATACCACTGACTTTGCCAAAGGTGCCACTGTAACAGCAAGTTCTACTCGTCAAAACCATCTCTACAAGGAAAGCCACCTCACAGACGGTAAAGATGACACCAGCTGGGCCCTCTCAAATGATGCCACAACCGGTAGCTTTACAGTCGATTTGGGGCAAAAGAGACGCTTTGACGTCGTTGAACTCAAGGAAGATATCGCCAAAGGGCAACGTATCTCTGGTTTCAAGATTGAAGTTGAAATCAACGGACGTTGGGTGACATACGGCGAAGGTTCGACCGTTGGTTACCGTCGCTTGGTTCAAGGCAAGCCTGTAGAGGCACAAAAAATCCGTGTGACCATCACCGGTGCTCAAGCAACTCCAATCTTGAACAACTTCTCAGTCTACAAGACACCAAGTAGCATTGAAAAAACAGATGGCTACCCTCTTGGACTGGAATACCACTCAAACACAACGGCAGATACAGCTGGAACAACTTGGTACAATGAATCTGAAGGGGTTCGTGGCACTTCTATGTGGACCAATCAAAAAGATGCCAAAGTAAGCTATACCTTCACAGGAACCAAGGCCTATGTCGTCTCTACAGTCGACCCAGGTCATGGAGAAATGTCCGTCTACGTTGATGGTCAAAAGGTCGCCGATGTCCAAACCAAGAACAGTAGCCGTAAACGCAGCCAAAAAGTCTTTGAAACAGGCGATTTAGCACCAGGCCAACACACTATTACTCTTGTAAACAAAACAGGCGAACCAATTGCTACAGAAGGAATCTACACCCTAAATAATGATAGCAAAGGGATGTTTGAACTCGAGTCTACCAACTACGAAGTCGAAAAAGGAAAACCCGTCACTGTTAAGATTAAACGTGTTGGTGGAAGCAAGGGGGCTGCTACTGTTCGCTTTATCACAGAACCTGGAACTGGGGTTCACGGTAAAGTTTACCAAGATACAACTCAAGATGTGACATTTAAAGATGGAGAAACAGAAAAGACTGTGACCATCCCAACGATTGACTTTACAGAACAAGCCGACTCTGTCTTTGACTTCAAAGCCAAGCTCACTTCTGTCACTGATGGTGCCCTGCTCGGTTTCGCTACCGATGCAACCATCCAAGTGATGAAAGCTGAATTGCTGGTCAAGGACCAAACAAGTTATGATGACCAAGCTAGTCAGTTGGATTACAGTCCTGGCTGGCACCATGAAACCAATTCGGCAGACAAGTACCAAAAAACAGAGTCTTGGGCTTCCTTTGGCCGCTTAACTGATGAGCAAAAGAAAAAGACAACTGTCACAGCCTACTTCTACGGTACTGGACTTGATATCAAGGGCTATGTTGATCCAAATCATGGTATCTACAAAGTCTTCCTAGATGGCAAAGAAGTTCCTTACCAAGAGGGCATGGGAAATGCTTCAACTATTGATGGTAAGAAATACTTTAGCGGTCATGCTGCCCAACGCCAAGGCAATCAAACTCTGGTTAGCCTAAAAGGTCTGGACGAAAACTTGCATGCGGTTACCCTTCAGCTAGATCCTGATAAAAACGATTTGTCTCGAAATATCGGTATTCAAGTGGACCAATTTATCACTCGTGGCGAAGGTAGTGAACTCTACAGCAAGGCAGATATCATCCAGTCTATCTCAAAATGGAAAGATGATCTGTCCAACTTTGACCCAGCAGGCTTGAAAAATACACCTACTGCACGCCAAGCTTTCCAAGCAAATCTAGAAAAATTGAGAAACCAACTCAATGCTGATGCAGTGGATGTTCAAGAAGTCATGTTGACAGTCAGTGCCCTACAAGATATCCTATCCAAGGATGAGAACTATCAAAGAGGCCAAGAGGAACCTAGTCCAGAGCAACCGGAACAACCAGAAGAACCTGAAAAGCCGACTCAACCTGAGAAACCAGCCGAACCAAAACAACCGGAAATTGAGTATGATAAGGCTATGGACAGCTTGACAAAAGCTATCGAGAAAAAGGTCGCTGAGCTTGGATCCAACAAGGAAGCTAAGAAGCAATTGCTAACAATTGCTGACCAAGCCATTGCTGCAATCCAAGAAGCGAAAACTCAGGAAGCAGTCAATCAAGCGCTAAAAACTGCTCTCGAACAAATCAGCAAGCTCGAAGCAGTTCAGCCTGAGAAACCTGCTGAACCTGAAAATCCTGCTGAGCCTGAGAAACCGGCTGAGCCTGAGAAACCTGCTGAGCCTGAAAAACCAGCTAAACCTGAGAAACCTGCTGAACCTGAGAAACCTGCTGAACCTGAGAAACCGGCTGAACCTGAAAAACCGGCTGAACCTGAAAAACCGGCTGAACCTGAAAAACCGGCGCAACCAGAAACTCCAGTTCAACCTGAAAAGCCTGCTCAGCCTGAGAAACCAGCGCAGCCTGAAAATCCAGTTCAACCTGAGAAACCAGCTGAACCTGAAAAACCGGCTGATCCTGAAAAACCTGCTGAGCCTGAAAAACCTGCTGAGCCTGAAAAACCAGCTGAGCCTGAAAAACCGGCTGAGCCTGAAAAACCGGCTGATCCTGAAAAACCGGCTGATCCTGAGAAACCGGCGCAACCGGAAACTCCAGTTCAACCTGAAAAGCCTGCTCAGCCTGAGAAACCAGCGCAGCCTGAGAAACCAGCGCAGCCTGAGAAACCAGCGCAGCCTGAGAAACCAGCGCAGCCTGAGAAACCAGCGCAGCCTGAAAAACCGGCTGAACCTGAGAAACCGGCGCAACCGGAAACTCCAGTTCAACCTGAAAAGCCTGCTCAGCCTGAGAAACCAGCGCAGCCTGAGAAACCAGCGCAGCCTGAAAATCCAGTTCAACCTGAGAAACCAATTACTTCTTCAAGTCCTGAGGAAGGGGTCAAGGACCTTGTCTTTACACTTCCAAGTTTGGAAATCGTCAATAAGACAGTACCGTTCAAGACTATCCGTCGCGAAAACCCACAACTAGACAAAGGAAAAGAACAAGTTCTATCAGAAGGGAAAGACGGTCTCTTAGTCGAATATGTTGAAGTGGACGGCGACAATCGCAAGGTTCTCCAAACAGAAGCAACTCCAGCTCAAGATCGAGTGATTGAGGTAGGTAGCAAACAAAGCTCAGTTGGAACAGAGGCACCACCAGTTGTGACTCTTCCTGAGTATGTTCTACCAAGAGAGACTGAAAAACCTGCTCCAGCCGTAACAGACAATTCACCATCAAAAGATGAAAAAGCTCCTGTTACAGCTACAATCAAAGAAGACAAGGAAAGAGAACTCCCTGCAACTGGGGAACAAGAAACAACTGCCTTCCTCTTCTTGGCAGCCATTACTTCTATCTTATCTCTCCTCATCTTCCAAAAGAATTTCAAAGACTAATAACCCTCTTTGATTGATTCTTTCTAATTATTCAGTTCCCCCGTTGAGAAGACCATTTGGTCTTCTCTTTTTCTATCTGTAAAATTAAAAAACATCCACAAATATACATGGATGTCTTGGTATAAATCTATAAAGTAAGATGATCATTGAAGATAGCTGTTCTCAAATCCAACCACGTTTTCAAATAAACGCTCATCCAAAAAAGCGAGTGCCCCTTGCCTTATCTCATCAGAACATCCATCATAAGTTTCTGCAAGAACTCCACAGATAAAAGATGGTGTTTCGAATCCCAATACCATGAGATTTTCTGACGTTCACAAGCCATCTTTCCTAAATCAAACTTCCCTCTTCCACACCTAGTCACTGACTACTATTTTTGAGTCCAGCGTATGCATAGGTTCGATTTCTGGGGCACTCTTTTTCCGTTACCACCCTAAAATAAAAGCGATGCTCCCGCCCATCCTTGGCGTTTTCCTTGTTTAAAACAAAGTAGTTCTTCTGATTCATCGCCATGGTTCGTAGGATGTCATCGATCAAGAAAGTCAGTGGCACATTCATGGCAGAGTATTTTTGAAAATCCTCTTCAAAACGAATATAGGCATCTGAAAAATAATCCATCTGCAGTTTGTTTTCATACAACTCTTTTCTAGTCATACACTCCCTCCTCCCACAGTCGAATTTCGAGGACATCTACAATCTCTATCAGTCTATAGCCCTCATTGGTCCTAATAGATAGAGTTTGAGGTGATAATTCGCTTACCTTGCCGACGATAGTCGTTTTTTGTTTCTTTTCCTTGACTACAAAGTATCCCTTTAGTTGCCCGACATAAAGTTGCGAAAGCAAGAGCAACTTCTCAACGGGATTCAAACTCGTCGAAAAAGCAACCCGATTTCTTTCTTCACCGAGTGAACTAGTATGCTCTGAGAGGAAAAAGCCCATCCACTTCTGCATCCCTGGATCTTGATAGTCACGCGCAGATTGAAAGGGTAAATAAGAACGATCAATCATTTTAGTCCATCTAATCCTCCAGCAGAATGCCCCCCAATTAGCTTGCTTCTAGCAAGACTCCTAGAGGCTTCTTCCAGTGCATTGGCCTTTAAGAGGGAGGTGAAACCAAATTGTTCCCGAATGGCATCAATAGCCGTCTGGAGCCTTTCTTCTTTTTCTAACTTGTCAACATTATCAAAGAGGGAGATCAAGCCAAAGGACTCGTCCACAAATCCTGAATAGTTGACTCCGACACTTCTGACCGCTCCAGAAGTGTATTTGTTATGAAATAGCTTCAAAACATAATCCGTTAAGATAGCTGTATTATTGGTCGGTTCGACCTTCATTTGTGTGTGAATAGACGGCCTGACCTCCTGTTTAGAGAAACCAACATAGAGAGAGACAAGGGTTGTTTTCTTGCCCGCCCTTCTCAGTCTAATAGCCACCTGCTCCGCCATTTCTCGGAGAATAATTTCGATATCCCGTAGCTTCACGTAGTCTCTCGGCAAGATTTGAGAATTTCCTAACCCTTGGGACTTGGCTTTATAGGGCCTGTGAACATTGCTCTCATCAATCCCGTTAGCATGAAACCACAAACGCAGGCCAGCCTGACCAAGTGTTTTCTGTAGCTGGTCTGGATTACTGGTGGCCAATTCTCTGATGGAAAAAATCCCCAGAGTATGCAAGCGTTTCTCCATCCGCCTGCCAATCCCCCAAAAGTCCGTCATATTGGGAATGGCCCAAACCTTCTCTTCCACATCCTGGTAAGACCAGTTGGCCCTCATGGTCGGAGTGTGCTTGGCCTCATTATCCAGAGCCAACTTGGCCAGTAAGGGATTGGCATTGGACATACCCACCGTAGAGTAGATCCCTGTATGCCTCCAAATATCCCTCTGGATGCGAGCAGAAAGCAGATCCAGCTTGTCTTTGCGAGAGAGACTCTTATCTGGGATGAAATAGTTGAGCGAACTAGTCAGATCAATAAAGCCCTCATCGATAGAGTAGGGATAAATATCATCTGGACTACCATAATTTTGAAAGATTCGCTGGATTTCCATATTGACCGCTATGTACTCATCCATCCTAGGAGGCACAATCAAAGTCACTTGAGCCCAATCTTCGATGTAGCGAACATAGTCTGAGTCAGTAGGCAAGCCTTGCTTTCGAGCATTGCAATAAGAAAATTTGCGCGTTTTGATATCAAAAGGCAGATCATAGGCCCGACCAACATTGGACTTGCCAAAAATCTTCTTAAACATGGGAGAGGAAGCTAGCATAAGACCAGTAGAATTATCCGCGCGACTCATGACACAAAGCGAGGTCTTCAGCGGATGCAAGCCCCGTTTCACACACTCAACGCTGGCATAAAAGGATTTCATGTCGACAAAGGCAATGTCACTTTTGGGCTCTCTGGAATAATCAAAGTAGCCCATAGGCTAGCCCTCCATTGGCACAAAATTCCCAACGATAATCCCCACAATCCGAGGATCTTCTTCATAGGATATGAAAATGTCCTTGTATTTAGGATTGATCGATACCAGACGCAAGCCATCTTCCTCCCGATAAACCCGTTTGATATAGGTCTGGTTGTTGCAGACCACTGCATAAACTGCCCCGTCATAGTCAAATCCCGTCTCTCGAATCAGAGCCACCGAACCATTTTGATATTTAGGTTCCATAGAGTCCCCAGCCACCCAGGACGCAAAATCATGGGCCAACTCCTCGTTAAAGTAGACCGTATCAAAATTCTTGTCATCGTAGACCGAAGCCCCGATCCCTGCTGACATGCGTTCGTAGACACGGTACTCATAGAGGCGCTCTGGCATGGTCGCCACCTTCTGAGTTTGTTCCTCTTGAGCTAGGTTGCGAGCATAAAGCACAATCTTGTCCTTCCCTTGCTTGGAGAGGCTATTGTAGAGACGAACAATCTCGATCTGAGTGAAATATCCCTTTGCCACCTTTAAAATATTCTCTAGCTGAGCAACCTTCTCCTTGGATGGTTCCTTAATTCCACGTTCCCAAGCCGAGTAAGCCTGAAAACTAATTCCTAATTCCTCTGCAATTTCCTTCTGTGTCAATTTTAACTCTTTTCTCCGAGCCTTGAGTTTTTCTGGTTGGTACATGATTCACCCCCTAGTGTGATGTTTTATTGAGAATATCTCTCTTAGAAAGACAAATCGATTGTTGAGCTCATATTTCTGAAATTCAACCAATTTGGTTTAGTTTTATTATATAAAAAAAGTGGACGATTGTCCACTGGGAAAATCAAATTTTAACAACTGCACCTGGAAATTATGAACAAAAAACTGGACTAGACCTAGCGACTCCTACTCTAATTTTTGCAACAGCTTTACAACTTGACGATTATCAATCCTCACATAGTATACACCACTATCACTGACAAGTTTATCCTCTTTATACTTAGCAATTTTTACAGCATAAAGGCCTCGTGGTAGGGGTTGGTTGGCAAAAAATTCCTTCATGAGCCTTTCAAGCTCTTTAAGATAGTCAGCATACAAGAGATCTCTTTTTTCCTTCGGAACGAAATACTGAAATTCAAATGTTGGTATAAAAATCTCTTTTTGGAAAAGATATTGAGCATCCATGGGATACATTCCTTGCAGAGCTTGGCCCTTGCTTTGATTTTCCTCTAATATTTCATTATAAAGATAGATATTATCAGATTGGTTATTAAATTCAAAACCAATACCTTGATACTTCAAATCAGGAAGTTTAGGATCCTTGATTGAACTGTCCAGTGTTTTTAAAAATTCGCCGGTGCTTGGACTAACCTCAATACCTAAATAGGCTAATTCTGGGAAAACATCATAAATTTTTTTATAATTCTTGTAATCAACCTCTGCATCTGTCTTTCTATATGTTTTATTTTCCGAAAAGCGAGTATAGTATTTAAATCGAGTTTTAACCTGATAGGTTTTTCCGGCTATATTTTCACTGTAGGTACCATGGATTATAAATCCTCCCACGCTTGTATAGTTTTTCTCGTATTCCTCTAACTCAAACTGTCCTGTAAGACCGTAATTTTGATAAGAACGATGCACAGCTTGCTCAAGTTCAGTTCGACTTGCATGGGCAAATAGCCCCCACATATCCATTAGAGCAAGAATAGGACTAAGCACTGTGAAGATTACGATTGGGATTACTATGGATAAGCAACCTATTAATAGCCAATTTCTTTTCTTGGCCTTTCCTTCAGATTTTTTAGCAGTTTTCTGTCTCCTTTTTAAGATTAGAATGAGCAAACCCAAAAGCACTAATACCAATAAAACCAATCTACAATCCCCTTTTTATTTTGGATAGCTATTAACAGGTGTATAGGAGACTGACAGAAATACTCGTCTCACCTGCTAACTTATCCTGAAATCCATAAACTCGTCTGAAACGAGGAACAATCCTTATCCCATTATACCACATGGGCAATATCGTGAGAAGATGAGAAAAACAAAAAACACCCCATGGTGTGAACCATGAAGTGTTGAAAATGCTGTATTGTAGCTGGTTCTTAACGTTTAGAAGCAACTGACTTTGTCAGATTGCAGCCGTATTTGTAAGTGGCTAAAGCCCCAACAACTACGTCAATTGCACCAATTTAGTATGAAAATATAAAAAAGAACACCTCGAAAGGTGCTCTTGGTAAGTATAGTAATTCTTTCGAATTAACGTTTACTAAATTGTGATGCTTTACGATTTCTTAAAACCTGGTTGGGGCACCACTTATTTCATCTAATTTCAAAATGCTTTAAAATCAACATTTTCATAAGTTTTTAAAAATTAAAATTTCAATTAATTTCAATCACTTTCATTAAAACAAGGTAAACTTTCATTAAAAATAAAATAAAATCGAACCAGAATATCAAAAGTTTACCTTATTTAATTTTTACAGAAGTGGAATAGTGGGCCATTACGTTTCAGTAGAAACGAAAAAACCTTGATTTAAGACGCTCCGTAAACAAAAAGAAATTGAAGAAACAAAAAGTCTGCCACATTACGTGAAACAGACTTCTCGTATCATAATTTAGGAAGGTCATCTAAGCTAGTCATAGAGTTCATAATGTTTTCAATTATTATCTTATTCAGAAGCTCATATTGTTCATGAACTTTATCAATTATTTCTTTTTCGTCATCATTTGATGAAAAATCAACTAATTCAAGTAAAACATCAATTTCAATATCCAGTCGTCTGAACTCTTTACCTGCTCGCCTTGATTCTGTTGAAGTATTAACTGTAACTAAAATTTTGTTGTCTTCCAAAACAGGAATATAAGAAAAATCATTTTTAGTTTTAATATCTTCAGGAGCTTCCTCTAGTGGTTCTTTAAGGCTATCCTCGTTTATAGTATAATTTAATTTGTTAATTCTTTTAAATAAAATATCAATTTTCATTATATTTTCCTTTTTAACTACAAAAATGAATAGTTTCTTGTTTTTTTGTAGCCATTATCTTAGTTAATTCATCGTTATGTGTCATTTTTACTATTGAATTTTCACTTGAAGTTTTATATCCACTATCTTTAATGGATTGTTGCATAATATTTGAAATTTCGGAATGACTATTTTTTTCGTACGAATCAGTCTTATTAGTAAATGGAATTATCCTATTCGTTTTGGTCAAACTATTCAATTCTCTATTGAAAATATAGGGATTTGTAGCACTTGATACAGTCAGTTCTGATATTTTTGTATTTGCTGCAACTGCATTTTGATATTTTTGTTTAGTAAATTCAATGTTTATTTCTTTGTTAATTTTATCTTTAAAAACTTCTATTTCCTTATTGTTTAACTTTAAAAATACACCCTCATCAACCAAATCTTCTTTATTTAATATCTCAATTTGTCTAACAATATCATCTTCTATATTTTCTCCAGATTGGATTTCCCATTTTTTATTAGATGAATTCATAAAATCTCGAATTGTTAGTGTATTGTTCAACAATTCGAGAATATTTTTTCTATTAACTTGGACAACATAATAGTTTAAATCCTCAGTATCCGTACATTGAACAGCGTATATAACTCCATTTTTATCTCTACATAGAAAAAATATAGGAATTTCATTGAAGTGCACTAAACTTATCTGTAAATATAAATCATTCCCATCTATTTTAAAGCATAATATTTTATCATTCATTTTGATTCCTCTTGTAATATATATTGAAATATTTCCCATGGTTTAGCATCTGCTTCTAACCATAAATTTATATGACTACTGTCATCTCTTCCAATTGGACCAAAGTAATTTGTATCACTACTTATTTTACTTTCAGCTATAAATTTAGTAGGCTTTGGGAAATAAAGTGCCCGTTCTAAGTCTTGAATATCTGTAAATACCGAACAACTGTATGAACTTAGTTCTAGTTCATCTACTTTTATTCCTCTAGCTTTTTTAGATTTTTCCATCTGAGAAAGAAAATCATTTTCGTTCAAATCAGAAGGTGTTTTGTCTTTTCTAGTTATTCCACGATATACTTTTATTTCTTCATATTTATATTCTATTTTAGCATCATCTAAAGTTACAATTTTATTATCTAAGGCACTTTGTAACGTATCTCTGAATCTCACAATTATTTTTCCCTGAATTATTATTTGTACATACTCTATTATATCAAAATAATCTGTTTTATGCTCTATTTTTTTCTATTAATAAAAAGAAGAATATGTATACTGTACATTTGGAAGAATAGTTTATGAATATTCTATAGCCAGCTAACTAAAAATATAAAATATTCTACATTTAAGAAAATAGAAATCAGTATAAATTTTCGGAAGAGAGGATATTATATAACTTAATTTATTACATTGAGAACATAAGAATTTTATAAGGGGCGTTTGTGAGTATAATATTGGACATGGTATTGCTAGCTATATTGAAATTTGAGTAGATTTAACACTATTAAAAGTAAGTATGTCCTTCCCAAACAAGACCATATTTTGGATGTGGAGAAATCGAACTAATTTTTCTATATCCTCATTTTGGTATCTTCATGAGCTTTTACCAACGGACTTTTGACGTATTGAATTACTTCAGCTTTTTCATTTTTTTGTGAACGTTCTTTAAATTGCTCGACTATTATAAAATACTCTCCTATAACTTTTTAAAAATTACTAATTAACATCTAAGACCAATTATCTCCATATAAAATAATTAATGCTACTATTATATCACGAACTACTTATTTTAGTGAAAATATATGCTACTATATTTAATTAAATTAAGAAGGTAGAGATAGCATTAAAGTAAATATTTTTATTAAAGATAAATTTAAAGATAAATTAATAAACTTGTGCTTTCTCAATGTAACAAATATCTGGCTCTTTTAAAATTTTGCACTTGCATAGATTGTATTGCAATTTTAAATTTTCATGAATTTCAATTGTAGCTTCTAGCTTGTCATCACAATGTCTACAAAATAAATCTGCAGAGGCATAATAATCTGAAACATTTTTATTTAAAAATTCTTCATCAATTAAATTGGAAAATCGACAGTTAGAACACTGGATAAGAAAAGGTGAAGTGAATCTAGGTTCATACTCATCACTCTCATCTTCTCCCTTAGTAAATAGCTCAATATTATTTTCTTTAAGTCTTTCTAATACCTTCTTATCCTCTTTGTCAATCTCCACTTGAATATTTTCTAATGCATCAGCAAATATCAACACTTCATTTCCAAATCTATACCTCAAATCAAATAATTTTTGGTTTGGATTTTCTATATAATTAGATTTACTTTTATCGAATTCAATATTATATGAATCTTTCAATAAGCTTCGAACTATTTCCCCATATGACACATCTGAGATAGTACTATATTTACAGTTAAGATAACCTCGTTCATAAATGAACTCAAAATACTGACTTATCAGTGTATCGGTATTAAGTAATAGCTTTTTATCCTTAAAGAATTTTGCCGTTATATTTTCAAAATTATTTATAGGTCCAAATTGACTGTAGAGTTGTAAATTTATTTTATCCAATAATCTGATAGTTGAATTCCAGAAAATTTCTGCAAAGTCAGAGTCCATTAGTAATTTTTGCCTATTATATTGCTTACTAATATCTATCTCTTGATACATTCTATAGGATTTAATAGGGAGTTCACAATTTAAATAATCCAACCAAGAGGATTCTCTAGATTCATGGCTTGTTTCTATAAATTGGTAGCTCTCTTTTTTAGAGATATATTTTGAAAATGGAATATAATCTACAAATGTATCAATAATTTTTTCATAATGTGAATCCATTATAAAAGCATCTTCTAGCATTTTATTAAAAAAGAATAAAAATTTATTATCAGCAATATACAAAAATTCTTCTTTATTTATTCCTCTGACTTTTTTAAATCCAAAAAATAATTCAATTGAATCCTTCGACATATTCTCACTAATAAATTTTAATTGCATATCTGTTAATATTTTAGGGTCGTTTTTATACCTACTAAAAACCTGTGACGAACTATTCTTAGAATTACCATAGTAGGGTTCCCAGAGTCCCATCTTATCTTCCGCTCTATCTAATTCTGCATTATATAACAATTCGTAGCTATAAAGTTCATTTTCTTTAATATAAGAAAATATATCATTCCGCAGTTGTTCGCTCAAAAAATCTGACGAAGTTGAAAAGAAATGACGGTCCATAATTTCTCCTTATATATTTTTATTTTTAAAAACACAAAAATAATGTAATGAAAAAATAGAAAAAAGCGATTTGTTTTAACAATATTATATACTTTTGTTTTCAGATAATCAAAAAATAGTCTATTTCATATAACTTGTTTTTGCTGTAAACTATCATTGTAAACATATAGCTTCTCGTTGCTATCTCTTAAGTATCATAGCGAGAGTGATACTTATCAATAATTTCTAAATTAGAATACGAGGTAACTCTTATGAAAACACGTAATCGCAAAGGTGGCTATTCAACTATTACCGCTAATGAATACATTGATAACAAACAAGGCATTTACTGCTTAAGTACGGAACTTGAACCACAGCAACTCTTTGAGGATGGAAAACCTACTGGCGAAATCGTCGCTTACAAGGCAACCTTCATCCAAGAAGGACTCGAACCGTTCCAAGTTAAGTTTGAAGACAAAATTAAGCTACCTGATTTCATGAGTTTGATTCAATTCGATAACCTTCAAGCCGTTGAAGTACGCTATATCGTTTACTTTAAAGCTGATGGCATTAAGGAGGTTAAATAATGGTATCGAAAACAGATGCCGTCTTGCAATCATACTTGATCCAGAGCCTTAATATGGCTCTTGGAGCCTTGATGCAAGGCGAAACAAGTTATACAAACAGTTTTAACATCGCCATCCAAGAAAACGGTTTCATCTTCATCCCACGACTTCCCTGTGCCTATATTTTAGATGATGAACTCTATAATAAAATTTTCTTGATTGCTAACGCATCCCTATACCCACATTATACTTTATTGAAGCAAAATACAACATACTTTGTTCCTCTAAAAACGGATGATATCCATGTTCAGCGAGGACTCTTCTTTCCGTGGAAGGTGGGAATTTCAAAACGATTGCTCATTCCTGACCTTGATAGATATACAACAAGTTTGCCCAAAAATCAAATTCCAATTATGGAAAATTTTTCGCTTAATCTTGATAAGGTCGATCACATTGCAATCTGTGGAAATAGTGGGTCGGGTAAATCTTATGCTCTCACCTATTTACTGAGTGTGCTCAAACACCAATCCGATTTAATTATCGTAGACCCAAAATTTGACACACCTAGTCGTTGGGCTCGTGAACATCAAATTGCAGTGATTCATCCCGTTGAAAATCGGTCTAAGTCCGACTTTGTATCAGAAATCAATGAGAAGTTGAGTCAATGCCTTGAGCTGATTCAAAAACGTCAAGCAATGCTATACGAGAATCCACGTCATGAGTTCACTCATATGACAATTGTGATTGATGAAGTTCTTGCATTATCCGAAGGAGTCAATAAGACAATTAAAGAATCGTTTTTTTCACTCTCATCTTCTATAGCACTTCTAGGACGTGCTACAAAACTTCATTTACTATTAGTTAGCCAAAGGTTCGACCATACTACCATTCCTATTTCAGTCCGTGAACAACTTAATGTCCTCATCCAGATTGGCAACATTAACAAGAAGACGACACAATTTCTATTTCCCGACCTCGACCCAGAAGGTATTGTTATCCCTACTGGACATGGAACAGGTCTGATTCAAGTGATTGATAATGAACATCCTTATCAGGTTCTTCCACTACTATGCCCAACATATTACACAAAGAAAGGAATTATTTAATGATGAAAAAATCTTACTTCATGAAGACATTCAACCTCAACATCAATCTGATTCTAGTTTCATTTCTAGCAGAATTTATAGGATGGTCTCTGGAATTTCTATCAAATCAGTTTAAACTAAATCCTCTCAGTTTTTTCGACCTCTCCCAGTTCAATAGCTATTTAGAATTAGGAAGCAAATATTCTTATACAGCATTGTCCATCCTTCTATTTATACTATTTGTTTCTGTAATGTTTGAAATTCTGAATCGATTTCGATTTGATAGTCTACTCAATTATTTTAAATCCGTATACTTTACATTGAAACTTCGTCAGTTTCTAACGCAACGTGAGAAATCAGAAAAAACAACAATGATTGACAATCAGAATATAACTACCTTCAATCCCATAAATAGTAGTTTTAATCACTGTGCACATAAGAGTGTCGTAGACATACGAAAAGATGATGTAACGATTTTTGTCAAAGTTCCTAGAGACCAGCAGGGACAAAAAATTTTGAGTGACATGACCCCGCAACTGAAAGAAGAAGTTGCAAGTCAGCATCCTGACTACTACTTTTCAGCACCAAATCGAATTCGTAATAAACTATGGTTAGTTGGTAAAAAACGACAAAAAGGGGCTATGGCTTGCGTTAAGCAGTAGCCAGATAGCCCCTGCTAGCATTATACAAGATAATTGGGGGGGAACTACGACCCCCAATTATCCTGTAATCAGTAATCAGAAAGGCATATCAAAATGACAAAAGAACAACGCTCTAGCAAGTGGACATTCCTTTTTTACAAAGAAAGTGCCCCTGCTGACTATCTTGAAATTCTTGAAGAACTACACATCCCCTTCATCCTGAGCCCTTGGCATGATAAGGATATTAACCGACAAACTGGGGAACTGAAAAAATATCACAAACACGGGGCTTTCTTCTTTGATTCTCTCAAAAGTTATAAACAAGTTTCTGAGATAATCAAGGACAAGTTGAACGGCCCTGCTCATGTAGAAATCGTACAATCACCCAAAGGACTTTTCGACTACTTCATTCATGCTGAAAGTAAGGAGAAAACTCAATATGATATAGATGATATTGAAGTTGGATGTGGTTTTAATCTCGATAAATTTCTTGTAGAAAATAACTCAGATGATTTCATGCATGAAGTTGTGGATATTATTGAGCAGAATGACTTCACAGAGTTTGAAGAACTCGTCTGGTATGCACGAGCTAATCACACACCACTTCTTGGACTTATCATTGAGCGCACCTACTTTTTTGCTAAGTATTTGGATTCACGTCGATGCAATCCAATGAGGAACCAAGATAAGAAGGAGGGTAATAAATGCAAGTAATCCTACCAGATGAGCAAATTCACCAAATTCAACTATTACTATCCAATCTTATTCAAAAAGAAATTAAACAACAATTAGAAAAAAAGCCTTTAAGTTATCCCTATTTTAACAAACAACAGACTTGCGACTATTTGGGAATTTCCAACAATACACTTGATTCATGGATTCAAAAGGGGCTTCCATCCATCAAAATTGGAAAAACAATTCGATTCCACAAAGACTCTATTGACCGCTGGTTAAACGGTAACAACTAGAAAAATCAAGATTTTTATTTTATAATGGTCATGATATTTTCTGGTTCGATACACAAGGAGAATATCATGACTATCAGTAAGACAAAAAACGGAACTTATCGCTTAAAAATCTATATCCCAATTGAAGCACGAATGCCACTTGGAATTGTCAATAGCAACTATTACGATAAGCGATTTAAAACTAGAAAGGAGGCAAGACAAGCTGAGATAGACTTGCTTACCAAGTTAAATCAAATAGAAGATAATGAATTTACAGGACTTGCAAAAGGAGATATTCTTTTCTCCGACTTCTATAACAATATCTGGTGGGACTCTTATAAAGCAGGTCAAACTACATCTACTTCTAAACCACCAAGCAGGTCAACAGTTGCTAATACCAAAACCTGTTTTGAAAAACATATACTGCCACTTCTTGGAAACTATACGATACAGTTTTTAAACCAAAATAAGCAAGTTATCCTAAATCTAATGACATCTAAGGCTAATGAATATGCGAACTTCAAATCTTTACGTAGTTATGTAATTTCCATTTTTGACTGGGCAGAAGAACTTGAGTATATAGAAGCTAATAAAGTTGCAAAAATATTAAGAAGAATAAAAGCTATTAAAAAGATTCAACTTGCAGAGTCAAAGAGAGAGGAAGATTTATATCTAACTCATGAACAACTCCAAGAATAGTTCTCAGCATTTCAAGAAGATTTAGATAATGATAAAATAACTCTGAAAGATTATGTTTTATTTTATCTCACTTTTTTCTTAGGTGATAGAAAATCTGAAACCTATGCTCTTCAATGGAAACATATCGACTTTTCAAAATCACAGATTCAGCTAATTCAAGCTTTAGATAGATATGGACAAGTAAAATCTACTAAGGGAAATAAGAAAACTATTTTCTCTATTTCTAATGACTTACTTCAGCTCCTTACCTCTTGGAAAGAACAACAAAAATATGAACTGGCAAAGTTTGGCATCATCAGTAATCCAGAACAATTTGTTTTTACATATATTGACACAAAAGGAAACATCAATAAGCCTTTACATGCTGACTATCTAAACAACAAAATGAAAAGTATTAGAAAGCGACATAAAGAGCTGACACATGCTACACCTCATAAACTACGACATACAGGAGCAACACTTGCTAAACAAGCAGGAATGAGCTTAGAAGCCATTTCTGAAGCACTAACGCATAGCGATACAGGCACAACTCAAATTTATGTCAACACCTCTAATGTAGTTCCTATGGCAGTTGGGGAATTTGCTTTAAAGTCTCTAAAACAATAAGGTAAAAATAAGGTGAACTTTGAGGTAAACTTTTTAAAAAAACACGAAAAAAGCACCCATAAGGTAAACTTTTGAGTGCTTTGAAACGTTGATATAATCGTATTGATTAACGTTTTGAGAATTGTGATGCTTTACGAGCTTTCTTAAGACCTGGTTGGATACATTTATATTTGAATAAGTTTCAAAATCCCCTTTAAATCAGCGTTTCTCCGCTTTTTTTAGAAAACTAATTTCATCTAATTTGAATAAGTTTCAATTAAATGGTGTGAATTTTACCCTAAAAATACACAAATTGAGCTAGATTTTACCAAAAAGTTCACACCATTTGAATTATTATTGTTTTGTACATTTGATATACGGAATACAATATAAATTATCGCAAATATCTTTCAATATACTCTATGAAGATACAAGGTTCTATACTGCTACAGCTTAACCAGTTATGCATCAGATAGATAGTCCAATTTCTGCAAAAAATTGATTCATAGAAATACATCTACCTACTATTTTAATATTTTATCAAATAAAAAATCGGTATTTTCTACCGATTAAAAGCTTTGTCTTCTAATAATTTTTGAAGATATTTCAACGGATTCTATATTTTCACCGTTAATGATTGCTAAAACACCTTCTATCATTTTTTGGGCTAACATAGCATAATTAGGAGAAATAGTAGACAGAGCTGGAGTATAATATTGCGAAATAGGAATATTATCGAATCCAATTATTGAAATATCATCAGGAATGGTAATCCCCTTCTCATAGCACGCACGAATCAGCCCTTGAACCTTCTCATCCCCAGAAACAAATATCATATCCGGATGATTTTGATTAGATAAATTATTTATAGCATATGAATAAACTGAATCAATTGTAGTTAAACCATAAATAACTTGCAAATCCATTAAATAATTTTTATCAGTCAAAAAAGTACGAACACCTTTTTCACGATCCTTATTAACAAGAGATTCCCCTCCCATAAGTAACAACATACTTTTAATACTCTCTTTTGTTACTAATTCCATCATATCATAAGTGGCTTGAAAATTGTTATTAGATACATAAACAACATCAGGTGTTCGAGATTCTCCAAAAACTATAAAAGGCATATTATTCTTCTGTAAATAATTAATCCGAATATCGTCTTTACTTTCATAAAATACTATTACTCCATCTATTAAGCTTCCTGTGCTTGAAATTATTGAATTCCTAATCGTATCTTCTTCACCAAAGTATTCAACAATAGCGTTTACACCAAACTCTTTACAAGTTTGTAGAACTCTATCTAGTAAAGTTTGAAACCAAATCAAGGGAAAAGAATCAATCTTTTTAACGGAAATCAAAATGTTTGTAGTTTCTTTCTTAGTCAAATTTTTTGCATATGCATTTGGAACATACGACAACTCATCAATGACTTTTTGAATAGCTCGATAAGTTTCTTCTCTTACCTTTTCACCACCGTTAATAACACGTGAAACAGTTTTTGGAGAAAAACCTGATAAATGCGCAATATCATAAATAGTTACCTTTTTATCGTTTAAATTTTTCACTTTAGTCCTCCATTTATGATTTATCTAATTTTATTATACAATATTTACTTTTTTTAACAAGAGAATTTAGAAAAATATTTTAATGTATCTTAACAAAAACTTTAATTTCAAAATTTTCTATTTTATACTCTATTCATCCGATTCAAAAAAATAACATTGACAATTAAAATTTTTATTCTTTACTATTTTTTCTACTTCACAACTGATAAACTTGTATGAAAATAACTTACCACGAAAATATAAAAAATCATTTTCGGTAAAATCCATTGAAACTATAAAAGTATCTAATAACATTTGGACATAGCAGTCTAAGATCGGAATAATCTTTTCCTTAACAATAACTTTTGATAGTATATCATCAGCAGGTAAAGAAGCCGAAAATACAATTTCACAAATATCATAAAAAGAATGAAATCTATATACTTGCACTAAAGAATTATATTCAAAATACGTTATTCTTCCACAGTCAAAATTAATATTATATACCTTCATTTATGTTTATCCTTATACTTTGCAAATAATTTTGAGTCAATTATCACCTAAAAAACAAAGAGACAAGAATAACTGCCCCTTTGTTTATTCTATATCAACTAACTTCTTCAACATAAATAACACCAACAATATTTGCTATTTCTTCCATCAGTTTAAGATGTTCAAACTTACCTGAAAGTTCTAGAGTCATAAATGATGCTATTCTTTTGTCTGGAACATCAAAATATTCAATTCTTTCAGAATTAACATCTCCAAAAGCAGTTCTTGAATCATTCAATCGAATTCCATTTTCTGCACAATAAACTAATACTCGATTATATGCCTCAGTAGATTTAACTACAATATATAATTCAATAACTTTTGAACGACTTTGAAGATATTTTTTTAAAGGCTGAAACATAGAAATCACACTCCAAACAGAAATAGCTACTAACAGAGCACCTTCATAAAAACCTACTCCAATAGCTAAACCTATTCCTGCTGAAGCCCAGATTCCTGCTGCAGTTGTCAGACCCGTAACCTTCTTTTTATCTGTGATTAGAATTGTTCCAGCTCCAAGAAAACCAACACCAGATATAACCTGAGCACCTAACCGTGTCGGATCTCCTGTTCCAAACTTATAAGATACGAATTCATTAGTCATCATAATTAAACAAGCAGCCATACAAACAATACTATGTGTACGAATACCTGCTGGTTGAGATTTACTTCCTCTTTCTAAGCCAATAATACTTCCAATGACCAAAGATAATACGACTCTAATTATAATTTCGATGTTCGATAGTCCTATGCTGGATGTTTGCATTACTATTTCCTTTTCTTACCGCGTGGTCTCTGTGTGAAGTATAACACAGTTCCAGAAATAATCATTAGAATAATTGTATAAACGAATACAAGAGCTTGTGCGTTAGATGTTGCTGTTTCATCACCTGCAGAACGAATCGTAATACCTAATGGTTGAGCCAATGGATGATAAAGGAATACAGATAAATCGAAATCGGTCAATAAAGAGTTAAAGTTCAGTGCGATAACAGAGAGAACAACCGGCAAGATGAAAGGAATAATAACCTTCATCATTGTGTAAAATGGTGAAGCCCCCATACTTCTAGCAGCATCCTCCATCTCATCATCAACACTAAATAAGATTGCACGTACCATTCTATAAGAGAATGGAATTTTTACAACAATATAAGCGATTAGCAAAATTACTAAACTACCAACTAGAATCTGGTTAAAGACTAAAAGTTGAGGTTGGTTGAAAGTGAATAATAAACTAACTGCTAGAAGTGTACTTGGTAATAGCCAAGGAAGAAGAGCTCCGTATTCGAACAAGAAATCAAATCGAGCTTTATGTTTACGAACTACTCGCGCAAACACAACAGCAAGAACTGTTGCAGTAGTTGCAGCAATAATAGAGTATATAAAGCTGACTAAGAATGGAGAGAACGCAGCACTATTACTAAAGAATAACTTATAATTATCTAAAGTAAAGTTTGATAATGATAAGTTTCCTGTCTGTATTGCAACTGGGTCAGTAAATGAATACAATACAATGAAAATCAATGGTAACATGAAAACAGTGAACAAAGCATAAGCAACCATATGTGCAATGATATTCCATGGTTTAGATGTGATTTTTTGTTTTTTCAAAGGTGCTTTCGTTTTAGAAATAGAAATATAATTTCCGCCTTTTTCGATCTTGTTCATAATAGTAAGCAAAATCGTAGTGGCAACACCCAAAATAATTGCTAGAAAGGCGGCTAAGTCACGAGAATTTCCCATTCCAGCAAATGTTATGATCATTGGGTTAATAGTTTGGAATTCTTTCCCACCAACAATCATAGGTGCTGCTACTGCTGATAACCCACTTAGAAAAACCATAATTGTCAGAGCGAATAAAGTAGGAATAAGAGTTGGCAATACTACTTTTCTAAACACTGTAAATGGTTTTGCACCCATATTACGTGCAGCTTCAATAGTATGATAGTCTACACTACGAATTGTATTAGTTAGGAATAAGGTGTGATTAGCAGTACCAGAAAATGTCATAATAAATAGAACTGCACCATAACCAATAAACCAGTTAGGATCTAAAGATGGAATAATACCTTGTAAAAATTTGGTAATCATTCCATATGGTCCATAAACGAATTTATAACCAGTAGCCAAAACTACTCCACCGTAGATTAGTGACGTCATGTATCCTAGTTTTAATATTTTAGCTCCTTTAATATCAAAATATTCTGTAAACAATACACAAAGTACACCAACAACATTAACAGTTATAATTAGTGAGAATGCTAACTTAAAACTGTTCATAATACTCTGAATCGCACGTTGAGATTTAAGAGCTCGTTGTACGACATCAAGTGAAAACTCCCCACCTTTCACAAATACATTAACTACTAAATCAAAGTTTGGATAAATGATGAAAGTTACCAAGAACCAGATTAAGCCTAAACGAATGAGCCAATCTTTCCAATTTAATTTATGACGCATACTGCACCTCCTTAAAATTGCAGAACGTCTGATGGTGTGATAAATAATTCCACACTTTCTCCGACAGATCTAATAGCTGACTGACTATCGATACTTGTTACATTAAGAATTTGATTTTCAGATACCTGAACAGTATAGTGAATTGTAACTCCTGAAAATTCCACATCAATAATTGAACCTTTTAAGACAAAATCCTGATCCGTTTCACGTTTGAAGCGAACTTTTTCTAAACGAATGTAACCTTTTTTATCTTCCAAAAGAACATGAGCATTATTTAGAAGAATTCCGTGAACAGTTTCATCTGTAAGTACGTTAATGTCTCCAATGAAATCACATACAAATTCTGTTTGAGAATTATGATAAATTTCTACTGGTGTTCCCACTTGTTCAATAAAACCATTATTAAAAACAGCAATCCTATCAGATAGCGTTAACGCTTCCTCTTGGTCATGTGTAACATATAGAGTCGTAATTCCCAATTCTTTTTGAAGACGTTTCAACTCTTTTCTCAAATCCACACGTAATTTTGCATCTAGGTTTGACAAGGGTTCATCCAAACATAGGATTTTAGGTTCCAGAACAAGAGCACGAGCTAAAGCTACACGCTGCTGTTGTCCTCCAGATAATTCTGAAACGTTACGTTGCAATTGTTGATCTGAAATCTTAATTTTAGCAGCCACTGCAGAAACCTTGGCTTTAATAACATCTGGAGCAACTTTTTTAACCTTTAGACCGAATGCAATATTATCAAAAACTGTCATTGTTGGAAATAGTGCGTAAGATTGGAATACGATCCCGATTCCACGTTTTTCTGGCTCCATATGAGTAACATCTTTCCCATTAACCTCAATGCTTCCAGATGAAGGGTCTAAAAAACCTACCAAAGCTCTCAAAGTTGTTGATTTACCGCATCCAGATGGTCCAAGGAAGGTAAAGAATTCTCCTTCCTTAATATCTAAATTTAGATTATCAATCGCGATAAAATCACCGTATTTAATTTGAATGTTATCAAATTTAATCATATTACTAACTTCCTTTACTTATAAATGAAAAGTCTCTCTTAATTTCTCATGTAGGTTTAGAAACTTTAGAGAGACCTGGAATTTTAAAATTTACACTTATGTCCTATTTTACATATTCTAGTTCAGCTTTTTCAACCCATTCATCCAAATGTTTTCCAACAGCTTCCCAATCAATACTTTGCGGTTTCACTTGATCAACAAATTTCTTAGTAGCTTCTGGTAACTCTTTCACTGCCTCAGTATTTGCAGGAATAGAACCAAAGTTTTTGCTGTACTCTACTTGAATTTCTGTTTGACCAAACCAATCAATAAATTCTTTAGCTAAAGCTTGTTTCTTACTAGTATTCAAAATCATTGTTTGTTCAGTTACAAACGGGACACCAATTTCAGGAGACATTACTTTAAATACAACATTTTGTTCTTTCTGTCCAACTAATGCACCAGAACCCCACATCATACCGTACTGGATTGGGTCATCCTTATCTAACATTTTAACAATTGAACTTTCACCCTTTTGAAGAGTGTACGCATTTTCCAAATATTCTTTAGCTGCTTGCCAACCTTTTTCAGAAACGCCTAATTCTCCTTTATCATCGAGATAGCGAACAAGGATACTTGCCAAGATCGCACGCCCTGTTCCCCCTGAAAGTCCAGAAATTGAATATTTACCTTTATATTTGCTGCCTAACTCAGTCCAATCTTTAGGCATTTCAGTAACATCAGGAGCACCAATCAAGACCAATGGCTGAACAATTACAGGATTGTAGTAGTTATCTTTATCTGATAGAGATTGGTCAATTTTATCTAACCATTTAGGTTTGTACTGTACCAATAATTTTTGATCTCTAATTTTATTTGAATCAACAGCTCCAATACCAAATACCATATCAGCTACTGCATTATTTTTTTCAGCAATAACACGATCGGCCAACTGAGCACCTGGAATGTCAACCATTTTAATATTGAAACCAGCTTCTTTAGCCTTAGCAGTTAACCAATCCCCACGTCCGTTTGAAACAGAGTTAGAATAAATTACTAATTCTTGGCTCTTGTCAGCTTTTTCTTCTGATTGAGGTGTATCGCTCGAAGAATTTGATGAATTAGTTGAACCACCTGAACATGCTGCCAATGTTGTAACCGCAACCCCTGCAGCTAAAAACGATAATAATTTAGATTTTTTCATATGAAATCTCCTTTTTATTTTTAATTATAATTTTATTTTAAAATTTTTCACAATATGGAACAAAACGTCTCATATCTTCAAATACTGTGTAATCGATACGATTTACTGTAATGACAGGAATCTTTTCAAGCAGAACTTCCGTTAATTCCTTTTTCACTTTAGTAAACTCTTCATTTTCTTCTTCAGTTAATGGAACTCGAAGATATCCAATTGAGATATGGAATTGATAGCGATCATGATTAGGGAATCGAACACCTGCTTTTTCAGAAACATATGTTCTAATTTCTTCTAATCGTTTAGCTGATTTCTCATCGGCTGGTTCTACTAAAATGTTTTGATTTCCCATTTCAGTCACACGCATATGAATATCTTCGTTTAGCAATGGGAAAATTTCTAGTTGTTTTGCAAAGTAATCATGAATTTCTTGTAATGGCGTATCCAATGGTAGATGGCTACTCCAAAATTCTGGCTCACGATTTTCATGGCAAAGCAATTCAATTACAGTCATATGAATAGAATCTCTTGGAGTTAATGTGAATTTATCTATAAATGGTAACTCTCTATAGCGTGATTGAATGATATCAACAACTTCCATCAAATCTGAATTAGTATAAAGATTTGCTACAACTGTATTCCCCGGGAAATGATTAAATTCCCCGTTCTCTTTGAACTTAATTTTTGTTAAGTTTTTCATAAAAAGACCTTCTTTTTTATTTTTTGACATCGGTGTCATTCATGTTTATATTATACAATGTAATCGTTTACTTTGTCAAGCGCTTTCATTGTTTTTTTTAATTTTTTTAATATATACATATTACAAGACTACTCGAACTTTTTTATTTATTGTATCCATTAGGATTTTTTGATTGCCAATTCCATGTATCTCTACACATGTCTTCGACCGTTTTTGTAGTCTTCCAATTTAATTCCTTATACGCCTTATCCGCATTTGCATAACAAGTCGCAACGTCTCCTGATCGTCTTGGAACAATTTTATAAGGAATTGGAACCTTATTGACACTTTCAAATGTATTTACAAGTTGTAATACACTTGTGCCTTCTCCTGAACCAAGGTTATAAATATAAACATCTGTTTTTTCAGATACTTTCTCTAAAGCTTTTATATGCCCTATCGCTAAATCCACTACATGGATATAATCGCGAACACCAGTACCATCTACCGTATCATAATCATCTCCAAAAACACTTAGCTCTGGTCGCTTACCTACCGCTACTTGTGCAATAAAAGGCATTAAGTTGTTAGGAATTCCTGATGGATCTTCTCCAATCAACCCCGACTCATGAGCACCAATCGGATTGAAATAACGAAGCAACGCAATACTCCACTCTGAATCTGCTACATGAACATCTTTTAAAATTTGTTCAAGCATCACTTTTGTGTACCCATACGGATTCGTTGCACTTGTCGGCATCGTCTCAATAAGGGGTGATTGATTGTGAATGCCGTATACAGTCGCACTCGATGAAAACACAATCTTTTTAACATTAAACTCTGACATCACTTCAACAAGAGCTAATGTGCTCATAATATTATTTTCGTAGTACATTACAGGCTTTTGCACGGATTCGCCGACAGCTTTGTATCCTGCAAAATGAATTGCAGCCTCAATAGATTCTTGTTCAAAAACTTTTCTCAATCCTTGTTTATCACAAACATCTAATTCGTAAAACGCAGGACGTTGCCCTGTAATTGCTTCAATACGATCTAATACTAAAATGCTTGAGTTTGAAAGGTTGTCGACAATAACGACTTCCTTACCTAAATTTAGTAATTCTACTACGGTATGGCTACCAATATAACCAGCTCCGCCTGTTACCAATATTGCCATTTTTACTTCCTCCTAATTAATTCCAACCGATTTAACAAATCTCATAAATGCTTCATGTCCGGTTTGAGTATTCTTATAAACACCTGCATCTTCGAGAACTCTCGCAAATACTTGCCCTACTTCATGTTGAACAACGCTATGAGCCTCCTCCTCTTTAAGTCCAGGATATTTTTCTTTCAATTGAACGGCCCATTCTAAATGATAATCAGCAATTGCGTTATCTTTTCCTAAAAGATATTTCTCAACTTCTTCTAACTCTGTTTTCAAACGAGGTGGTAAAATCGCAAGTCCCATCACTTCGATTAACCCAATATTTTCCTTTTTAATATGTTGTACATCTTGATGAGGGTGGTAAACACCATCTGGGTATTGTTTAGTAGTATGGTTATCTCTCAGAACAATATCCAATTCATATCTTCCATCCACTTTACGAGCAATAGGAGTCACCGTATGGTGTGGAATATCTTCAGACTTAGCAATGATGTCTACTTCTAAATCTGAATATTCTCTCCAGATATTTAGGATTTTAGTAGCTAATTCTACCAAACGATTTTTATTTTCACCTTGTAGCCTAATCACTGACATCGGCCATTTTACAATACCTGCTTTAACATCCTCAAAGTCTTTAAAAAGAAATTCTCTCTCAAATTTTGCTTTTTCCATTGGGAAAATATGTTTTCCTCCCTGGTAGTGATTATGACTAAGAATAGAACCTCCTGAGATAGGAAGATCAGAATTTGAACCAGCAAAATACCCTGGTAAAATATCAACAATCTCCAATAATTGTTCAAATGTTTTGGACGTAATAGCCATTGGTACATGTTGACTATTCAAGAATATCGCATGCTCATTAAAATATGAGTATGGGGAATACTGGAAACCCCATACTTCGTCTCCCAGTTCCAACCGAATAATTCTATGATTTGCACGTGCTGGATAATTTATTCTCCCCTGATAACCTTCATTTTCCATACAAAGTAAACATTTTGGATAATTAGATGACTTTACCAATTTCTCTGCCGCGATTGTTTTCGGATCTTTTTCCGGTTTTGATAAATTGATTGTAATTTCAAGTGAACCATAATTAGTTTCAGTATGAAAAGCTATATTTTTAGCGATAGCTGACAATTTAATATAGTCGCTATCTTTACTTAACTGATAGAACTCTTCAACTGCTTCCTGTGGCGAAACATCATATGAACTCCAAAAAATATCATTAAGGCGACTTGGTAATGGAACGATAAAATTCATCAGCTCTGCACCTAAACATTCCTTTGCCTCAGCTAAATCAGCAATTTTACCATTCTTTAAAGCTATTTCTACTAAATTGTCTTTTAATTTTTTAAGATCACTCTCATTTGAAATCTTATCAGTTCCTTCTTCACCGATTAAAGCCAATATTCTATTTTTTATATATATTTGGTCCATCGATTTATAAATTCCATATTCAATAATTTTATTAGCAAAATTATCTACTATTGTCTGCATATATACTCCTCTTTAACTATAATACTCCAATTTCCTGATAATCTAACCATTTATAAATAGATTGTGTTGTATGGGATATCTTATCAAGAATATTAATAACTTCTAAAAATACAATAGCTTCATCAACATTTGAGAATTCAATAAGAAAGTTCTCTACTACTTTGTCTCCTAGTTTTTGACATAGACCAGATATCAACTTACATTTTTTATTATAGTCATATACGTCAGGTTCATAGTTTCTATTCTTATACCATGTTAGAGTTTTCTTTAAGTGATCCCCTATAATAAAATGTATTTTTAGCATTTCATAAAATAATGGTCCCCATTCATGCATTGTATGAATATTTTTTAAATTCTTAACTATTTCAATGATTCGATCACCAATACGTTCAATATCTGTGGATAATTTTACTATAGTTATAATTCTTCTCAAATCAACAGAAACAGGATGTTGTAAACAGATGAGTTCAATACCTTTCATATCTATTGTAACAACTGCTTCATTAATAACTAAATCATTATCTATAATACTTTGTTTTTGAACTTCGGTTAAGTCATCAAATATAATTTCATATTTTTTTATTATAGAAATCCATATATCTTCTAGATTATTAGACAACTCAATAATTTCATTGTCAAAATGCTTTCTCAACATTATCTAACCTCAATAATCAATTGCACTATAAAGAACTCGTATAGATAACTGTCTTTATAGTTCATCATATGATGAAATTATTTTAAACATCAATTATCAAAATACTTGCATCATCTTTTTTACCATAAATAGGATCAATATTTGTAGATTCTTTTCTCATTTCAATTAACTCTCCAAAATTGTAGCCTGAATTTTGAGTATAAAAATCGTAAAAACCATCAGTCATTAAAACAATATGATTACTAGTTACTTCCAAACTACCATTGATAACATGATTTATACTACTTTTGTCTAGTGAACCTATCCAATATCCATCTGGTTTATTAGCTAGCTTCCTAATATTTTGTAATATAGTCTTTTTATCAGCTTCATCATTAGATTTGATTGTAAATTTTCCTTGCTCAAAAAGACAATCTACTCTATGATCTGTAATCACTTGATTGTTGACTATCATAACACAATCGCCAATCATTATGTATTCTAATTTTAAACCAGATAATTTCGCAAAAATAAAGGCAAAAGTTGGTAACTGGTAATAATCATCAAACTCACACTTATCTATCTCTATTATTTTTCTAACGTCATCTAAAGCAAGCTCGAAAATTTTCTTCAATGATAAAGAATCGTTACAATACTGCTTGAGACACTCAGAAATAAGATGAGATACTTCCGAAACTGAATAACCTATAGAATCTTTTGAATTAAATAAATCTGTTGCTCCATCTATAATCCAGAAATATTGATTTTTGTAATCTACGCTATCTTCGTTCTCTTTAGCACTACCTTGTATTGAGCAAATTCTATCTATCTTCATAACGACGTTTTAAACTCCATTGTCCAAATAGAAGGCAAATTCCAATAATAGTTAAAAGCAACTCAACCATTTTATTTAATCCAGTTTTTGGTAATGCATGTTGATTATTTTTTGTCTTAACTACTTCACTAACATTAGTTACGTCATATTGTTTTTGTGAAATTTCTCCTGTTACTACATTACCTGAATCATGATTTGATTTTTCAATTTTATCATCTACACTTTTTACTGAGTAATTATTAGCTAAATTATTTTTGTTTTCAGCTACAGGTTTTATTTCCTCTACATGCTTATCTGAGTGGTTGTCTGAGTGATTACCTGAATTTTGCGAAAAGATTTTATAACTTTCATTCTCAGTTATAATATTAAAATCACCGACACTATTATTTGTGTCTGAGCTGGTCCCATTAAAATCAGTTTTAAGTAAAGAAACATGATTTCCTGTTAAATTGGAAAGTTGATTATTTAGGACAGTGATAGTTCCAGCGGATTCTTCAATTACGATTCCGTCTTTACCTCCCGAGATGATATTATCAGATACTACCAAATTGTTGCTGACTCTTAATAATTCAATATTTGGCTGTTTAGTATTTTGCGAATTATTATGAATGATATTCTTTGTTACAGTAATATCAGTTACTTTTCCAAGATAATCTGCACTATCTTTTGCAACACGTATTGCTTTTGTTTTAGCATCAGCAATATTAAATACATTTTCAGTAATAGTCACATGTTTATTCAGATCTAATACGTCTTTAACATTTTTATAACTATAAGCATTAACTAAAGCAGCACCATTTTCACGATAGTGTTCACTTTCCTCTTTAGTTTTCTTATCAAACCTATTTCCTTTTATTAAAATATCAGTAAATCCTGTAAAGCGAACGCCCGCATACATCATATTATCAAAATGATTATTTAGAATTTTAATATTTGAAGGATTTTCAGTTGTTGCAGTTTGATAATGTGTCCCAATTGCAGTTACTAATTCACCTGATTTTTCACTTTTACCAAAATATGAATTTTGAATAGTAACATTTTCAGATTTTTTCCCATCATCATTCAAAGCATAAGGAAAACCTTTTCTAGTTAATGGTTCAATCTGAATACTCTCCTTACTTATAATTTGCCCATCTTTCATAGTTTTAGGTAAAGCTTGACCAAGAAAACGAGAATTATCGACTAATACATTTTTCGAACCTGCAATTTGAATAGCATGCCCTTGATAACTATCCTTGAATGTTACATTTTTTATAGTTACGTTATTTGAATTCCCAATAGCAAATGCACCTGAAGAATTGATCAAAGGAAGATTCTTAGCTTTTGTCCTCTCTTCATTCAAAGCTCCGTTCATATCAATTGTTCCACCAGAGTAACTGATATCTTCGGTTGGTTCCCACTCAACTTGATCTCCATCATCAGTGAATAAACCTGTCATGAATACAATAGAAGGATGATTTTTGATATTGATACCATTTAATATTGTAGCTTTTTCATGTACTTCTAGGTGTGTATGACTTCTCAAAAAGACAATTTCTTTAACTAAATAAGTCCCTTCAGGAAAATATACTTTTCCTCCACCTAATCCTTTAGCAGCTGCATCTATTGTATCTTGAATTGCTTGTCTATCATCTGATACACCATCACCTACTGCACCATAATCTTTTACACTTAAAGCCGAAATTTCAGTCCCTTTTTCTAAAGCAGTGTTACTATCTCCCACTTCATTCCTATTAGAAGTATCTGCAACTTCGTTCTCAGAACTAACTGACTTTGAATAAGTAGTAATAAAATCAGTCAAACTGACATGATTACTAGTTAAGGAACCTTCTAAACTTTTGATAGTTGAATTAGAAAGGGCACTATTAGAAACTAGCGGAGAATCTTTCATTTCATCTTCAAAAGATCCAGTATTTACCCCATCTTCTTTATATTCCTTATTAGATATCAAAGGAGAATCAACTTTACTATCGGTTAATTGTGAGGTAGAAGAGTCAATCCCAGTAGGATTGTCATGATTACTAGTTGAAGAACCTTCTATACTATTGGTGGTCGAAGTATAAAGCTCATTCATAGATATTTGAGGAGCACTTGTAACTACTTCATCAGCAAAAACACTTTGTACCCCTAGGAATGAAACCGCTACCAAAACAGGGCACAATCCAACCTTAAGTTTCCGAATACTAAAAACCTCATTGTGAACAAAATGCTTCATAAAACACCTCCAAATTTTTTATTGTTTTTTTACTATCTATCACTAAATTTTTTTATATCAGACAAAATGACACCGCTGTCATTATCCTTATCATATATTTTCTAAATAAAATTGTCAAGGGATAACACAATAAAATACAACATTTTTTAAAGCGTAATCATATTTAAAACTTTATATCTGTTCTATAAACCAAAAATACTATTAAATCTCTTCCAACATTTTTAAATGGACAGAACAATTTCATAGTGAAAATGATAGAATATTTTTTAATAACTCTGAATACTGTTTCACAAAAAATAGACCAATTTCTTGATCTACTTTACTTTATATTAATTTCTAAAAATTTAATTTTGGTCATGATTTGGTCATGATTTGGTCAAAAAAACAAAAAATACTAAATTATTTTTAAAAATTAACTTGTGATAATTGCCTTAAAACAAACACTTTGCATATTCTTTGCTTTTCTTTACATTACTTAAAATGCCCCTATTCATAATCTCTTAAATTCCCTGTTTTATACTGTTCAACCAATTCCCATAGATTATGAGTAGTTAAATCTGGTACAAAAATAAATTACTTTTTTAAATGTACTCATAAATTATCCCTTCGTCACTTATCAATTTCCCCCAACTCTCTCAACCGTTCCTGCTCTATCTTCAACATCTCTTTTTCCACCTTGTTCCATTTTCCAAATAGGCATTCGTGTAGAACTTCTGCTGCTGAGATTTGATCTACTTCCGAATTATAAACACACGATTGATCTCTTTGATAAATTTGAATTTGTCTAAAAAGTTTAGCCGTTTCCAACTCTCGTAAGTTATCAACTAAATGTTCTACAATTCCGTCATGGTGCTCTTTGGGAGTCGCTCTTGCTTGACTAGGGTCTATAGCATGGAGCTCCTCATAACGTATCAAGGTACTGAGATAAGACAATTCTGGCTTGGTCGCAATCAGTGCAAGTGAGACTTGATATCCTCTAGTTGCCAATAATTGGGCCGTTTTTCGGGGAACTTCTGTTGTTCTCAAGGTACCCTCGATTAATAAATGATAACCTTTTTTACTCAACTCATCTACAAGATATTCAACCATTTGTCCCGCGAATACTTTTGTATAATCCACACTATCTTTGCCATACTTTTCCTGTAGGCCAAGGTAGTTCGGATGAAAAGAGCGATAACTATCCCCATCAATGATAATGATATTACCTTGAAATTCCCTTTGTTTAATACGATGAATCGTTGTTTTCCCAGCACCACTCTGTCCACCGAGCAAAATAGCCTTAGGATGAGATGAGGTTGTTTTTCCACGAGTTAAAGAACGGATAAGCCGTTTGGAGGCTTGTTCAAAATTATCTTGACTAAATTCTTCTAGTTTCATTAAGCCACCACCAGATGAGTAGCTTGTTCTAGCATACGTTCAATACCATCCAAATAGCCATTAAATCGCTCTATATCCTCAAAAGTTGAAACAAGATAAATCCTCGTATTAATCAAATCAGACAAATCATCGCTCATTAGAACCCAAGGATTTAAAGTATCATCAAATGCAATTCCTTGTTCATCTTGAAAACGATAAAGTTGCGCTAAGATATTCGCCCCTCGTTCTTTAATCACTTCAATTTTCAGAGTTAATTGATAATCTTCTACTGGTGTGAGCATTTTTTCCTCCCCTACGATATCGATATACGAAACATTAAATTTCTTGCAGATACGATCTATTAATTCTGTCGAAACTCGACTTGTCCCATTTTCATAACGACTCAGACTATTTCTAGAGATACCAACAATCTTTGCAAACTCAGGCTGCGTTAATTTATGTGTTTTACGTAACGTTTTTATATTTTCTCCAATCATGTAACTCCTCCTTTTATTTATTTCTATTATAGCACAAAAAATAAAAACGCACCAATTTTGGTGCGTTTTTATCCAGCTCTAGCTGAATGAATAATTCATCTGTTACATTGTTGGCAAACCAATCATCTAATACAATGGCTTTATCAAATAATCTATCTTATCTATTTTAAAGACAAATTTACCACAAAAACACACTGAGATACTCGTCCCAGTATGTTTATTTCATTTTGGATAACTTCATCAATAAACTTAAGCGTTCATCATTTTTGAGCTCTGATAACAAGCAAATCAACCGCTCATATCCAAGTTCTTTCTTCTGCTTGATTAATGAATTCATCACAGCCACCAAATCCTCTGACGTAAAATTCCTTAAGTAAAGTGTAATATAACTTCCACTATTAGAAAATAGGCTAACATGAATTGCATTATGTTCTTTTTGCCTAATTTTCATTCCTCCTGTAGACTCCCTAATATAAAACTCATACACTGTCTTTTTCGGATAGCAATCAAATGAGTTTTCGAATTCTCTGCGATTTTTATAGAGAATATAGTTAATGAGTGAATAATATTTTAGAAACATAGTTGTTCCCTCCGTAATTGTTTTTATAATTATAGTATGCCTTTTTTTTCAAATTATAAAAATAAAAAATTAAAAAAACTGATAAAGGTATTATTTTCTTCTCAATTTTTTTGTAGTTTTTCCTCTTTCTCTCATCTTTCTTTTTTTTTGCGATTCTGATTTTTTCTGTGTGTTTAGCGTTGACAGGAACGTATGTGTAAGTCACGCTAAACACACAGTACTAGGTAAAAGTGAATAACGTAAAAAAACTTATCCTGATTTTTTTATTTTAAAATTTATGGCATACTAATAATATCAAGATAATTGATTGAGTAGAGACGTAACTAATATAGCTACGTTTTTTATGTTTGAAAGGAGGTAGCTATCGTGGAAACAGTAGGTTTAAGCTGGGTTAGGAAAGAACCAGTTTTGTATTTCATTAACTAAAAAAAAATAAATGTATAGATAATAAAAAAGATGTCAATAGCAGTTTAAAAAAATTTTTTGATCGTAACAAAGTAAAGAATAAAAGTAAAAAACGAAAGTAAATAACAGGAACCAATTTTTGTATTACATTTACCAATAAAAAATAAATGTATAGATAATAAAAGTAATGTCAACAGCAGTTTAAAAAAATTTTTTGATCATAACAAAGTAAAAAATCAAAGTATAAAAACTAAAGTAAATAACAAAAGTCTAAAAATCAAATACAAAAACTAGCTTAGCTCAGTCGCTAAATTCAGAGCAATTAAACCTGAAAAAGACTAACAAGAAAAAACAACAGATTTTTATCTGCAAGATGGAACTCTACATTTTATTTGAATTGAGTCAACTTGTCATGTTGTAAAATGACTTGGTTATCTTCTTAGCCATCAATTAAGAAGCGCCCTAAGCAAAGGGAAGATACTACATCAGTGAATATAAGCTTAAGTCACTGCACTACTTCAACTTGAATAAAAAAGACCTTAAGATTTTTCTTAAGATCTTCTTTAAAAGCACATTATCTACTATAGAAAGGAAAGAACTATGGCAAAGAAGAGACGTAGTCGTGCTGATCGACGAAAAGCTAAAGAGAAAGCTAAGAAACAACAGATGGATTCTCTAACTACTTTCGAAGGCCGTAAACAATTCGTCCAATCTAAAGGACTAACTAATCTAGTCACGCGCTTTAAAAAAGGAAAGGGTATCAAGCGAAATGAATCCAAAAAAACGGGAGAGGACATTCATTTAATCCATACCGACCGAACTCTTCATAACTACGCTGGGTCCTGGAGCAGATTTGCTTCCTTTGTTGCCTCAATAACTACTGCCGAAGATTTAGAAGCTCTTGAAAAATCTAACAATATTGAGGGATGGATTGACTTAGTAAATCAATACTTAAAACATTGTAAGAAATTAGGACTTTCTGCTCCAACCCAGTCAACCTATAAAGCAGCATTAGCCAAAGTTTTAGGAGTACCTTCTACCGCTTTTATTGCAACGGATATTCGATATCGAGCCGACAAAAAGAATAATCGTTTGAAGTCTAATGACGACAGGATGTCTGAAGAAACAAATAATCGCTGGTTCTCAATCGTATCTGCCACTGGACTACGAAAAAATGAATTAAAAGCTATTACTGGAGACTCCCTCTACCAACGTGAGGATGGCCAATATTATCTTAAAATTATTGGTAAAAAACATAAATCAAAAGGAGCACGAGATCGTTGGGTTCCGATTATTACGCGAGACAAAGAAGAATTAGAAAGGCTTGTTGAAGAATTTAAACTAGCTGGTAAAAAACGTGTGTTTCAAGTTCCAACTGCTTTAAAACCTCATAAATATCGTGCTGAATACGCAAAACGTCTTTATCTTCTTGTCGCGCGAGATCCCAAAGATATCAAAGATAAAAAAGAAAAAATTTATCTACGAGGCGAATTAAAAGGTGTTGCCCTTGATCGAAAGGCTTGTTTAATTGTATCACGTGCTCTCGGACACAATCGACCAGAAGAATTTCAAAAATCCTACGCCTATAAGTTAATCTCACAAGCAAACTAAGTAACTTTTTCCAAACATTATGATATATCTCTCATTAAAATTAAAAAATTCAACTAAATAAAAATCGTACTGAAAGTATTGATTTCTTTCTTAACATTCTTGTTCTAAACTAAAAAAATTAAAGTAGGTAAAAACCTACTTTTTTTCTTCAAAACCTTGTTACGACGCGTTTTTAAAGCACTCAAAATTGAGTGTTTTTTTGTTTTAAAAAATTTTTTTCACTAAAAAATAAAAAAAACACAGTTTTTAGTGAAGTTCCTGGCATACTAATTATATATGAAAAAAAAAGGGATAAATTGAATTACAAATGCGGTTAAAATAATTTAACTGCTTTTTTCAATCTCTAATACTTCCTAGCATAATTTCAATCAAAAATAATAGTAGAAAGGAAACCTTAAATCATGAAAAGTCAAAATAAACAGATGCATTTAAATGAGAAAGAAATTCAATCTTGTTTTAGTTTTATGAATTCCTTCTGGGGGTTTGATCGCATGGTTTTTAACTTAGGTGAAAAACTAATTGTTGACATTGAAAAACTGATAGAATTCAAAAAAAAGAATCCTCATGAAGTTAAAAAATTTACTCACAATTCAAATCAGATAGAAGATTTAATTATCCAATCAAGGGAATTCGGAAGACTTGAAATTGGAAAAATTTATAAAAAAGAAAGCGGAGATACTGTTAATTATTGCTTACTCCAGCTGAATCATGGAGGTCTAAATTTTGAAACTCTCTCTATTTCAGCAATACGAAAGAAACTAATAAACGTTATAACAGGAATCAAACAGCAAACTGGTATTTGGATTATCCCAACAATTATTAGGGTTCATGAAATGGAAATCGCATTTACATTTGCTACTGATGCGATTATTCATTTTCAAACAAGGAATTTATTATTGAGGAGCTTATCTAATACATCTCAAGTAAATAAAATAGTTTATACAAAATGTTCAACTCCTGATGATCACCATATTCTTTCAAGTAAAAAAAATGAAAACTTGTCGCATGTTCTTTACGATAAAACAGCAAAAGCAGAACATAATAAACAGATTGAATTAAACGTATCTCGTAAATACCGCATCTATAGATACGAAATGACACTGAATGAAAAAAAATTAAAAGTGAATTCAAGACTACTGACTTAGATAAACTACATAATGATCAGCTCTCTTCATTTGTATATAGTGTGATTAAGAAAGGATTATCAAACTTTAAGATAATTGTTCAAACTTCAGTAAGAGATACCCAAAATAAGTTAAAAGAATTGTACGAGGAAAAAGGTAAAGATGGATATATAAAAACATTTTTTGAAACTCAACTAAATCATGCTATGGATTATTTATATCCATTAACATTGGATGAATCTATTTTCTTGTTTATTGATGTATCTGAATTTGTAAATCCAAAAAACTCTGCAAGAACTAAAAAAAATCTTATTAAAGAAAGTAGGAGGAATGACTTAAAAAATGAAAGTTATTTTCTTTCTATTATGATTACATGGCAAGTACTATATCTCTTTCGCTTAATGCTAAATACTCTATCTCTTGTTACTATCCTTGATTTTGGTTGCTACAAGGATAATCAAAATAATGAACTCCTTTCTTTTAAAATCCCTAGTTTTACAAATGAAAAAAAGATCCATTTTTTAATGAAATTATTCAAAGCAAGGATAAAGACATAGGTTCATTCCTGGATTATTTTTTTAATAAAACTTGGAAAACACATCTACCATTTTAATATAAAGTCTGATTTAAAAAATGGAAAAGTATTGCTACAGCAACGTTTCCCTATTTTTTAAGTCTTCAACCCTTGAAGACTTAAAAAACAAAATACAAACTAAAAAAATTTAAATCTAATAGAAAGAAATAAACGGGACTATTTATGAATTTATTTATTCCAGACGAAGTGATTCGGCAATTTCAATCACTAATATCAGATACTGTTAAGAAAGAACTGGATAAATTTTTGGATATTAATGAAAATACCAATCAATTTTTAAATAAAAAGCAGACTTGTGAATATTTGAATATATCCAACAATACTTTAGACAACTGGATTAAGCAAGGCTTACCTTGCATTAAGGTTGGAAAAACTGTTCGCTTTAGCAAAACAGAAATCAATCGCTGGTTACAAAAGCAGTAGAAATTCTATGGTCATTTGTTATAATGTAACCATGGTATTTTCTAGCTCAATTCAAAAGGAGAATACTATGTCTATTACAAAAACTAAAAACGGAACCTATCGCTTACGTGTTTATATTCGTGAGGAGGTTAAATCTTCGCTAGGTATTGATAAGAAAGTGATTGAAAAACGGTTCAAATCAAGGGATGAAGCAAAAAGATACGAACGAGAACTTCAAAATAAGATTGATAAAATTCTTAGTGGCGGATCTGCTTCATTAGAGAATAGCGGTTCTATTCTCTTTTCGGATTTCTATCAAAACGTTTGGTGGCAATCTTACAAAGCAGGTCAAACTACTTCTGCTGCCAAACCACCATCTCAAGCAACTATAGTTGGAACAGAAATTGCTTTTAGAAAACACATCTTACCCTTACTTGGGAATTATTCAATAGACTTTCTTAATCAAAATAAGCAAGTTGTGCTAAATCTATTGACTCAAAAGGCTGAAGAATATGCAAATTTCAAAGTTATCAGGAGCTACGTTAACTCTATCTTTGACTGGGCAGAAGAATTAGAGTATATCGAAACTAATCGTCTCTCTAAAACCATTAGCCGTATCAAAGCAACTAAGAAAATCAAGCTACAGGAATCTAAAAAAGATGAAGATTTATATCTATCTCAAGAAGAACTTCAAGCATGGTTTACAGCTTTTGAAAAGGATTTAGAGACTGAAAAAATTCTATTCAAAGACTATGTTTTGTTCTATACTACCTTCTTTTTAGGAGATAGAAAGTCAGAGAGCTACGCTTTGCAATGGAAACATATTGATTTCAAAAATCAACAAATTCAATTGGTTCAAGCCTTAGATCGATATAAAAATCGAAAGTCAACTAAAGGGAATAAAAAGACGATTTTTTCGATTCCACAAGAACTTACCGACTTGTTAAATTCTTGGAAGAAGCAACAAAAATCTGAACTGGCTTCATTTAACATCATGCAGACTCCAGAACAGTATGTGTTTACGTACATTGATACAAAGGGAAATGTAAACAGTTGTCTCCATGCTGATTACCTTAACAACAAGATGAAATCTGTTAAGCGTCGTCATCCAGATCTTGCACATGCAACCCCTCATAAATTACGACATACAGGAGCCACACTCGCTAAACAGGCAGGAACCCCTATGGAAGATATTTCTGAAGCACTCACTCACAGTGATACAATTACAACTAAGACTTATGTCAACACTTCAAATGTAATTCCAATGGCTGTTGGAGAAATTGCCTTTCGTAATCTTAAAAAATAATAGTGTGAATTTGGTGTGAAAAGTGGTGTGAATTTTGCTAAAAATAATCAAAAAAACACCCCATGGTGTGAACCATGAAGTGCTTCGAAACGTTGATATAATCGTATTGATTAACGTTTTGAGAATTGTGATGCTTTACGAGCTTTCTTAAGACCTGGTTTCTTACGTTCAACTTTACGTGAGTCACGTGTAAGAAGACCTGCGCGTTTCAATGAATCGCGGAAGTCTGGGTCTACTTGAAGAAGGGCACGAGCGATACCGTGACGGATAGCTCCTGATTGACCAGCGTATCCACCACCTACAACGTTAACGAAAACGTCGTATGAACCTACAGTTGAAGTAACTGCGAATGGTTGGTTGATTACAAGACGAAGGTCAGCGTGTGGGATGTACTCTTCAACATCTTTTTTGTTAACAGTGATTTTACCAGTTCCTGGAACAAGGCGAACGCGTGCAACAGCGTTTTTACGACGTCCAGTACCTGCATATTGTGCTTGTGACATACTTTATTGTTCCTTTCCTTAGATAAGTCCTGAAATATCAAGAACTTCTGGTTGTTGTGCAGCGTGAGTGTGCTCAGCTCCAACGAATACTTTCAATTTCATACCTTGAGCGCGGCCAAGAGTATTGTGTGGAAGCATACCTTTAACTGATTTTTCGATCAAACGTACTGCATTTTTAGAACGAAGTTCACCAGCAGAGATTTGTTTCAATCCACCTGGGTGGTTTGAGTGAGTGTAGTAGATCTTATCAGTTGCTTTTTTACCAGTCAATTTAACTTTTTCAGCATTGATAACGATTACGAAGTCACCTGTATCAGTGTGTGGTGTGAATGTTGGTTTGTTTTTTCCGCGAAGTACGCTAGCAACAACTGCTGAAAGGCGTCCAAGAGGTACATCAGTTGCGTCAACAACGTACCATTTGCGTTCTACTTGGCCTGGTTTAGCCATGAATGTAGTTTTGTTCATGATTTCTCCTATATGAATATCATTTTTGTTTACGGGGCGGATGTTCCGGTCCGCGGGGTATTTGAAAGGTTCCGGGGCCTTACAAATGGGGTAAACAATACCGTCTACTATCATACCAAATTTTACTACTAAAAGTCAATAGATATGAAAAATATTTTTACTGATTTCGCTGTTTAACATCTAGAAAAACCTCGCTTTCGCGAGGCTCTCCTATTTGTAAGCTAAGGCACGTTTAAAGGTTTTCCAGATTCCTAAATCATCCGTTTGAAGGACTAGGCTGGCATACATGCGTCCGATAAAGACTGTTGCAGTGACTGCAAAAGCAACCGTTATGGCAAGGGAAACCCAAGCTTCTAGACCACTTGCATACCCATTTATAGCTCTAAATGGCATAAAGAAGGTCGAAATGAAAGGAATGTAGGAACCAATTTTCAGAACTAAATTATCCCCAGCAGCACCTAGAGAGGTCACACCGACAAATCCTGCTATAATCAAGATCATCAATGGAGACAAGGCCTTTCCTGAATCCTCAGGGCGAGAAACCATAGATCCTAGGAAAGCTGCTAAAACAACGTACATAAAGAGGCTAACCAAGACAAACAATAAGGTATTGAGCGAGAATGCCTCTCCTATATGGTTTAAAATACCAGATTGTGCCAAGATTGGGATATCTTTAAAGAGCAGAATGGCAACCAGCCCACCCACGACGTAAATGCCAATATGAGTCAAAATCACAAGAAGCAGAGCCAGCATGCGAGCGTAGAAATAATGACTAGCTCGGATACTAGAGAAGACCACCTCCATGATTTTAGTTCCTTTCTCGCTAGCCACTTCCTGAGCAGTGACACTAGCATAGGTAATCAAAATCATATAAAGGAAGAAACCGAGCCCTGCGGCCGCGATGGTTTGAACAATTTTTTTATTTTCCTTGGATTCATCAATCCTCTCAGTAAAGTCAACAGTTTGACTCAAGCGTTTTTCCTGTTCTTGAGACAAATTGGCTGCCGAACGATTGAGTTGGTATTGCAGTTCATTTAGCTTATTGGTTACAGCTAGCTTGATGCCACTTTCAAGAGAGGTTTCACCATGATAGACGGCCTTGATGACGCTGTCCTCTTGGTCGACGGTTAGGTAACCCTTGATTTTCTCATCCTTGACAGCCTGCTGGGCACTGGCTTCATCCTTGTAGTCAAAGTTAATACCATTGGTACTCTTGAGTCCCTCAGCTACAGATGGCACTGTTGTTACTACTGCTACCTTGCTATTTTTAGCCATCGAAGAATTTTGTAGATAGCCGATTCCTACAGATAAGGCTAAAAAGAGGAACGGCGAAATCACCATAAAGAAGAAACTCCACGACTTGACATGCCGAAGATAGGTTTCCTTCATTACAACCCACATATTTCTCATACTTCCACCCCTGATTCTAGTTTAAAGATTTCATCGATTGTTGGAGCTTGTTGGTCAAAGGTCGCAATATATTGACCTTGAGTGAGGATTGGGAAGAGTTCCCTTCCAGCACTCTCATCATCTAGGATCAATTTCCAACTGCCTTGCTTGGTCAAGCTTACCTGTTTGACATGAGGAAGGTTTTCCAGTTCTTCCTTGCTTCGTTCACTTGAAACAAAGAGACGTGTTTTCCCATATTGATTGCGAACATCCTGAACAGGTCCATGCAAGACCACACGCCCATCACGAATCATCAGAATATCATCGCAAAGTTCCTCGACGTTGGTCATAACATGGTCAGAAAAGATAATGATTGCACCGCGCTCTTTCTCTTTCAAGATGACCTGCTTGAGCAACTCAGTATTGACTGGATCCAAACCACTAAAAGGCTCATCCAGGATAATCAAGTCTGGCTCATGGATCAGGGTGATAATCAGCTGAATTTTCTGCTGATTCCCTTTGGAGAGGCTCTTGATTTTATCAGTCAGCTTTCCTTTCACTTCCAGTTTCTCCATCCATTGAGGGAGTTTTTCCTTGACCTCCTTAGCATCCATGCCCTTTAGAGTAGCCAAGTAGCGAACTTGCTCAAGGACTGTCAATTTAGGCATAAGGCTGCGTTCCTCAGGCAGATAGCCAATCCGAGCATAGGTTTCCTGACGAATCTCCTGCCCATCCAGACTGATCTCTCCTTGATACTCTAAAAATTTCAACATACTGTGGAAAATCGTTGTTTTCCCAGCACCATTTTTCCCTACAAGCCCAAGAATCCGTCCTGGACTTGCTTGAAAATCTACACCAAACAAGACTTGCTTGGAGCCGAAACTTTTCTCTAGATTTCTTACTTCTAGCATTTTTCACCTCCGAAATATGTTGCACTTATTATACTCCTTTTTGATAGCCTTTACAAGGATTTATGTACATTTTTATCTTGTTCATCCTTCCTTAAAAACTAAACTCTCTAAGGATTTTGAGTACCCAAGTGATAGAACAATTATAGTCCATTAAAGTGCATAAAGGTGCTTTTACTCCTCAATTGTCCATTTTTGATCCTGAATTGTCATTTTGAAAAGCAAAAATCCACCCCGAAGGATGGATTGATGAGTTAACGCACTTCTGCATTCACTTTTTCTTCGAGTGAAGCTTGGATTTTTTCCATGTAGCGCGCCACTTCTTCGTCCGTCAGGCTATCTTCTGGATTTTGGAAGGTCAAGCTATAGGCCATTGACTTCATACCAAGTCCCAATTTTTCACCTGAGAAGACGTCAAAGAGTTTGATATCTGTCAAACGTTTCACGCCTGCAGCTCGGATAGCATCTACAACTTCTTGGTGAGTGACTTCTGCCTTGAGAAGTAGAGCAATATCACGACTAACCGCTGGGAATTTGGTAATTTCCACAAATGGAGTAGCTGGTTGAAGGGCAACTTCGATAGCTGAAAGGTTGAGCTCCGCTACATACGTTTCTGGAATATCATAAGCCTTGGCAGTGACTGGATGCACTTGGCCAAGGAAACCAAGAACTTGGTCACCGAGTGAAATCACAGCTGTACGGCCTGGGTGAAGACTAGCAATTTCATCTGTTGCTGTATAGGTCACTGCAAGGCCCAAGCGAGTAAAGAGCGATTCTAGAATTCCCTTAGCATAGAAGAAATCAACTGGAACTGCTGCCGTTTGGAAATCTTTTTCAGCAACCAAGCCTGTCAAGGCAAAGGCAAAGCTATTGATCTCATTTGGAAGTTCTTCTTTTGGATTACCTGTTTGTTCAAAGACTTTTCCAATCTCGTAAAGTGCCAAGTTTTTGTTCTTACGAGCCACGTTGTAGGCAACTGTATCAAGGATACCTGAAATCATATTTTGACGGAGGACTGAACGATCCACTGTCATTGGCCACATGAGTTCTGTCAGCTTGCTTGGTTGAGCTGTAAACTCAACTGCTTTTTCAGGAGTTGTCAGAGCGTAGGTAATGATTTCTGTCAAACCCGCTCCTTCGGCGATGGTACGAACTTGGCGACGCAATTTTTGTGTCGCAGTCAATTCACCAGCTGTACCATCATCTTTTGGAAGACTAGTTGGCAAGCGATCATAACCATAGATACGGGCGATTTCTTCAAAGAGGTCCGCTTCGATAGTGATATCCCAACGACGACGGGGTACGCTGACTGTAAATGATTCTGCATTGCTAGAAAGGCCAAAGCCAAGACGACGGAAGACATCTTCCACATCAGCATAGGAAAGCTCCGTACCAAGGACGCGGTTAACGTCTGCAAGAGTCGAAGAAACTTCCACATCAGAAGTATCAAGCTGGCCTGCTGAAACGATTCCCTTACGAACCGTCGCACCTGCAAGCTCAGCAATCATGCTAGCTGCCGCATCAAGGGCTTCATTGACTGTTGCTACATTAATGCCTTTTTCAAAACGAGAAGATGACTCAGAACGAAGGTTGAGGCGACCGCTAGTCTTGCGAATCGATTTGCCATTGAAAACAGCCGCTTCAAGGACAACACGACTAGATTTTTCAGAGATTTCTGTAGCCTGCCCGCCCATGACACCTGCAAGAGCTACTGGCTTGTCTGCGACAGTGATGACTATGTCATTTGTTTCCAAGTCACGTTCTTCACCGTCCAAGGTCACCAATTTTTCACCAGCACGCGCTTCACGCACACGGATGTCAGTCCCTTCAAAGGTATCCAAGTCAAAGGCATGCATTGGTTGACCAAAGTAGAGCAGGATGTAGTTGGTTACGTCTACGACATTGTTAATCGGACGGATGCCTTCGTTCATAAGGAGGTTTTGCAACCATTGTGGACTTGGTGCGATGGTCACATTGTCCAAGATACGGGCCGCATAATAAGGTGCCTTGTCTGTCTCAATGCTTACAGAAAGGGCATCTGCTGCAGTTTCATTGGTTTCTGTTAAACTGAATTCTTTAAAGTTGACTGCCTTGTCATAGATGGCTGCCACTTCGTGCGCTACGCCACACATAGAAAGAGCGTCCGCACGGTTGGGTGTGATGGAAAGTTCGATGATTTCATCATCCAAGTCTAGGTAAGAAAAGACTTCATCCCCTGGAACAGCATCTTGAGGCAAGATTTGAATACCATCTGCAAATTCCTTTGGCACAACTGAGTCAGAAATACCTAATTCACCAAGTGAACAGATCATTCCAAGTGACTCCAAGCCACGGATTTTCCCTTTTTTAATCTTGTAATTGTCAGCAATACGAGCTCCTGGAAGAGCTACCATGACCTTGATACCAGCACACACATTTGGGGCACCACAGACGATCTGACGCGCTTCTTCTTCGCCCACATTAACCTGACAAACATGAAGGTGCGTTCCTGGCACATCTTCGCAAGACAAGACCTCACCGACGACAATTTTTGAGAGACCGGCAGCTGGTGATTCGACACCCTCTACCTCAATCCCTGTAGTTGACATTTTTTCAGCCAACTCTTGTGATGGCACATCAATGTCCACCAATTCTTTTAACCATTTATAAGATACAAGCATAATTTAGTTCTCCAGAATGACAGTTGCCACTCTAGTTCTTTTCCTTTCCTATCATTTCAATAGAAGAATCCTCTTCTTACCTTAATTTCTTTTTCAGTAACCAATCTGTATCTACTTTTTGACCAACCATAAAACTATGTTGGCTAAATTTTTCAAAACCATATCGGTTATAAAACGCTTGAGCTTTTGTATTATGCTCCCAAACACCTAACCAAGCCCAGGAAAAACTATTTTTGGTAGCAAGTTCAAGAGCGAATTCAAACAGTTGCTTACCTAGTCCAAATCCTTGGAATTTTTGTAGCACATAGAGGCGTTGAATTTCAAAAGCACCCTCTAATTCTCTCTCAGTCTGAGCACTTCCCCAGTTGACTTTGAGAAAACCAGCTATCTCCTCTTCATGCATAATGAAATAGGTTTCGGAATCTGGATTTTCCAACTCAGTTGGCAAAACTCTCAGACTATAAGTCTCTTCAAAGTATTCCTGTAACTGCTCTTCCGTATTATCATGAGCAAATGTTTCACGAAAGGTTTGTTTGGCAATTTTGGACAACACCCCAATATCTGCCTTTTCTACTTTTCTAATCATTATTTAAACTGTTCTGAGAAGCGGACATCTCCTTGATAGAATCCACGGATATCGTTGATTCCGTAACGAAGCATGGCTACACGCTCTTGTCCAAGACCAAAGGCAAATCCAGAGTAGACAGTCGCATCGATTCCACTCATTTCAAGGACACGTGGGTGAACCATACCAGCACCCATGATTTCGATCCAACCTGTTTTCTTACATACGTTACAGCCTTCTCCACCACACTTAAAGCAAGAAACATCCACCTCGACAGATGGCTCTGTGAATGGGAAATAAGATGGGCGCAAACGAATTTGACGCTCTTCGCCAAACATTTTTTGGACAATCAACTGAAGCGTTCCTTGAAGATCAGCCATAGAGATGTTTTTCCCAACAACCAAACCTTCGATTTGGTGGAATTGGTGACTGTGGGTTGCATCGTCTGTGTCACGACGGAACACGCGCCCCGGTGAGATCATTTTCAAAGGACCTTTTGAAAAATCATGAGCATCCATAGCACGCGCCTGAACTGGAGACGTGTGGGTACGGAGTAAAATCTCTTCTGTGATGTAGAAAGTATCCTGCATATCGCGAGCTGGGTGATCTTTTGGAAGGTTCATACGCTCGAAGTTATAGTAGTCTTGCTCCACTTCAAAACCATCCACGACTTGGTAACCCATCCCGATGAAAATATCTTCGATTTCTTCACTGGTTTGTGTCAAAACGTGACGGTGACCTGTCGCAACTGGGCGACCTGGAAGTGTCACATCAATGCTCTCACTTGCTAGTTGAGCTGCGACTTTCTTTTCTTCCAAGAGCTTTGCTGTTTCTTCAAAGGCCGCTGTCAAGATATCACGCGCTTCATTGACGTGTTTCCCGATGATTGGACGCATCTCAGCAGAGACATCCTTCATCCCTTTGAGGATTTCCGTAAGCGACCCTTTTTTACCAAGGACAGAGACACGCAAGTCTTGCATCTCTTTTTCATTTTCAGCAGTAATCTGCTTCAAGCTAGCCAGCGTTTCTTCTCGAAGCGCTTTTAATTGTTCTTCAATAGTTGACATAATTCCTCCATCAGTCTCTCGTAGATAAAAAGAAAACCACATGCCAAAAACTCCACTCGGAGCGTTGACACGCGGTACCATCCGTTTTCATCTGACAAGTCAGACCTTCATTTCTAAATCCATGCGCAAGTGAATTCACCCAGCTTTCATATAGAGAGCTTGCAGTCACGGCTCTCCTCCCTGATATACTTCCCTTGAGTTACTAGTCTTGCGGATTCCTATTCAATTACTACTTAGTTTATCAGATTTTTAGTTAAAAAACAAGTTAGATTAGACTAATTTCAGTATAAAAAGGAACAAGACACAATGCATCACCTATTTGCAGGGTCTGTTTCATCTGCTTTCCTTTTCAATAAAAGAGTTGCTGCTTGATTAAAACCATCACACCAGTTATACCATTTTGCTTCATACTCATCTTGAGATACGATATGATTTTTTAAATCCAGAACAGAGTAAATCTTTCTTTCCTCACAAGCTTGCGCATAGAGATAATACAGTTCATCGCCACCATCTCTATCCCACTTAGCAGAAATCGTATCCCTACCTGCCAATAAAGCCTGATAAGCCCTGTGATGCCCATCTGTAATTAACAAGTAATCTCCGAACGCAAGAATACTGATTGGAGCAACATTGCTCATTTCTTCCGGCTGATAAAGCATTTGGATATCTTGTAACTTCTTTTCTGATAAGTATAGTTGAGTCGGATGGAGATCTGTTATATTGACTTTCATTTCTTTCTCCTCAAAGGAATTTGATACTCACTTCTGCTTGCCTTTAAATCGCCATTGGAAGCGAAGCTTGTCATAGAAAGGAAATTCGATAAACAGGACTCCCAAACCCACACAGAAACTAGCAAGAACATCAGATGGATAGTGAACCCCCAGATAGACTCTTGATACCAGCACACTGACTAGGTAGAACCCAAGGACGATTTGAACGACTTTTCTCCAGACTGGATCTTTAATCCGTTGACTGAGAATGACAATCAAAGTGCCTACCATCAAAGTTACAGCCAGAGAATGCCCACTTGGGAAGGAAAATCCCTTTTCCTCTACTAAGTGTAAGATAGCTGGCCGTGGACGCTGGTAGATGTTTTTAAAGGTCACGATTAAAAGACCAGCTAAGGCTAGATTACCCGCCATGAAGTAGCTTTCTATCTTCCACTGCTTACGATAAAAGATAAAGGCTGCGATGGCAACCCAGGTGATAATCACCGGGATATCAATCAAATGCGTAAGGGCACGGAACAGAACTGTCAAATAATCTGGCAAGTCCCCACGAATGGCTGTCTGAATCGGTTGATCAAAACCGACCAGCGTTTGAGGGTAAAATTTAACCATATAGCCAAGAAGGACGAAAAGTAAAAGGGCAAAACTGCCCTTCATTAAAAATGTTTGTTTATCTCTCATAATGTTTTAAGGTTGGTTTCAAGAGGACGTATAACAACCAGAATGAAACGGCAAAGATGAAACCTTCAATCAGGTTAAAAGGTAAAACCATGGTCATCAAGTAGTTAGAAAGTCCTATAATTTCTCTAATATCAAAGTTGGCAAACTGCGCGTATAAAGGAATCGCATAGACATAGTTGAGAACCAACATCGCAGAAGTCAACCCAATAGTTCCCGCTAGAGATGCTAGTAGGAAACGAAGGGTGCTACGTTCCTTTTTCCAAATCAAACCAAAGGCGATAACAAAAACTCCCAAGGCTACAACATTCATTGGCAAACCAATGTAGGTATTCACTCCCTGGCTATTCAGAAGCAACTTCAAGAGTGAGCGCAACAAGAGAATCCCTAGAGCAGCTGGCAAATCCATCACCACCAAGCCCACAAGGACTGGCAAGATACTAAACTCGATCTTGAGGAAGGTTGCCGCTGGCAAGAGCGGAAAGTCAAAGTACATCAGCACAAATGAAATGGCTGATAAAATCGCAATGGTCGAAAGTCGACGTGTGTTTGTCATAACAGGTTCCTCCAATTTTCTATAAAATCAGAAGAAGTTGGAAAGGATCCCTCTATCTATTCTCACTTTTTATATCCCAAAAGTTCCCTCTCACTCATTTGAGCAAGCGGTTGCAATTCATCTATAAACTCATCAGAACAGACAAAGCTATTCTTTCGTCTTCTCCCATCCAGACTATACTGTCGGTTGTGGAATCGCACCACATCAGCTTGCGCTCGCGGACTTCTTTAAAGGGAAGGAAATAGAGATTTTTCTTTTAGACTAGGCGACAAGCTGTAGGCATAACTTTTGGTTAGGCAAAGCTTGTCAACAAAGTTTTAAAGGAAAAATTTTTTCCTAATGATACTCAATGAAAATCAAAGAACAAACTAGGAAGCTAGCCGCGGGCTGTACTTGAGTACGGCAAGGCGAAGCTGACGTGGTTTGAATTGGATTTTCGAAGAGTATTAAAGTCACCGCCGGTCGGGAATTACACCCAGCCCTGAAGACCCTCTAATCATAACAAAAAACGCTTGCAAGTGCAAGCATTTTGATTATTTCAATTTATCTGCTTCATAGGTGTGAACAAGCTCAAGACCTGCAAAATTTTGCTGACGGAGAGCTTCGTAGACGATCATGCAGACGGTATTGGAAACATTGAGACTGCGAACATGCTCATCATTCATAGGGATACGGAGAGCTTTCTCTGGATGTTCACGCATAAAGTCCTCTGGCAAGCCCTTGTCTTCACGTCCGAAGAGAAAATACTGATCTTCACCACTTGCCAAATTCGCCTCAGAATAGACCTTTTCTGCAAATTTGGAAATCAAGTAAAGTTGCCCTTTCATCTGAGACATAAAGTCTGCCAAGTTATCATAAAAATGAATCTCTAACTTATCCCAGTAATCCAAACCTGCTCGCTTCATCTTGCGATCATCAATCGGAAATCCCATCGGTTTGATAATATGGAGGGGAGAATTGGTCGCAGCGCAAGTACGCGCGATGTTGCCAGTATTTTGTGGAATCTGAGGTTCAAATAAAACAATGTGATTTGTCATAATTGGCTTCCTTTTATCATTGCAAAAAAATAGCCACACTGCCCGGAGTCAAGCTCAGCAAACAGCGTGGTTAAGGCATCGTTAACTTACCTCACAACAGGTTTGAAGTAAATCAGCGAAACTACTTTCTTAGTATAACACTTTCAGAATCAATGTCAATAGAAACGACTTGATTTTTTTTACTTTTTTTGATGATAATTTCATGCTTGCTCATTCTCTTTCTGAAAAGGGATATCAAAAGAGTAAAATTACTTCAAATCAGAAATATCTTTATAGAAGTTAAGCAAATTTATCTTGAGAAACTTGAAAAAGACCTTTCTTCCCCTAAAAACCGCCTTGGAAGGTGCATTTTTTGCTAAAAAAGGGTATGATAGTTACATCATGAAAAAGTAGGTTTTTTATATGAAAATTGTCCTTGTTGGTGGAGGGAAAGTTGGTTTTGCCCTCTGTCGTTCACTAGTAGCGGAAAGCCATGACGTTGTCCTCATCGAGCAAAATGAAACTGTACTTAACCATATTGTCAGTCGCTTTGATATCATGGGCCTCCTTGGAAATGGTGCTGACTTTGCCATCTTGGAGCAAGCCGGCGTCCAAGAGTGTGATATCTTTATCGCTCTAACTGAATACGATGAAGTGAATATGATTTCAGCGGTACTTGCTAAAAAAATGGGCGCTAAAGAAACCATCGTTCGAGTGCGAAATCCTGAATACTCTAATGCCTATTTTAAAGAGAAAAATATTCTTGGATTTTCACTTATCGTTAATCCAGAACTCCTAGCAGCCCGTGCCATCTCAAATATCATCGATTTTCCTAATGCCCTCTCAGTTGAGCGTTTTGCTGGAGGTCGAGTCAGCCTGATGGAGTTTGTTATCAAGGATTCTAGCGGGCTCTGTCAAATGCCAATCTCAGACTTCCGTAAAAAATTTGGCAACATCATTGTCTGCGCTATGGAAAGAGACCATCAACTCATGATTCCAAGTGGTGATGTTACTATCCAAGACAAGGATCGGATTTTTGTTACGGGAAATCGTGTAGATATGATGCTTTTCCACAACTATTTCAAATCACGTGCAGTGAAAAGCTTGCTTATCGTTGGAGCTGGAAAAATCGCTTATTATCTACTTGGTATTTTGAAAGACAGTCGCATCGATACCAAGGTTATCGAGATCAATCCTGAAAGAGCTCGTTTCTTTAGTGAAAAATTCCCTAATCTCTATATCGTGCAAGGAGATGGAACTGCAAAAGATATCTTACTAGAAGAAAGTGCCCCTAGCTACGATGCGGTCGCAACCTTAACTGGGGTTGACGAAGAAAACATCATCACCTCTATGTTCCTTGACCGTGTTGGTGTTCAAAAAAACATCACTAAAGTCAACCGAACTAGTCTTCTAGAGATTATCCATGCACCTGATTTTTCAAGTATCATCACGCCGAAAATCATCGCAGTGGATACCATTATGCACTTTATCCGTGGTCGGGTAAACGCCCAATACTCAGACCTTCAAGCCATGCACCATCTAGCAAATGGCCAAATTGAAACCCTGCAATTCCATATCAAGGAGGCCAATAAAATGACTGCCAAACCCCTTTCACAGTTAAAATTAAAGAAAGGGGTTCTCATCGCAGCCATTATCCGAAAAGGAAAAACAATCTTCCCTACTGGAGAGGATATGCTTGAGGTGGGAGACAAGTTACTGGTAACCACCCTGTTGCCAAACATCACCAAGATTTATGATTTGATTGAGAGGTAAAAAATGAATAAAAGTATGATCCGTTACCTCCTCTCAAAACTTCTCTTGATTGAGGCAGCTCTCCTTCTAGTCCCTGTTAGTGTAGCAACCTATTACCAAGAATCCAGTCAAGTATTTATCGCTCTCTTTTCTACGATTGGAATTTTAATCCTTCTCGGTGGTCTTGGCGTTTTACGGAAACCGAAAAATCAACGGATTTACGCCAAGGAGGGAGTCTTAATCGTTGCCCTCTGTTGGATTCTCTGGTCTTTCTTTGGTGGCCTCCCCTTTGTCTTTTCAGGACAAATCCCAAGCGTCATCGATGCCTTTTTTGAAATCAGCTCTGGTTTTACAACTACAGGAGCAACTATTCTGAACGATGTTTCCGTTCTCAGTCGTTCCCTCCTCTTCTGGCGAAGTTTTACCCACTTGATCGGAGGGATGGGGGTACTCGTCTTTGCGCTTGCCATTATGGACAATGCTAAGAATAGCCACTTGGAGGTGATGAAGGCTGAGGTCCCTGGCCCCGTCTTTGGCAAGGTCGTATCCAAGCTAAAAAACACTGCCCAGATCCTCTATCTGCTTTATCTGGCTCTCTTCTCCCTTTTTGTGGTTATCTACTACCTAGCAGGCATGCCTCTCTATGATAGTTTTGTCATCGCTATGGGAACAGCAGGAACTGGGGGCTTTACCGTCTATAACGACGGAATTGCCCACTACGGTAGCTCACTCATCACCTATCTAGTTAGTATCGGAGTGTTGGTTTTTGGGGTTAACTTCAATCTCTACTACTACCTCATGCTCCGCCGAGTTAAGGCTTTCTTTGGAGATGAAGAACTGCGGGCTTATGTGATTATTGTCCTAGTGTCTACAGGCTTGATTACCCTCAACACCCTCCACCTCTACCAAGGTGTCTCTAAGAGTGTTGAAATGGCCTTCTTCCAGGTTTCCAATATCATCACGACAACAGGTTTTGGTTACGGAGATATTACCAACTGGCCTCTCTTCTCCCAGTTTATCCTCCTCTTCCTCATGGGAATCGGTGGATCAGCTGGCTCAACTGCAGGTGGTCTCAAAGTGATCAGAGGACTCATCCTCTCAAAAATTGCTAAAAATCAGATTTTGTCCATCTTATCCCCTCACCGTGTCTTGACTCTACATGTCAACAAAACTGTGATTGACAAGGATACCCAGCACAAGATTCTTAAATATTTTGCCATCTACGTGATGATTATACTCTCTCTCATCTTTATCGTCAGTCTTGATAGTAATGATTTTCTAGTCGTGACCAGTGCTGTCTTCAGCTGTTTTAACAATATCGGACCTATTCTAGGTACAACCTCTAGTTTTGCCATCTTTAGTCCCATCTCTAAAATCCTGCTCTCCTTTGCAATGATTGCAGGCCGCTTAGAGATTTACCCAATTTTACTACTCTTTATGAAACGCACTTGGTCTAAACGCTAATTATAATACAAATCCCCTTTTACAAGCTAGTAGAAGGGGATTTTTCTATTAAAAACGAGAAGACCTTTCGGTCCTCTCCTAATCGGTTTATTTTTTAAGAGCTTCTTTGTATCGAGCAACTTCCGCTTGGTTAGCCCAAACATAGTGACCTGGACGAATTTCTACCATAGATGGCTTGTCTGTCTCATAGTCATGTTGGTCAGGATCGTAAACTTTCAAGACCTTCTTGCGTTCCAAGATTGGATCTGGAATCGGTACAGCAGATAGAAGCGCTTGAGTGTAGGGGTGGACAGGATTGTTAAACAACTCCTCTGTCTCCGCCACTTCGACGATAACTCCCTTATAAATAACTGCGATACGGTCCGAGATAAAGCGAACAACTGACAAGTCATGCGCGATAAAGAGATAAGTCAAGCCCAACTCTTTTTGGAACTTCTTGAGCAAGTTCAAAACTTGCGCACGCACTGATACGTCCAAGGCTGAAATTGGCTCATCTGCAATGACAAAATCAGGTTCCATCACAAGGGCACGGGCAATCCCGATACGCTGACGTTGACCACCAGAAAACTCGTGTGGATAACGGGTCAAGTGTTCTTTCAAAAGTCCAACTTCATGGATCATCTTTTGAACTTTTTCTTTTCGATCTTCTTCGTCTTTAAACAAGTGGTAGTTGTAAAGACCTTCAGAGATGATATAGTCAACCGTCGCACGCTCATTCAAGCTTGCTGCAGGGTCCTGAAAAATCATCTGGATACGACGAATCAAGTCTGAGGATTCCTTGTGAGATTTTTTGCCATTAATTTTCTGGCCATCAAAGATAATCTCTCCTTTACTGGTATTATTTAAACCAATAATGGCACGACCAATGGTTGTTTTCCCACTACCAGACTCACCTACAAGAGAGAAAGTTTCTCCCTTGTTGATAAAGAAGTTGGCGTTTTTAACCGCGACAAACTTCTTACTTCCTTCACCGAAGGAAATTTCTAAATCTTTAATTTCTACTAATTTTTCAGACATTTCCTTCCTCCTAGTCTTCTAGATGAGCAAAGCCCATTTTATCACGAATCTTGTCATGCAAATCTGCAATGACTCCAGGTTTTTCAACTTTAGGAGCATTCTCATGAAGCAACCAAGTCTTAGCCCAGTGGGTATCAGTGACTGAAAACTTAGGTGCCTTCTCTTCAAAATCAATTTGCATCGCATAATCTGAACGAAGGGCAAAAGCATCACCTTTCAACTCAGTATAAAGAGACGGTGGTGTTCCCGGGATAGAGTACAATTCTCCTTTATCATCAGCAAGCTGAGGCAAGCTAGACAAGAGACTCCAAGTATATGGATGACGTGGATCGTAGAAGACTTCCTCAACAGTACCGTATTCTACAATTTCACCAGCATACATAACCGCTACCTTATCGGCAATACTTGCTACCACACCAAGGTCATGGGTGATAAAGATAATGGTAAAGTGGTACTCATTTTGCAAGGTTTTAAGCAAATCAATGATTTGCGCTTGAATGGTAACGTCAAGGGCCGTTGTTGGCTCGTCACAGATCAAGATATCTGGACGACAGGCAAGGGCAATTGCAATAACGATACGTTGGCGCATCCCTCCAGAATATTGGAAAGGATACTCGTCAAAACGTTTTTCAGCGTCTGGAATTCCGACCTTGTTCATATAGTCGATTGCCATCTCTTTGGCTTCCTTAGCTGTTTTCCCTTGATGTTTAACAATAACTTCAGTGATTTGGCTACCGATTGTATTGATTGGGTCCAAACTTGTCATAGGGTCTTGGAAGATGGTCGCAATTTTAGCACCACGAATCTTCTCCCATTCCTTGTTAGAAGTAAGAGCAGTCAAGTCTTGTCCACGATAGTCGATACTTCCTTGGGCAATACGTCCATTGTCTTCTAACATCCCTGTAAAGGTTTTTGTTAAAACAGATTTACCAGAACCAGACTCACCTACCAATGCAAGAACTTCTCCCTCAATCAGGTCCAGAGAAACTCCTCGGATAGCCGTCAGAACTTTGTCACGAACGTCAAATTCCACGACAATATCACGAGCAGTCAAAATTACATTATTTTCTTTTGTCATGTCTACTCCTATCTATGTGTACGTGGATCACTAGCGTCCGCTAGGTTTTGACCAACAACGAAAAGAGATAGGGATACCAAGATCAAGGTTGTCAACGGAATCCAGAACAAGTAAGCGTTGGTCGTAACGTTTTGTGAGTAATCTGAGATCAAACGTCCCAAACTTGGCACTGTTACAGGTAATCCCAATCCAAAGAAGGAAAGGAAGGCTTCATAAGAGATGAAGCTTGGCAACATCAAGGTCATCGTAGAAACAATAACGGATACCAATTGTGGCATGATGTTTTTAACGATGATTTTAAAGGTTGGTGTTCCAAGTGTTTGAGAAGCAAGGTTGTATTCCAAGTCACGGTAACGCATGATTTGGATACGAATCATATAAGCAATCCCAATCCAAGTTGTCACACTCATGGCAAAAATCAAATTCCAGAAACCAGCACCAATTGAGTAAGTCAAGACAATGACAATCAAGAGAGATGGAATGTTTGAAATAATGTTATAAACTTCCATCATGACGCGGTCAACGGATTTTGAAATTCCCCAAATTCCACCAACAATAACCCCAATCACAAGGTTGATAAAAGTGGCAATGACAGAGATGAGGATAGAGTTACGCGCCCCAAACCAAACCCCGTCAAACAAGGATTTACCATTGCTATCTGTACCAAACCAATGCTCAGCATTGGGCTTGATAAAACGAGCAGAGAAGTCATTGACCTTACTTACATCGTTGAAGTCAAAATCTGAGAACATTGGGTAAATAAAGCTCATCAAGATAATGGCAACCAAAATTCCTAGCATAAAGACTGTTGATTTTTTCTTTAGAAACTGTCTAAATACAGAACCCCAGTATGAATAGGCAGGAGCATCAATTGTTTCAGAGGCAAAATCGTCACGTTTTACGAACTGAAATTTTTCTTTTCCGATTGTTGACATTATTTGCCTCCTTTCTCTGTCAATTTAATACGTGGGTCAAGCATGGTCATCCAGATATCTCCTACAAAGAGTGAGAAGATAGAAATACATGTGAAGATGAAGACAAGACCAACTACCATTGAGTTGTTTGATGCCTTAACAGAGTCAATCAACATTTTACCCATACCTGGGAAGGCGAAGACTGTTTCTGTCAATGTTGCACCACCAATAACCCCGATTACGGCACCAGGAATACCTGAAACCAAAGGAACCATGGCATTTTTAAAGATGTGTTTATTTGAAATTTCTTTTTCAGACAGTCCTTTTGCACGAGCAAATCGAACGAAATCTTGAGATTGCAAGTCAATCATATAACGACGAATCCAGATAGCTGTACTTGGCGCACCCAATAGACCTAGAATGACTGCTGGCAAGACGTAGGAACGCCAATCTCCAGCCCCCAAGATAGGAAATGAGTCAGGCAGACCAATAGATGATCCAATCAAGCGCACGATGTAAACCAAAGCGATCGTTGGAAGGGCAAGCAAGAAGGTTAGAGCACCTGTCGAGAAGCTATCAATCCAAGTATTCTTGTGGCGAGCCATAGCAGATCCAAGAGGAATGGCAATCGCATAAGAAATAACCAAACCGATCAAACCAGCAACAGCCGAGCTTGCAATCATTGATGGATATTGATAATTGCTTTCTGTAGCTGTATATGGATCGTCTTTACCATAGTTAGCTACCTCACGCGCATCTGCTTGACTTGGTGACTTGTAGGTACGAGAGTAAATATCTACAGAGGAAGTCTTTTTACCCGTAGGGAATTGAACTTCTGATGTCTTGGTTTGTCCTTGCCCCTGCGTGATAACTTGAAGCACTGGTGTGTTTGCATAAGTTGGGTAAGAGTCTCCCAAGTTAATGTTCACAAAGTTTTGGTGTACAAATGGGAACTGATTGTTGAAATACAAAAGATATTTATGTTTTGTACCTGAACCAACCAATGACCAACCGATAGCAGGGTCATTTTCAAAACGAAGATAACGTTCCAAGTTTGGATTTTCAGGGTCTTGAATCTTGTTTGTATGATCAATGTCGAGCAAGTTCGAGTAGAATTTGAAAACACGTTCAAAAATTGGAATTTCACGCGTGGCATAGAATTGACCACTTTCTGAGAATACACCGAGTGTCCAACCATTACCTAGTTGGTTGATGTATTTTTCGTAGATTGCCTTATTTGTATCATTGGCATCTACTGTTACAGATGAGTCCATTGTGCTCGCTTTTTCTTGCAACTCCTTGGTATCGTAGTACTCGATATAGCCCATCCGCTCATAAACGGTATTTTCATAGTTATCCCGTTTATCTGGCGTCGTTGCAATCTTGTTATAGTTGGTATCCTGCTTGAAAATCAGTTTTCGAGGAACCATCGTATAGATAATCGTGTAGGTCAAGGTTGTCACCAAGAAGATAGACACCAATGAACGCAATACACGCATAAAAATATATTTCTTCATATCGTTTCCTTTTAAAATCCCAAAAGAACCTTCTCCTCATGGAGAGAAAGTTCTCTTGAGAGTTATTTATTTAACGTGATTAGCCAATTCTTTTTGAACTTTTTCGTTTGATTCTTTTTTCTCTTTGAGCCATTTTTCACGAGCTTGTTCATAGTCAGCTTTTGTTACAACCTTATCTTGTAACTGAATATACTTGAAGTATACGTCTGAGCCCTTATCTCCAGATTGACTGTATGATGCTGTGAATGGCACAACACGAGAAATGAATGGTGCAGCACCAGTTGATGACATAGCTGGCAAGATGAGTGAGCTATCTGTCAACCAAGCTTGAGCAGCCGCGTATTTTTCATAACGAACATTCAAGTCGCTTGTTTCTTTAGCAGCTTCATCAACTAGCTTATCGTATTCTTTCAAACCAACTTGAGCTGCTGCAGCATTATCTGCACCTTCGTAACCCATGTATGTTTTTGTTTGTTCAGCATTCGTTGTTTTCAAGATATCAAGGTAAGTTGATGGATCTTCATAGTCTGGGTTCCATCCAACGCCACCTGAGAGATCCCAGTCTTCTGCTGCTGCATTCGCCGCATAGTAGGTAATATTAGTAAACTCATCTTTAGAAACTTGTTGGATATCGATGACTACATTGCCTTCACCAAGCACTGTTTCAACGGATTGTTTGAAGGATTGGATACGTGCGATATAGTTTTTAGCAGTTTGGTCTACTGGGATATCCAAGTGGATAGGGAATTTCACACCTTCTGCTTCCAATGCTGTTTTGGCTTTGGCAAATTCGGCTTTGGCTTTATCGGCGTTGAAAAGTCCATCTTGACCATCTGCAAAGTTTACATTCTTCCACTCATCACCGTAAGCAGCCATCTTTTCAGTTACCAAGTCACCGAAAGTTTTTTCACCAGCAGAGACGAAGTCAGGTTTTACAAAGAGGTTACGAACGGCACGAGGAGCACCTTCTTTACCATTGATTTGTGCTGAGTAAGAAGTACGGTCAAAGGCAAAGTTCAAGGCCTGACGGAAGTCTTTGTTAAGAAGGGCCTTCTTAGTAGAAGTCTTCTCTTCATCAGTTGTCTTAGAAGTGTATTTGTAACCTTGACGGTCAATATTCACACCCAAACCACCAATACCAGGTCCTGATGGGGTGTAGAAGATATTTTCCTTGTAGGTTTCTTCTACTTTAGAGTAGTTTGAACTTGTTGGGTAAAGACGGGCATAGCTATAAGCTCCACTTGTAAAGTTACGTTCAATAGACTCTTGGTCTGAACCATCATAGTAAGCAAGTGTTACTTTATCAAGATGAACATTGTCTTTATCCCAGTATTGTTCATTTTTAGCGAACTCGATAGAAGACTTAGCAGTCAAACCTTTCAGCAAGAATGGTCCATTGTAAAGCAATGATGTAGGGTCAGTCGCTTTAGCAAAGTCAGATCCTTTTGATTTTTCAAATTCTTCGTTCAATGGCCAGAAGATTGAATAAGCCATCTTAGAGTTCCAGTATGGTTCAGGTTTGTTCAAAGTATACTCAAGAGTATAATCATCAACTGCCTTTACACCTACTGAAGAAAAGTCTTTATTGTTTCCAGCTTTATAGTCAGCTAGACCTTTAACTGAATCTTCTGCTAGATAAAGTGCTTCAGACTTGTTATCAGCTGCGTGTTTCAAGCCATTTACGAAGTCTTTCGCTGTCACTTCAGCATACTCTTCGCCATCTGATGTCATCCATTTGACACCTTTACGAATCTTGTAGGTATAAGTCAACCCATCTTTTGAGACTGACCAGTCTTCTGCAACTGCAGGAGTCAAATTCCCATATTTATCATTTGTAAAGAGACCATCGATACCATTTGAAGTGGCAATTTTGGTACTTTGTTTCCCTGAAATGAGGTAATCCAATGTTTCTGGGTCAGCTGAATAAACATAACCATAGGATTTTGGAGCTGTTGAATCAGATGATTTTGAAGAACCACAAGCAGCGAGAACGCCAGTTGCCAGCAAAGCAATCCCTGCTGTAACAAATACTCTACTTTTTTTCATGTATGTAACTCCTCTTAAAAAATTTAGGCTTATTGCCAATTATACCATAGATTTCTCAAAAAGTAAACGAATTTTCAGAATATTTAGGCGTGTAACCACAAAAAACTTTCATTTATCAAATTTTTCTATTCTTTGTTTGCTATCTATAGAATCAAAAGGGAAGTTAAGGCTCTATAAAGCCTGATTTTCAGATTTTCTCTCCCCATTTTTCCATCCAATCAGAAAGGGCAATCTTCTAAATTGGATTTTCGATTAAGAAACTATTGACGTAGAATCATTTTCAAGGTATAATATTAAACGTTGAGGCGGTATAGCCAAGTGGTAAGGCACGGCTCTGCAAAAGCTTGATCGTCGGTTCAAATCCGTCTACCGCCTTTCAATACCTGAAATAACAGGAATTAACCGAATGAAAAGCCCGTAAATCGGGCTTTTTTGTTTTTTTCTTCGGACAAATAAGGACAACTTTGAAAATCTTTTGGGACGAATAAAAAACAGTGACGAAAATCACTGTTTTACTCGGTTTCTTCTTCGGGTTCTATTTCGGTGATTTGAACTTTTACCTTGGTAACACGTCCATTTTTCACCTTATCATTGGTCAAGATAACCTGCTTGTTTTGACTGACCAGTTCATAACTGATTTTTTCAGTTGTTGGGATCGTACCAACACCCGTCAAATAATAACCGGCGATAGTATCCACATCGTCGCTTTCTAGTTCAACGCCAAAATAGTCGTTGAAGTCATTAAGATTCATGGTTCCTTGTGCAATATAGGTATCCTCACCGATTTGATGGACTTCGATTTCTGCTCTGTCCGTTTCGTCATCAATTTCGCCGACGATTTCCTCCAGGAGGTCTTCCAGAGTTACCAAACCAGCCATACCACCGTATTCGTCTAGTAAGATAGCCATTTGATTTTGGGTATTTCGAAGCTCTTTAAGGAGATCATCCACAAAGATAGTTTCAGGCACAAATAGTGGCGTTTGGAGGATTCGTTTCCAGACAATATTTTCAAAACCATCCGCATAGGCAGCGTTTAGCAAGCGCTTGGTATGAATCAAACCGATGACATTGTCCTTATCCCCATCATAAACAGGAATACGTGAGAAATTTTGCTTCAAAATACTTTCGATAATCGCCTTACTGTCATCCTGAATATCTACCATAAAGGCGTCTGTACGAGGCACCATTAGCTCACGAGCCATTAGTTCATCTAGAGAAAAGATCCCCTGTAGCATTTCAATCTCATCTGCATCCAGTGTTTCTTCACTATTGGTGAGCATGTACTCTATTTCATCACGTGTCATCTTTTCATCAGCATCATCAAAGGTCATTGGGGTCACACGACTCAACAAATTAGTTGAAGCAGATAGTAGCCAGACAAAGGGACTTACAATCTTTCCAAGACCAATAATAATTGGTGCTGTTCGAATCGCCAAAGCATCTTTCAGATTGAGGGCAATCCGCTTAGGATAGAGCTCACCAAAAACAATGGAGATATAGGTCAAGAATGCCAAAGAGAGGAAACTTGCAATGGCGTAAGCCGTCTCTCCGCTTCCCATCCAAGATGCGATCACTTGTCCAAGGGTATCCGCCAATTTGGCCCCTGACAAGATCGTGATTAAGGTGATACCGACTTGAATCGTTGATAAAAAGTGATTAGGGTTTTCAAGTACCTTTAACAAACGGATATAACGTTTATCTCCTTCTTCTGCTTTTTGCTCTACTCGGGCACGATTTAGTGACACCATAGCCATTTCTGTAGCTGAGAAAAAGGCATTTAAAAAGGTCAATACAACTAAAAGTACAAACTGTAGCAACAAATTCTGACTGCTCGGGTCTTCCATAGTCCTTCTCCTAAAATAGTATCTTGTGTTCCATTATATCACAAATTAGCGTAGGAATCACATTATTTTCCAATTTATACAATCGCTCCCTTATCGTATGATAAACAAAGGAGCGATTTTTGTTCTTTTGTAGATTGTTTCTAGTTTGTCACTGTGACTTGACCTGTTCGGTAATCAAGCTGGATTCCCTTTTGAACATTGGGGATCAGGACATTGAATTCCAATTCACCATCCGAAGACTTGGCTTCGATTTGTGAAGCGGATGGAACTAGATCCTCATTTGTCGCATAGTGAAGCGTCACCCGATAACGGACTCTCTTATTCTGGTCCAAGGCTTTTCTGACCAAACTCTCATAGTAGTTCTGACCTGTCGAATCCTCAGCCTGCGCTTGGTTTGCCCAAGCTGTCTGGACTGCAATGTTCTTGGGATTGCTGGTAGAGGCATCAAAACCATCCAAACCACCTATCAAGGCATAGCCCAGCAGATGTCCTCTATCAACTGCATGTGTATAGGTTCCCTTTAGATTCTTGACCTGATGCCATCCTGGTGGCGTCCAAGAGGTGGATCCATTTCCAGTCTCTTCACGATTCTTATACTGCCGAGTCGCTTTGGATAAGATAGCATTGGCAACAGTCGGGACGGTCTCTTTCCCGACTGGTTTTATTTTATTATCCGCATAGGGTTTGCTAGAAACCTTAGCATCTAGATTGGTTTTATTACCATTAACAATAAAGGCACCTGCCCCATTCCATTCTAGACCACCTTTTATTTGATTCTTGACCGACTCGGTTAAGACACTTTCAGCCAGCTCCTGACTAGGAGCTTCTGAAGCTTGTTTTTTCTGACTAACTTTGGTTTTAGGCGTGTTTGATGTCAACTGCATCTGCTTGATATAATAGCTTCCAGCAGCCAAGAGTAAGAATATAAGTAACCCTATCAGAGCCTGTCTCGTTTTTTTGTTCATTTTTCTCCTTATTTCTTTAGAAAAAGACTGGTCTCCCAGCCTAATTTCCTGTAAATTTGCTAATCAATTCTTGCCACTTCGCCGGAGACAAGATAGCCCACGGATCCTGTCCCTTTCCTAAGATACCATAGCCAATCATCAAGCCGATTCCTAAAGCAACGAATCCCAGCAAGAGTACGATAAAAATCAACAGTAAGCGACGGAGTACATAGCGTATTCTCTTATTTTTATTTCTATTCCTCTTCATCATCAACCTCAATCCGCTGAATCTTCGCTCCTAGATGAGCTAACTTCTCATGGAAGCGGTAGTAACCTCTATCAAGGTGGACTAATTTACCGACAACTGTCTCTCCTTGTGCTACCAAACCTGTCAGAATCAAGGCTGCGCTGGCACGAAGGTCCGTTGATAGAACTTCTGCCCCCTGTAAAGCCTGTCCTCCGACAATACGAGCTGTATCACGGATAATCTCCGAATGCAGGCCCATACGGCGCATTTCCTCTAAGTGTTGGAAGCGATTCTCAAACACCGTTTCCACCATGGTGGATTCCCCTTTTGCGACTGTCATCAGAGCTGTAAATTGCGCCTGCATATCTGTTGGGAAGCCTGGATGTGGTAAAGTTTTTACATGAACAGCCTTGAGGTTTTCAAGTTGAGAACGAACACGGATGCCTTCTGATTCCTCTGTCACTTCAACACCCATTTCAAGTAGTTTTGAGATTAAGGGGCGATTATGTTCCCAGACTGCATCACGAACGAGGACATCTCCGCCAGTCATAGCTGCAGCCACCATAAAGGTTCCAGCTTCGATACGATCTTGTACCACATTATGAGTTGTTCCATGGAGTTCCTCAACACCAGTCACTGTGATTGTTTCTGTACCGGCTCCCTTGACCTTGGCTCCCATTTCATTAAGGAGAATAGCGAGGTCAACAATTTCTGGCTCACGCGCAGCATTTTCAATGACCGTCACACCATCAGCTAGAGTCGCTGCCATCATGAGGTTTTGTGTTGCGCCAACACTAGGAAAGTCCATGTAGATATGAGCTCCATGCAGGCGTTCTGCCTTGGCTTCGATGTAACCAGCTGTCTGGCTAATCTTTGCCCCCATAGCTTCCAAACCTTTGAGGTGGAGGTCGATCGGACGACTCCCAATAGTGCAACCACCTGGCATGGATACCTTGGCGTGGCCTACGCGAGCAAGGATTGGTCCTAAGACAACGATCGATGCCCGCATCTTGCTGACATACTTGTATGGAGCTTCCTCCGTGATATCACCAGTCGCATCGACCTCGACAACATGAACTTCCTCATCAAAATCAACCTTGGCGTTCAGACCACGAACCACTTGATTCATGGTGAAAACATCTGACAAGATTGGGACATTCTGCAAGACTGTCTTCCCCTTGCTTGCTAGAATAGTCGCTGCCAACAAGGGCAAGACTGCATTCTTTGCTCCCTCGATCGTCACACTCCCGACCAGACGATTATCTCCGCCTTGAACCACAATTTTTTCCATAGTTTTTCCTTTACTTTTGATTTTATAACAGTCCTCTAAGTGCTTCTTGCCACAGTTGGTACAAACTGATAAAGAATGAACTCAAGATGTAGCCCATTACAATACTAAAGAAGCCTACCAACAAACGAACTTTTTTTGTGTTAGTAGCGGTCACTTTTAAAACCTTTTCCCATCTCACAAGGTCCTTCAAAAGGTAAAAACTCAAATAAATAAAGAGTATATGACTACTTAGAGTGAATAATAATTGAACCATTTGACTATTATACCATCTTCTCTGCTTGCGCGCTAGTTTTCGATTTTTCTACGAATTAGGGATTCTTTTTGAGGTAATCAATCGCATCTTGTAAGGTTTTTACGGGAACGATTTTCATCTCTGTCTTGATGGTTTTAGCAGCTTCTAAGGCTGTTTCATAGTTGCTTTTCGCATTGGGATCTGCTTTTTTCGCTTCCTCGGTGACTGGATTGTCAGGAGCAAAAAAGATGTTGGCTCCCTGACGAGAGGCTGCAACTACTTTTTTGTCAATTCCACCAATATCGCCAACATTTCCATCGCGATCAATAGTTCCCGTTCCCGCAACGATGCGGCCATTACGAAGTCCTGGATCTGCTATCTGGGTGTAAATAGCTAGGCTAAACATGAGACCTGCACTTGGACCCCCGATACCAGCTGTTGAAAAGCGAATTGGAACATCACTGGTCACTTCCGTACGGTCAATTAAACCAATCCCAATCCCGTTTTTCCCGTTTTCAAGAGTGATAATTTTACCTTCAGCAGTCTTGACTCTTCCGTCTTCTTCGTAGGTTACCTTGACTGGATCCCCTAGTTTTTGAGAGTTGACATAATCAATCAGGTCTTTTGAACTGTCAAATGTTTTGTCATTAACAGCCGTCACTGTATCCGCAATGTTCAGAATGCCCTTAAAAGTTGAATTTTCTGTCACGGTCAAGACATAGACTCCCAGGTACTTGAGTTCTATATCCTTGCCAGCCGTCTTCAAGCCTTGATACTTGGCCATGTTTTGAGAAGTTTGCATGTAGAACTGATTGATCCGCATAAACTCTGCATCAGTAGAGCCACCCGTAGTCTCCTGAGCGCTTCTAATATCCGTGAAAGGTGTTAACCAAGCATAGACAAGATGCGACAGGGTTGCATGTCGAATCCCAACTGTCACAAACTGGTAAGCTCCTGCTTCTGTGTCTTCTGTTTCATTGACTTTTAAAACTTGACGAATATCTTCCGCTCCACCTGGAACTTCTATGTAGTATGGTAAAGGTACTACAAAGGCTAAAAAAGTCAATACTAGTGCTAGGATGACATATAAGGGCCATCTAGTTTTTTTCTTCATGTTCTAATTCCTCCACAACACTGTTTGGGACATATTGCTGAATCTCCTGACAAAACTTCAGGAGCTCTCTCACGGCTGACGAGCTAATATAGAGATGCTCTGGGCGACTATGTAGGTAGACAGTCCCGATTTCTGGAGCCAGTTGATAATTGTAGTAGTCAAAACTAGCCTCATATTGCAAGTCTGTAGCATTCCGCAAACCACGGACAAGAGTTTTAGCTCCCAATCTTCTTGCAACATCAACAACTAATTGGTCGTGAGAAGCTATTACCTCTACATTATCTAAATGCGCCACAGCTTTTTCGACTGCCCGTTTGCGATTTTCAACAGGGAGAAAACCTTGTTTGTGGGGATTGTAGAACACCCCGACATAGAGCTTATCAAAGAGTTTGCTGGCGCGTTCAATGATATCCAGATGTCCATTTGTCATCGGATCAAATGATCCTGTAAATAATCCAATTTTATCTGACATAGACTGTCACCTTACTAATCCCATATATTTTTTCCTTCCAGATGCCTAAGCAGGCGATTTCTTCTGGAAGTTCTACAGACTTATCGGTTTCGCAGACGACCATGACTTCTTCAGAGAAGAGATTTCTTTCCGCCATTTTTTCGATATCTGCAACGATTTGTTCCTTGGCATAGGGAGGATCTAAAAAGACCAGGTCAAAGGGACCTGTAACTTGCTCCAAAGCACGCTCAGCTTCCATCTTTAAGAGCTGAAATTTAGAAACTTCTTTGGTCATTTGGATATTTTCAGCGATGATAGCTTGTGCCTTTCGATCCCGTTCCACTAAGACAGCATGGGACATCCCTCTTGACACAGCTTCAATAGACAGACCGCCACTGCCAGCATAAAGATCCAAGACACGACCACCCTCAAAATAGGGGCCTATCATGTTAAAGATAGCTCCACGCACCTTATCTGATGTCGGCCTCGTCGTCTTGCCTTCTAGCGTCTTGAGGGGACGCCCTCCGTAGATTCCTGATACGATTTTCATACCGTTTATTATACCAAATTATAGGCAAAAAGAGAAAGAAAACCGAACCTTACGGTTCGATTCCCTACAAGATATTTTCATAAGTGTCGCGGACTTCTTGAGGCCAGACACTGGTCTGAACCTCTCCGATGTGTTTCTTACGAAGAAGGAACATGGCCATCCGAGACTGTCCGATACCCCCACCGATTGTCAATGGGAAAAGGCCGTTAAGCAGAGCCTTATGCCATTCCAACTCAAGACGATCTTCGTCTCCTGTAAGGGCAACTTGGCGACGAAGCGTGTCTTCATCTACCCGAATCCCCATTGAGGAAAGTTCAAAGGCACATCCAAGAGATTCATTCCAAACCAGAATATCCCCATTCAGTCCCTTGTAGCCATTCTCAGACTCTGTTGTCCAGTCATCGTAGTCAGGTGCGCGGCCGTCATGAGGTTTCCCGTCAGGCAACTCGCCACCAATACCAATCAAGAAGACTGCACCAAACTCTTTACAGATTGCGTTTTCACGCTCTTTCGGTGTTAGATCTGGATAGCGTTCCACCAACTCTTCCGTATGGATAAAGGTAATCTGTTTTGGCAAGATAGATTCAATATCATAGCGTGCTTCTACTGCCAGCTCTGTCAGACGAATAGCCTTATAAATCTTTTCAACGGTTTCTTTGAGATAGGCGATATTACGTTGTCCATTTGGAATCACTTTTTCCCAGTCCCACTGGTCTACATAAACAGAGTGGGTTGCATCCAGCGAATCTTCGTCTGGACGAAGAGCCTTCATGTGAACAAACAGACCCTCACCTTCACCGAAACCAAAACGAGCCAAGGTGTGGCGTTTCCATTTGGCAAGTGAGTGAACGACTTCATAGGTTTCATCTGGAATCTGCAAAACCTTGACAGATACTGGATGTTCGACACCGGACAGGTTGTCCTGCATACCATCGCCGACCTTGCTCAAGATAGGTCCCTGAACTTCCACGACTTCTAGTTTATCTTTCAAATACTGGGTAAAGGTGTTTTTAACAAAAGAAATTTCTTCTTGCTGATGAATAAAGCTTTTCTTCATAACTACTCCTAAAAAATTAATTAAAAGCATTATACACCTATTTTCAAGAAAAGGAAAGAGTAAATAAGAAAAAGTCAGCGCTCTTTAGAACACTGACTCTGTCATTCATTAATCGTTTCGACCAAAGATTCGTAAGATGCTAAGGAAGAGGTTGATAAAGTCTAGGTAGATGCTGAGCGCCATTGAAATGACCCAACCTGTCGCTACTTGCCCTCGTGACTGCTCATAAACATAGCGAATCTTTTGGTTGTCCCAAGCAATCAAACCTGAGAAGACCAAGACCATGGCAATACTAATCATGTAGTCAAAGAAACCACTAGCTAAGAAAATATTCACAATCATGGCAATGATGAGGCCAACAAGCGCAGCCATCAGAGCACGTCCCATTCCACTCAAATCTTTCTTAGTGAAAATTCCGATTGCTGCCATGACAAAGAAGAGAAGGGCGCTGGATACAAAGGCTGATAAGACGGTCCCAGGTGTATAGAAGGCTACGACAAAGCTAAGTGTGAAGCCATTTAAAACAGAATAAATTAAAAATACTGGGAGAGCTGCTGGACTGTTTTTAGCAGCCATGCTACTCGCAACAAAGACCAGACCAAGTTCTGCAAAAGTTGCAATCATCAACCAGAGACGACCATGCATTAAAAAGTAGACCAATTGAGTCTGAAAGACCGTCAACATCAAAGCTGACACGAGAGCTGACAGACCAATCCCAAGTCCCACAAAGGCATAAACCTTAGCGTAAAATTGATTGAGACCTGAACGTTCTTGAATAATTGTTTGATTCATTCTGATTCTCCTTTTTCTATAAATATGTCTTGATTATAACAAAGATTTTATAAATTAGCTGAAATAAAACATCAAAATGCCTGCTGCAACTGCCACGTTGAGACTTTCTGCTCGACCTTTCATGCTTATATGAACCAGCTGATCAGCACTCTCAGCCATGACAGAACTAATCCCCTGTCCTTCATTTCCCATGACTAAAACAAAGTCTTCTAGGGGAGAAAGCTCACGATAATCCTTTGACTCTCTCGATAAGGTCGTTGCCAGAATGGGCAAGTCACTCTTTTTAGCCCCTTCTACAAAGGTGGCAACAGGCATACGATAGATGGGCAAATGAAAATGACTTCCTTGCATGGAACGCAGGGTCTTGAGGCTGTATATATCTGCTGACTTGTCTGAAACAATGACCCCTGTAAAACCTGCCGCATCCGCAGTCCGAATCATGGTGCCAACATTACCAGGATCTTGAACATCTTCTAAAAATAGAAACTTACCCTGACGAAGATCAGGCAGTCCTACTTCTTCTTTTTGGACGATTGCTACGATTCCCTGTGGTGTTTGAGAATCTGCCAAATCCCGCAAAATCTCCTCTGAAACCCAGACAGTTTGAGGAAAAGCCGCTAGCTGATCTCGGTAACTTTCTAGGGCAAAAATCTTCTCAATCGTCACTCCAGCTTGAACAGCTTCTTCGAATAAGTGCCAACCCTCAATCAAATAAGCAGACTTTCGATATTTTTTTTGATGCAATTTCTTGGCATTTTTTACCACAGAATTGGCTTTTGAGGTTATAATAGTCATAGAAATATTATAACACAATCAAAGGGGTTTGGTATGCAAAAGGTTAGAATGATTGCCCAAGGTAGGGTGCAGGGTGTTGGTTTTCGCTGGGGCGTTTATACTCTAGCGCTTGAAATCGGTGGCATCACTGGTCGTGTCTGGAATAATGACGATGGCACAGTGGAAATTCTTGCTCAGGCAGACTCCTCTGCCACTATGGCAAAATTTATCCAAGAAATCCGTAAAGGTCCAACGCCTTTTTCAAAAGTTACCTATCTAGATGTGCAAATGAGCAACTTTTCATCCTATTCGGACTTCAAAGTCGCAAATTAGGTCTCCAGAACTATTGTATATTTTACAAAAAAACAGTAGAATAGAAAGGTATAATTTTTAAAGAAGGAATGAAAACATTGAAATCTATTAAACGTTTTGCCCTCTCTGCTATGGGAGTGGCTATGCTACTCGTCTTGACAGGTTGCGTTTCTGTTGATAAAACGACTGGAGAACCGACTGGATTTATCTGGAACACCATCGGAGCGCCTATGGCAGAGGCCATCAAATACTTTGCTAATGATATGGGACTTGGTTTTGGGATGGGGATTATCATCGTCACCATTATCGTGCGTTTAATTATCTTGCCGCTCGGTATCTACCAATCGTGGAAGGCGACGCTTCACTCTGAAAAGATGAACGCCCTCAAACACGTGCTTGAACCACATCAAACACGTCTAAAAGAAGCAACAACTCAAGAAGAAAAACTTGAGGCTCAACAAGCTCTCTTTGCCGCCCAAAAAGAACATGGTATCAGCATGCTAGGAGGCGTCGGATGTTTCCCTATCTTGCTCCAAATGCCTTTCTTCTCTGCTATCTACTTTGCAGCCCAACATACTGAAGGGGTCGCAGGATCTAGCTTTCTCGGTATCGAACTAGGCTCACCAAGCATGCTCCTCGTAGCCTTTGCAGGTATTCTTTACTACATCCAATCTCTCCTCTCGCTTCATGGAGTAGAAGATGAGATGCAAAGAGAACAACTTAAGAAAATGATCTACATGAGCCCACTCATGATTGTTATCTTCTCCCTCTTCTCACCAGCCAGTGTAACACTTTACTGGGTTGTCGGTGGTTTCATGATGATTCTCCAACAGTTTATCGTCAACTATGTCGTTCGTCCAAAACTTCGTCAAAAAGTACGTGAAGAATACGAAAAGAACCCTCCGAAAGTCAGCCCTTCTGCAGGTGCAAGAAAAGACGTGACTCCTAAGCAGGCTCAAGCGATCACGACCAATAAGAAAAAGAAAAACCGCAACTCTGGTAAACAACGATCTAGATAAGACTCAAAAGGCTTAGCTGAAAGGCTAAGTCTTTTTGCATCACAAAAGCCCGATGTTTCCATCAGGCTTCTTTTTTATCCATGAACACGTTTCATGTAGTCTTGGTAACTTTCTGTATCCATCAATTCCTTGGCATTCTTAACACGGTCTGCTGTGGGAGGTTTGACCCCTTCAAGCGAATAAGGGATCCCAAGTTCACGCCATTTGAATTCTCCCATAGTGTGATAAGGTAGGATTTCAAACTTGTCAACGTTTTTGAGGGTCTTGACAAATTTACCAAGTTCGATCAAGTCGTCATCTCTGTCTGTCAATCCCGGAACCAGCACATGGCGAATCCAAACAGGCTTTCCAATATCTGATAGATACTGGGCACAGGCCAAGATGTTTTTATTGGTTTGGCTGGTAACAATCTTGTGCTGTTCTTCGTTGATTTCCTTGATATCCAAGAGAACCAAATCTGTCACAGCCATGAGTTTATTAAACTTTTCGAGATAACGTGGCTTGTTACGGAATGGAAGGGCACAGGTGTCCAAGGTACAGTGGATTCCTTTTTCCTTGGCCTTGGTAAAGAGGGCAATCAAGAAATCAATCTGTAAGAGTGCCTCTCCACCACTGACAGTGATTCCTCCCTTGTCTCCCCAGAATCCACGATAACGAAGAGCTTCTGTCAAGACATCATCTACTGTCCGTTCGCGTGATTTATTGGTCTCCATAGCCCATGTGTCTGGGTTATGGCAGTACTGGCAACGCATGTGACAACCCTGCAAAAAGACAATAAAACGAATCCCAGGACCATCTACCGCCCCAAAACTCTCTGTCGAATGCACCATTCCTGTCACTTGTCCATAGTCAATTGTTTCTTCAGACATATCGTCACCTTCCTTGAAACCGTTTTATAGTTTTATTATATCACGACTTGAGGGAAAAACAAGATTTTTGTCTATTTTTTAGAAAGCAATCTGTTTTTCACTTTCATTTTCATTTTTTAATGATCGGGTTCAAAATCAAAACCATACAAGGTTGCGAAATAGTCCTCAGGACGCTCTGCACGGCGGATTTGACGGACTTTGCCTTCTTCGGTATAGAGGATTTCTGCCGAACGCAGTTTGGCATTGTACTGATAACCCATGGAGAATCCATGTGCACCTGTATCATGAATCACCAGCAAATCACCGATTTCTGTATGAGGTAGTTCGCGATTAATGGCAAATTTATCATTGTTTTCACAGAGTGAACCGACCACGTCTACGACCTCAACTGGCCCATCTGGATGGGTCAGATTGGTGATATGATGGTAGGCTCCATACATGGCGGGGCGCATGAGGTTGACGGCCGAGGCATCCACACCTAGATAGGTACGGTAGGTTTTCTTTTTATGAGTTACTTTGGTGACGAGAACTCCGTGAGGTGCCAGCATAAAACGGCCCAATTCAGTGAAAATCTTGACCTGACCAAGACCTGCTGGCGTGAGGACTTCCTCATAAACCTTACGAACTCCCTCACCAATCACAGCAATGTCATTTGGCTCCTGGTCTGGGCGGTAGTTGACTCCGATTCCACCAGAAAGATTGATAAAGTCTAGCGAAATGCCCAACTTGTCCTTGATTTCAACAGCCAATTCAAAAAGCTGGCGGGCCAACTCTGGATAGTAGAGATGGGTGACGGTATTGGATGCTAGGAAGGAATGAATCCCAAAAGTCTTGGCTCCTTTTTCCTTCAAAATAGCAAAGGCTTCAAAAAGCTGAGCCTTGGTCATACCAAACTTGGCTTCCCCAGGATTGTCCATGATGTCTGTCCCCAGTTCAAAAACACCACCAGGATTGTAACGACAAGAGATGATTTCTGGAATGCCTGCCGCTCGCTCCAGATGCTCAATGTCTTCAAAGGCATCCAAGTTAATGGTTGCGCCCAGTTCACGCGCATAAGCATACTCTTGGTCTGGTGTGTTGTTTGATGAGAACATGATCTCAGAACCGGGGAAATCCAGTTTGTGGCTCATCAAGAGCTCTACATAACTAGAACAGTCCACACCACAACCTTCCTCTTTGAGAATTTTCAAGATGGCTGGAGTTGGAGTGGCCTTGACGGCAAAATATTCCTTAAAGCCCTCATTCCACGAAAAAGCCTTGTTGACCGCTCTTGCTTTTTCACGAATCCCCTTCTCGTCGTACAAGTGAAAGGGAGTTGGGAACTCTGCAACAATTGTTTCTAAATCTTCTCGGCTGATAAATGGTGTTTTCATAAGCTTCCTTCTATTCTGTTTGCAAAGAAAGGCTGGGACAATCGTTCCAACCTTTAGTTCTATCTCTTATTTGTCTTCGTCAAAGATATTTCCAATCTCAACATCGATGGATTGGTTCTTGACATCAATATTGGTTACTTTCAAGAGTGACTTGTAATCGAACTGCTTTTCACGTTCTTCTTGAGCATTATCTGCAAAGACTGCGACACCAGCCAATTCAGAGTCGAACTCACGCAAGAGACTAATCATCCCGTTGACCGTTCCGCCACCTTTCAAGAAGTCATCCACAATCAAGACACGACTGCCTGCCTTGAGACTGCGTTTTGAAAGGAACATTTTCTCAATGCGGTCTCCACTTGAACCTGATACGTAGTTGACACTGACCGTTGAACCTTCGGTGATTTTCAAATCACGACGCACAATGACAAATGGAACATTGAGGACATTGGCAACTGCATTTGCGAGTGGCACACCTTTTGTTGCCACTGTCATAACGGCATCGATTTTTTGGTCCATAAAGCTCTTGGCAATGATACGCCCAATATTTTTCAAAATGGCAGGTGTACTGAGCAAATCAGATAAGTAGATATAGCCACCTGGCAAGATACGGTCGCTTTCTGAAAGTTTGTCACGCAAGTCTGCGATCATTTCTTTGGCTTCATGACTCGAGATTGATGGTGTAAAGATAACGCCACCACCTGCTCCAGTTACAGTCTGAATATGACCGATTTCGATTTCCTCAAAGGCACGCTTGATAATCACGATGTCCTCTGAAATCGATGATTTAGCAGATTCGTACTTTTCTGCAAAGGTGTTGAGACTTGTTAGTTTGTATGGATTATTAATCAAATAGTTGGAAATGACAACCATCCGATCACTTCTTCTTAATTTCATTTTTATTTACCATTCCATTTAATTTTGATATTTTATCCATTATACCACATTCACATAAAAAAACGAACATTATTGCGTAAAAAATGCTCGTTTTTCTTAAATCATTAATCTAAATCTGGTTTATAGAAGGAACGATTGTCCATAGCGAAGATTTTATTGGTCATCTCTCCTTTATCCACCAAAGCTAGAGCCGTTGACATCATCATCATGCTGGCATCCAGATTATCGATCATATGAATAATCTCTGCCTCCATAATGCGTGGACGGACTGGGCTTCCATACTCCAGCAAGCCATGATGACTGAGAATGACATGGCGCAGTAGCACCACTTCTTCTCTAGTATCATCGATACCGAGTTCCATGACTGTCTTGGTAATTTCGCTATCGATGAGGGCGATATGGCCGATGAGATTGCCTCGCACTGTGTACTCCGTCTGATCGGGACCACTGAGTTCTAAAACCTTAGCCAAGTCGTGCAGCATAATCCCAGCATAGAGCAGGCTCTTGTTGAGCTGAGGATAGATCTCGCTAATGGCATCTGCCAAGCGCACCATGGTTGCTGTATGATAGGCCAAACCCGTTTCAAAGGCATGGTGGTTGGTTTTGGCAGCTGGATAGGAGTAGAATTCCTTATCATACTTGGTGTAGAGACTGCGAACGATACGCTGCCAAACAGGATTTTCAATCTTGAAAATCATTTGCGACATATAGTCACGGATTTCCTTGACATCAACTGGCGACTTGACCTTGAAATCAGCTGGATCATTGGGTTCCCCAGGCTGAGGTAAACGAAGCGTGATTTGATTAACTTGAGGAGTGTTGTTATAAACTTCTCGACGTCCCTGCATGTGGACTACTTTCCCAGCGGTAAAGGCCTCAACGTTATGAGGCTGGGCATCCCAGAGTTTTCCTTCAATCTCGCCACTATCGTCTTGGAAGGTAAAGGCTAGGTAGTTTTTCCCAGCACGCGTCTGTCTCAGGTCAGCTGACTTAATCAGGTAAAAGCCTTCAAACAGCTCATCTTTTTTCATGTGATTAATCTTCATATTCTTCCTCATCTTCTTGGAAATGGAGTAGATCAAGCGCAGGCTCACCTTCTGATAATTCAATGTGACGGAGCGTCCGCTCGATAGCTGTAGTACGACGGTTTAATAATTCATCAATATTGCCAGAGGCATGTTGGAGATGCTTTTGTGCCTTGACCAGAATGCCTCCGAACTTGCCAAACTCGGTCTTGACGCTAGCAAGGGTCTTGCTGATATGGTCAGCACTCTTTTGGATATTGAGAGTTTTGAAGCCAACTGATAGGGAATTAAGCAGGGCTGATAGGGTACTTGGACCAGCAACAATAATCTGTTCCTCCCGCCTCAAATCATCAAAGAAGACCGGATTGCGAACAATCTCTGAATAAAGGCCTTCTGTCGGAACAAACAAGACTCCAAAATTGGTCGTCCGAGGTGGCGCCAGGTACTTACTCTTGATATCCTTGGCAAAGCGCTTAACGCTTGCTAGGAGTGACTTGCGACAACGTTCAATTTCGTTCTTATCGCCTGCTTCATAGGCTTCTTCTAAGCGGTAATAATCCGCCAGTGGAAACTTGGAGTCAATCGGTAAGTAGACATATTCTTGATCGCCTTGGCCAGGTAGCTTGATGGCATACTCTACTCGCTCGCCGGAGTTCTCAACCGTTGCGTATTCTCGTTCGTACTGGGCAGGTGTCATGATGTCTTCAATGATTTGCCCCAGTTGCAATTCACCCAGAATCCCTCGCGTCTTGGTCCCAGAGAGAACCTTGTTGAGGGCCCCGACATCGCGGGCAACTGTCTGCATCTCTCCAAGACCACGATTGACCGACTCCAGTTGCTTGGAAACTGTCTCAAAAGAAGCCTGCAAGCGCGTCTGCAAGGTCTTTTCCAGTTTTTCCTCGACCGTCTGGCGCATTTGCTCCAAGCGTTGCTCATTTGATTCCTGCAGGGCTTGAAGGCGTTGGTCGGTCTTATCTCTGGTTTGAAGGAGATTCTCGTTCATCTCCTGTCTAACTTGAGTCAGGCCTTGGTGCAACTCTATTCGCACTTCTTGCAAACGATCGCTGACAGCCACTTCCAAGTCTTTTTGATCCAGCTGGCTGACTTGTCTGGCTTGTTCAAAGCGATAATCCAGTTGATCTGAAAGATTGTCTGCTTGATCCTCCAAACTCTTGGCTAGGTGCTTATCTTGCTTATCCTGCCTTTGCCAAATCAGAAAGAGTCCAGCTAGGTTGGCAATTAATAATAGTAGTAATACAGTCTCCATCCTACCTCCTGTCCTTGCTATGCAGCACAACAACATAGCCATCTGGGCAAGTTACCGAAACTTCCCTATCTATATATTCGTTAGAAGCATACACTTTTTTAAAGAAAAAATTTTCCTCTGTCAACTCATACTTGGCACCGAGAATGGTCAGCTGGCTATCCCGAACCGGCATAAAAGCTAGATAGTCATAGTCTGAGCGTGGTTCTAGCTGACTCGTCCCTTCTGGACAATAGGCAATCACATTTTGCCCATCCTCAATCGCTATCTGGCGCATATAGGGTGCCAACTTGGGATTGCTAGGCAGAAAGACATTAGCCAGCATATGGTCAATACGACCACCAAGAGCACCGAAAATAGTCACCTGAGCCTGAGGATTTTGCTCAAAGATGGTCAAGAGAGCCAATTCCAAATCTGTATCATCTTTTTCTGGTCGGGCTTGGACAAAATGCTGGGCACGTTCTTGAATTAACTGACGTTCGTCTGCGGTCACAGAATCAAAATCCCCAACTGCTAGAGCAAGAGGAAGGTTTTCTTCCAAGACCCAGAGCGATCCTCGATCCACACCGACAAAGCTATCAAAATCCGTCCGGTAATGACCGCGATCTCCGCCTGCAAAAACGGCAACTCTAGTCCAGTTGTTTTCTGAGAGTTTGCACTCGTTCATTGACATCTCCCTTAAAGACATAGGATCCTGCTACAAAAACGGTCGCACCAGCTTCTTTGGCTTGAGCAATAGTCTGGTCATCAATACCGCCATCGACTTCAATCTCAAAGCTCAAACCTTTTTCCTGACGAAGGGCAACCAACTCACGAACCTTGTCCATGGTTTCAGGTAGAAATGCTTGCCCACCGAAGCCAGGGTTAACTGTCATAACCAAGACTTGGTCAACTAGATGAAGGATGTGCTTGATCGCCTCCACAGGTGTCCCAGGATTGATGACAACCGAAGGTTTGACACCGAGCGAACGAATCTTTTGGAGAGCGCCATGAATATGATGCGTTGCTTCTACATGGATACTGATGATGTCTGCACCTGCACGCGCAAAATCTTCTAAGTGGTGTTCAGGATTCGCCACCATCAAGTGGCAGTCAAAGACCATCTTGCTATGAGGCCGAAGAGCTTCAACCACACCTGCACCAAAACTGATTTGTGGTACAAAGTCCCCATCCATGATATCGATATGGGCATATTCTGCACCAGTTGCTTCTAGGCGCTTGATTTCACGTTCAAAGTTGGCATAATCTGCTGCCAGAATTGACGGAGCAATCTTGTATTGAGACATAGGTTTCTCCTTATTTTGGAATTTTTTTGCTGACTTTTTTATAGGTTTCTCTGCGATTTTCAATTTCGCTGAGGAATTGCAGGTAGTTGTCAAAACGGAAGGTTGCAATGATACCCTCTTCTACAGCTGGCTTGACCGCACAGGACGGCTCATGGGTATGGGTACAAGTACGGAACTTACAGTCTCGACTGACACTGGCAATCTCTGGAAAGGCCTGATTGAGGTCTTCAGCCGTTGACACTTCATAATCCAGCGATGAAAATCCTGGCGTGTCTGCGATTTTACCTCCATTGAGGTTGTAAAAACTAACAGCCCGAGTGGTATGACGACCGCGACCAAGACTGTCTGAGATTTCTCCTGTTTCAAGATTGAGGTCCGGTGCGATTTTATTGAGGAGGGTTGACTTCCCAACACCTGTCTGCCCCATAAAAACTGTCACTTTGCCTGTCAACAAAGGCAATAGCTCTTCCTTACTAGTCACAAAGTCGTAACCAATAGCACGATAGGTTTGTTGGTAAAAACTTAATTCTTCCCTATCTTCTAGCAAATCCATTTTAGAAATATAGACGATGGGATGGATACCCTTGTGCTCCAAAAGAACCAAGAAGCGATCCAGCAAATTGCTATTAAAATCCGGCTCCTTGACCGACATGATAACCACTGCTTGGTCAATATTAACAATAGGCGGACGGACCAGACTATTTTTCCGTTCGTGGATCTTGAGGATATAACCTTCGGAATTTTCCTCAGCAGAAAAATCTACCCAGTCTCCGACGTAGGGTGTGTGACCTTTTTTACGGAAATTCCCACGCGCACGTGTCTGATAGACTTGACCATCACTCTCTACATAGTAGAATCCTGCTAAGGCTTTAATGATTTGTCCCTGCATCTTAGAGTCCCTGTCCTTTAAGCGCATCTGCTAGGCTGGCAAACTCTTCTAAGCTGAGAGCTTCCCCACGCACAGATGGAGATAAGCCTGCCTGGTCCAAAGCCTTGGTCAGTTTGTCCTTGATTTCTTCGGTCTTCCCAAAGTAGCCTGTCAAATTGTTCCATAAGGTCTTGCGACGATGAGTGAAGCTAGCCTTGGAAACCTTAAAGAAGAGCTGCTCATCTTCCACTGCTACGGCAGGGTCTGGACGGCGCACCATTTTCAAGATAGCTGAGTCCACGTTTGGTGCTGGTACAAAGACCGTACGAGGCACGATAAAGGCAACCTTTGCTGTCATGTAATATTGAACAGCAATCGACAAACTACCGTAAGCCTTGGTATTGGGCTGTGCTGAGATGCGATCCGCCACTTCTTTTTGCATCATGACGACAAACTCACTAAAAGGAATGCCACTCTCGATTAAATGCATGAGAATAGGCGTTGTGATATAGTAGGGCAAATTGGCAACTACCTTAATCGGCAATTCAGGATTTTTGAAATTCTGGATATTCTGGGCCAAGTCAACTTTGAGAATGTCCTCGTTGACTACTGTTACATTGTCAAAATCACGCAGGGTATCTGCCAAAATCGGTACCAAACGGTGGTCGATCTCAAATGCCATGACTTGAGCTGCACGCTCAGCCAAAAATTCTGTCAAGGCACCAATCCCTGGCCCGATTTCGATGACATTAACCTGATCATCAATTTCAGCTGTATCCACGATTTTTTGAAGGATATTGGTATCCGTCAGGAAATTTTGCCCGAAGGACTTTTTAAAGGTAAAACCGTGACGCTCCAGCACTGCCTTGGTCACGCTATAATCTGCAATTCTCATTTATTCTCTTTTCTAATATAATATGCTTCCGGAGTATAATGATAGAGCAAAACAAATAAGGGAGTCTCAGTAATACCTTCCAACATCTCTTTTAAGATCGCGTCTGGATGGATAACCTCTCGTGTTTTGGTGAAATAAACACCTTGTTCCCCATTTCGAGTACGGAGTTCCCAAGCGACATTGTTTCCTCGAACAGACGGCAAATATCGTTCCTTTTCTAGAAAGTCAAAAAATTCTTTCACCGTCATATCTTCAGGAATCTCAAATTCCACCTCATGAGGCAGTACATCATCCCCCATACAAATAGAATCTCTATCAACTCGAATTTTCATTTCGCACTGTCCTTATAAGTTTCTATCTTAACGCTATCAAAATAAATCTAGGTACCTCTATTGTAACACATTCCCCTTATATTTTCGGGGTATCGGGTCATTGTTATCACTTTTCAGGACTCTCCAAACAGATTTCGATATCTAAATTTCTTTCCACTATTGAAGTAAGCATAAAATTTATTTTTCTAATTCTTTATAGATTGTCTCTTGAAAATGTCATTTTCTCTAACAAGGTGTAGAGTTTTTTCTGGTCTTCTTCCTTGTACGCAGATGCGTTAGCCTTTACTTCTCTGCATTTCTCGTCATACAAAAAACCGTCATATCCATCTTCTGTAGATAAAGCTGTATAGACTTTCGCCATTTCTTCAGGATTAATCGAAAATCTTGACTTAATTTTATACAGATTTTTCATAAAAGCGCTGAGGTGATCATAGCGGCGCATATCAACTTTGACATTGGTCACACGAATCGCCTGAACCTTGATACCTTTCCAATGTTTCCGCATATAAAGCGACAGCATCAACAAGGCTAGTTTATTCTGATAATAGGTCTTAGCAGGACTATAATGTTTTTGACCAGCTAAATTTTCAAAATCAAGCTTCATGAAGGGATAAAGCATCAGCCCTTGAGAAGAAATATTAATAATTCGACCATTCTCAGACTTTTCCAACAAGCCTCTCAACAAAGTAGAAAGTAAAAAGGGAGCAACCACGTTGGTCGCGAATTGCTTTTCTAATCCCTCTCTAGTCAGGATTGGCTTTTTGACTGACAAATCAAAATCAGCTGCATTGTTAATCAGAACGTCTAGAACGTCTTCTTTTTGAATATACTGTTCCGCCACTTTTCTGACACTCTTCACATCAGATAGATCAACCAAGATATAATCTACATGCGGATTTCCTGTTTGTTGACGGATTTTCTCACAGGCTTGCTCAGCAGCTTCTTTTCGCCGGCAAAACAGGGTCACCGACCAGCCCTTCTCAGCCAACTGTTTAGCAGACTGGTAGCCAATACCACTATTGCCACCTGTAATAATTACTTTTTTCATTTCTGATTTCCTTAGTTTGAATACTTAGTCATCACTTTTTCCACTTCTGCCAAGGTTACTCCAAACAACTCCAACCGCTTGAGCAGCTGTTTTCCATTGGAATAGCCGATGCGGAGCTGTTCGCCTAGATACTCTCGGCGTCTACGACTGTCTGCTCCCGCTAGGAAACCTAGGCGAATCAAGTCGCTCCGACTGAGGTCAAACTGACTCTCGTTTTCAAATTGCTCTGTCACCTGAGCCAGCGCTGTTTTTAGGTCTTCATAGCTGGCGTGTTCAATTCCCAGAGAACGTCCCTTGGACTTAGATTTGGGAACAGCCTCATCTCGCTTGAGGAAGGCATGCTGCACTGTTGGAATGGCCGTCATAATCATGCGACGAATGCGTTCCCCATTAAAATCTGGATCTGTAAAGACAATGACTCCATGCAGTTCATGCAGGCGACGAATCCGCTCTATATCCTGGTCATTTATTGCGGAACCTCGTGTTTCATAGGTCTCTACATCAAAGTAACGTTTGAGATTGGCCGTATCATCGCGACCTTCGACCACAATGACTTGGGAAATTTTTTCTTTCATCACTTGCTGTCCAATCCAAAGATACGCTCCGCATTTGCAGTTGTTACTGCGGCTAACTCCTCAGTCGTCATCCCACGCAAATCCGCGATAAAGTCCACCACATAGCGTGTGTAGGCTGTTTTGTTTTCACGGCCACGTTTAGGAACAGGAGCCAGGTAGGGGGCATCCGTCTCTACCAAAATTTTATCCAAAGGTAGCTCTTTAGCAGCTTCTTGGATATCCGTCGCTTTCTTAAAGGTCACCACTCCCGAGAAAGAAATGGTCATGCCAAGCTCGACAAACTTCTCAGCCCACTCCAAAGAGCCTGAAAATGAATGCATAATCCCACCACGAGGACCAACGCCCTCACTCTTGATAATCTCATAAGTATCTTCTAGCGCATCACGGGTATGGACCACAAAAGGCAAATTCAAATCCTTAGACAACTGAATCTGACGGCGAAAAACCTGTTCCTGCACTTCCTTAGATGCTGTCATCCAGTGATAGTCCAGACCAATCTCCCCCAAGGCAACGACCTTAGGATGTTTTAGTTTTTCAAGCAAGTAAGCTTCGATCTCATCTGTGTAAGTGCCTGCTTCCGTCGGATGCCAGCCAATAGTTGCGTAGAGTTGCTCATACTCATCTGCCAACTCTAGGGCTCGTTCAATGGTTGGCTTATCAAAACCAACAATATTCATCTGTGTCACACCCATCTCAGCAGCCAAGGCGATTTCTTCTGCCTCACGTCCTGCAAATTCTTCTACATTTAAATGTGTGTGCGTATCAAAAATCATTTCTCTTAACCTCATTCTTCCATCTATTATACCAAAAATAGCATCCCCCGGCTTGTAAAAATATTCTAATACCGATCATTCTCCCTTGACTGCATTTTTTCAAAGCAGTATAATAACACTTATTGAAATTTTCAGCAAAGGAAAAGAAAATGTTTAGAAAATTAAAATATACCTTTATCGGTCGGCCACTCAAGTCTCTCACAGATGGTGAAGGGGGATTACTTGGAAAAATGCAGGCACTTGCAATGTTATCCAGTGATGCCCTGTCTTCTATTGCCTATGGACCTGAACAAGTCATTCTCGTTTTAGTCAGTCTCTCTCCTCTCGCCATTTGGTGGAGCCTCCCTATCGGTATTTTTGTCCTCTTACTGCTCGCTAGTTTGACCATTTCCTATCGTCAAATTATTCACGCCTATCCTCAAGGTGGTGGGGCTTATATGGTCACTCGGGAAAATCTCTCCCCTGAACTAGGCTTGATTGCAGGGGGAAGCCTCCTTATTGACTATATGCTGACAGTAGCCGTATCCGTTGCGTCGGGAGCTGATGCTATTACAGCAGCCATTCCTGCCCTCCATCCCTACAATCTTCATATCTCTATTTTCCTAGTCTGCCTGCTCATGCTCTTGAATTTAAGAGGATTGAAAGAATCTGCCAGCTCTCTGATGATTCCCGTCTACCTCTTTATCTTCAGTACCGTCTTTCTCTTGCTTTATGGGTTCTTTCAACTGTTTACAGGTTCCCTAAACTATCAGGCGACTTCAACCATTGGACAAACTGTTCCGAGCCTTTCCATCGTTCTCCTATTGAGAGCCTTTACCAGTGGCTCTGCCTCTCTGACAGGGGTTGAGGCTATTTCAAATGCGGTACCATTTTTCAAAACTCCGAAAGAAAAGAATGCTGCTCAGACCTTGACCATCATGTCCTTGATTTTAGGTTTTCTTTTTGCAGGCATTACCTTCCTAAACTACTGGATGGGGATTATGCCTCAACACGGAGAAACCATCCTTTCACAAATGGCCAAGGGCATTCTTGGTGATTCATTCTTTGGTCATGCTAGCTACTATCTCTTCCAGTTCTCAACAGCCTTGATTCTAGCTGTAGCTGCAAATACTGGCTTTTCAGCCTTCCCTATGCTGTCCTACAATATGGCCAAAAACAAGTACATGCCTCATCTCTTTATGGAAAAAGGGGATCGTCTTGGCTACTCCAACGGTATCTTAACTCTGGCCTTTGGGGCTATGATCCTTCTTCTCATTTTTAATGGGAATACTGAACGCTTGATTCCTCTTTATACTATCGGGGTCTTCGTTCCCTTTGCCCTTTCTCAGACTGGGATGATTCGCCATTGGAAAAAGGAAAAAGGAGTAAACTTCTTAAAATCTGCCTTCGCTAATATCCTTGGGGCCATCATTTGTTATGCCATTGTCCTCATTTTACTCCTCTTCAGACTGGGTGATATCTGGCCATTCTTCCCAATTATCCTAGTTCTAACTTTCCTCTTTTTGTCCATTCACAACCATTACCAAAAAGTGGCAAAACAGCTACGACTCTACGAAGGAATTGAAAAGCGCACTTATGACGGCAACCTTGTCCTTGTCCTAGTAGGGAATGTTACTCGAGTAAGTGTCGGAGCCATTAACTACGCTCAAAGTATCGGTGATGAAGTGTTAGCCATGCACATTTCTACTAAAGAAACGGCAGAAAAAGACCAAGAAATTCTTCAGGAATTTGCCGACTACTTCCCAAATATCACTCTGAAGAATATCAATACCAGTTACCGCGACATCATCACCCCTAGTGTTAAGTATGTCAAACGAATCGCCCAAGAAGCTAAGCAAAAAAACTACACCGTTACAGTCCTTGTCCCACAGTTTATCCCTAACAAGCCTTGGCAAAATATCCTGCACAATCAAATGAGCCTCAAACTAAAATACGCTCTCAGGTGGCACGAAGACGTCGTTGTCGCTAGCTACTCTTATCACTTAAAAGAATAAAGAAAAGGCCCTACCAGAACCAAAAAGCGTCTGGTGGGGCCTTTTTCTGAATCCAGCCACTATGCTTAACTAAAAAGCATGACTAGGAATATTATTGAATGTGGTTAGCTAAATCTTCTTGAGCTTTTTTATTGGACTCAGTTTTTTCTTTTTGCCATTTTTCATAAAGTTCTTGGTACTGTTTCGCAGTCACGGGATCTTTTTGCAACTCAAGGTATTTGTAGTTGTCCGCATCCCCTTTGTGTCCGACAAATGAGAAGGCTCCTGTGAACGGTACAGTCTTACGGAAGATTGGATTAGCTCCTCCGCTTTGAACTGGCATAAAGAGAGCACTATCTGTTAGCCAAGCTTGAACTTCGGCAAATTTCTCATAGCGAACCTGAGTGTTTTCAACTTCTTTATCTGCCGCATCCAACAACTTCTTGTAGGTAGAGAGACCGATTTTTTCCTTAACACCATTGTCTTTTCCTGGAGTCAAGCCAAGATTTTTTAACTGAGAACCAGAGTCTGGATCCAAGAGGTCAAGATAGGTCTTGGGATCAGAGTAATCTCCGCTCCAGCCTGAGATGTCAATGTCATAGTCCTTTTGTTCAGCTGTGTCAGCAAAGAAGGTTGCATTGTCTTTCTCGTCTGGAGAAAGTTGAATCACATCGATAACAATATTATCTGATCCAAGTGTCTCCTCAACCGTCTGCTTGAAAGAACTGGCTTGCTGTACGTCCAACTTAGCAGTCTGATCCACCGGCATGTCTAAATGGATAGGGAAGGTCACACCTTCTGCCTGTAAGCTTTCTTTGGCTTTGGCAAATTCTGCCTTGGCTTTATCAGCATTCAAGAAGGCAGGCTGAGCGTCGTTTAGATTGACATTAGCCCACTCTGTACCATAGTTGACTATCTTTTCATTGACAGCATCTCCAAAGTTTTTCCTACCGATTTGAACAAAGTTGCTTGGTGTGACAGTGTTTCGAAGGATACGGTCAGCTCCATCTTCTCCATTTGTCTGTGCGGCATAGGCATGACGGTCAAAGGCAAAGTTAATCGCCTGACGGAAGTCCTTATTTTGCATAGCTGCACGAGAATCCGTCTTTTCTTTATCCGTCTGTTTCATTGTTTGATTGTAACTTTGACGGTTGACATTGAAGAGATAGTAGAAAGTCACAGCATCCTGAGGAGTATAGGTAATCTTATCTTCATTCCCTTTTTTCAACTGGTCAAAGACAGAGCTTGTCGGGAAGATACGGCCATCTGTGTAGTTGCCTTCTAAGAATCCTCGAGCCAAACTATCTTGGTCTGAACCATCATAGAAGGAAAGTTTTACCTTCTCAATCTTGACGTTGTCCTTATCCCAGTAATTAGGGTTCTTTTCAAACTCAATTAAAGATTTTGATGTGAAAGACTTGAACAAGTATGGCCCATTTGACAGGATACTAGATGGGGTAACACTTCCAAAATCATCTCCCTTAGATTTCAAAAAGGCTTCATTGACAGGACTCAAAATTCCCCCTGTTGTCTTTGAATTCCAATAAGACTCCGGTTTGTTCAAAGTGTATTGGAGAGTATAGTCGTCCACTGCCTTGACTCCAACCGTCTCAAAGTCAGATGTTTTCCCTTCGACATAATCTGCCAAACCTTTGATGGAGTCTTGTACCAAGTACAAGTTCTCAGCCTTTTTATCCGCTGCATACTTAAGACCCGTCACAAAGTCATGTGCTGTCACTTCAGCATACTCTTCTCCTTCAGAGGTATACCACTTAGCCCCTTGGCGGATTTTATAGGTATAGGTTAAACCGTCTTTTGATACTGTCCATGACTCTGCCATAGAAGGAACGAGGTTACCGTACTTATCATTTTCCAACAAACCATCAATCAAGTTTGTCGTAATGCTAGAAGTCGAGCCACGTGTCGAAGTGATATAGTCTAATGTATCTGGATTGCTGGCAAATACATACGAGTAGGTTTTATCTGTATTTGATTGCGCCGAACTACAAGCCACCATCAAGAAGCTTGCACTCAAAATTCCAGCCCCTAGTAGGAGGGCTTTTGATTTCTTCATAACTGTTCTCCATTTTTATAGTATGTGAAACATTATACACTATTTCAGAAAAAATATAAAGCATTTACAGACTGATATTATAGGAAAAAGAAAAGCCAGTAGACTCGAGTTCCTACTGACTTCTTTGTTGAATTCGTTTGGATTATGCAGCCAAAACTTTGCGTCCTTTACGACGACGAGCTGCCAATACGCGACGACCGTTTTTAGTTGACATACGGTTACGGAATCCGTGTTTGCGCGCACGACGAAGTTTACTTGGTTGATAAGTACGTTTCACGATGAATACCTCCTCATAGATTTTGTATTCGTTTAGCCGGCTATAAAGTGATCAGTTACTAAACATACTTTACTATTCTATCTGATTCTGCCACTTTTGTCAATAGCTCCAAGCAAATGTTTTCTAGCTTTTCCTATGAAAGCCCTATCTACGATACTGTTTCAAGAAACGAGTCATCTTTTCTTGGATTTGTGCTAATTCGTCCACTCGTGGGAGGTAAACGATACGGAAATGGTCTGGTTCTTGCCAATTAAAGCCGCGACCATGAACCAAGAGAACCTTTTCTTGTTTCAAGAAATCAAGAACGAACTGTTCATCATCATTGATGCGGTACATATTGCGGTCAATTTTCGGGAAGATATAAAGACCCGCCTTCGGCTTGACCGCAGACAAACCTGGAATATCTTGAATAGCATTGTAAATGAAGTTTCTTTGCTCATAGATACGACCACCAGGAAGGAGTAATTCGTCCACTGACTGGTGCCCACCTAGTGATGTTTGTACGACTTGCTGGGCCAAAACGTTAGAACAAAGGCGCATGTTGGACAGCATATTGAGACCTTCGATATAGCCCTTGACATGAGTCTTAGGACCAGACAAGACCATCCAACCCACACGAAAACCAGCGATACGGTGGGATTTCGAAAGACCGTTCATGCTGACACAGAAGACATCTGGTGCCAAGCTTGCCACAGGCGTGTGCACATGCCCATCCATCACCATACGGTCATAAATCTCATCCGCAAAGATGATCAAATCGTTTTGACGAGCGATTTCAATAATCTCCAACAAGAGTTCCTTAGGATAAAGGGCTCCAGTTGGGTTATTTGGGTTGATAAGGACGATTGCCTTGGTATTGGAAGTAATTTTTGACTTGATATCGTCAATATCAGGGTACCATTCTGCAGCTTCATCACAGATATAGTGAACGGCATTTCCCCCAGCTAGGCTGACAGCGGCTGTCCAGAGAGGATAGTCTGGCATAGGCACCAAGACCTCATCGCCATTATCCAAAAGCCCTTGCATGGACATAACAATCAGTTCACTGACACCATTTCCAAGGTAAATATCATCAATGTCTACATTGGGGAAGTTCTTCAGTTGGCAATACTGCATGATGGCCTTACGGGCTGAGAAAATCCCTTTAGAGTCAGAATACCCTTCACTATCACGCGCATTCATAATCAAGTCATGAATGACCTCATCTGGCGCTGTAAAGCCAAATTCTGCTGGATTCCCTGTATTCAGACGTAAAATCTTTTCTCCGTTTGCTCGCATCCGCATAGCTTCTTCCAAAACAGGGCCACGGATATCATAGGCAACATGCTCTAACTTACTAGACTTGTTATATTCTTTCATCTTGTTTCCTCAATTCATCGAGATAGTAACATTATACCACTAGAAAGGGATTGCGACAAGTTTCCTGAAATGAGCAAGCAAAGAAAAAAACTCACAACGACTAGGTTCTCACTGTCTAAACAATTAGAATGCAGAAGTATTTTTTCACATACCAAAAGACAAACCTAGGAAGACCAATGCTAAAAAAGAATCATACAAAAGATTAAACATGAGAAAGAGCCCCCACGTGACCAAATAGTCCAAGCGACCACTTCTCTTTGCAATCACAAATAAAATGGTGTGGTAGACTAAGTGAAAGAGAAGAAAGCCGACAAAACCTGGATAGAGAACAGGCACGACTCTTTCCAGCTGCCAAAGCATCACTACTTCTCCTACAAGTGACGCAAGGATGATTCCATGATAAAGAAGACTTATTTTTTTAGAAGCTTGAACAAAATCTTTCATACTTTCTCATCCCCTCACTATGTTTCCTACTATCCCGTTTTCTTTTATTTTAACATATCTCCACCAAATCGAATCTCCGATAATATTTATTTAAATATGATTTTTACTTTACTTCTTTAGTGAAAAGGATTACAATAACAGTAAGAAAATTTCAGGAGGTTTCATTATGGCACAACGTTACCAAAATGTTATGGTTGCAATTGATGGTTCTAAAGAGGCAGACTTGGCTTTTGTTAAAGGTGTTTACACTGCTCTACGCAATGATTCCAAGCTCACCATTGCCCATGTTATTGACACACGCGCTCTTCAAAGCGTATCTACCTTTGATGCTGAAGTCTACGAAGAACTTCAAGTAGATGCTGAAAGTTTGATGAAAGAGTACGAAAAACGTGCAAAAGATGCGGGTGTGACCGATATTCATACCGTCATCGAAATGGGAAATCCAAAAACTCTCCTTGCCCGTACCATTCCAGACGCAGAAAATGTTGACTTGATTCTCGTCGGTGCAACAGGTCTTAATGCCTTTGAACGCCTCTTGGTTGGCTCTTCATCTGAATACATCCTCCGCCACGCAAAAGTTGATTTGCTCGTCGTGAGAGAACAAGAAAAAACATTATAGAAACACAAAAGGAGCCTGCTAGGCTCCCTTTTTTCTTACTTATTTCTCTCTTTATGTCGCTCATAAGCCTTGAGCTGACGCTGCAGTTCCTTTCTGATAGCAGGTTCTGGAGCATATTTTTCGTCCCAGTCATCCGGTTTTAAGATTTTATGTGTAACTGGATCAAAATGGGCTTTTCCATCAGGAAAAACCTTCCCCATGTTTGCCTCATGCACAATATCAAAGATGCGTTCTGGATCCACTCCCATCAAGGCAAAACTGCCGTAAGTAAAATACAGTGTATCGATTAAGGCATCAACCTGCCCGATTAGATCTTTTTGGGCAGGCGTTTTTTGCCTCACCTTTTCGGCCGCCTTGTCAAGTGCCGCATGCATGCTTGCAAGCGACTGCTGGAATTCTTCCTCCGAAGAACTTGCCGCTCGGACAAACTCTACTAATTCTTCAATTTTAAAGTCTGCGCGGTGGGTTGCACCTTCAACATCCCATGCCTGTGGCTCTTCCTGCGTCCGTTCATCCATCATGTGGTGGAAGGTCTTGACCTTATTAAAGTGGTAATCTCGACTGACAAACACTTTTTCTGAAGCCAAGACTCCAAAATGTTCGAGCGCCTTGTGGATGCCATCTTGTTGGTTACTTGCAGTAATGTGCTTAGCAACCTCTTTGACGCTGCTACTGCCATTTCCCATGGCTACAGACATACCAACACCTGCCAACATTTCCAGGTCATTATCTGAATCTCCGAAAGCCATGACTTGGTTGAGATCAAAACCATACTCTTTCCCGACTCGGCGAATGCCTTCTAGTTTGGAATTTCCTTGGTTGATGATATCCGCAGCGAAGGGATTGCTTCGAGTCAATTTCAAATCTTCAAAATCACTTGCAGCTTTCTCAGATTCTTCTGGCGTCATCAGCATCAAAACTTGATAAATGGGTTGATTAATCAAGTTAAGTAGGTCATCTTCCTTTTGAGGAACTGCCTTGCTAACCATCCGATTAAAAGAGCGACTAACGGTTCTTGTTAAGCCAGTTGGAATGAAACGGCTAACCAGCTGCGAAAAGGATCCAAGACCAAATGACATAATTTTCGAACCAACAACGGCATGCTCAGTTCCAAGAGCAATTTCTTTTCGCTCCTTTTTAGCATAAGCAATCAGTTGACGCAGGCTTGACTTAGCAATCGGACTTGCAAATAAGACTTTTTCTTTATTAAAGATATATTGTCCGTTATAAGTTATTGCAAAATCCAGATCTAAATCTTCCATCAATTCCTTGACAAAAAACGGCCCTCGTCCTGTCGCTACTCCAACAAGCACCCCTTGCTCTTTCACAATCCTAATCGCGTCCTTAGTGGATTTCAAAACACTCTTACGATCGTTGACTAGCGTTCCATCGATATCAAAAAAAACAGCTTTGACTTCCATCCTATCCCATTCTCCCCTTTTGTGTTACAATGATTATACCACATTTCAGAAAGAGTGAGTAATTCATGCCTAAGAAAATCCTTGTTTTACATACAGGTGGGACTATTTCCATGCAAGCAGACGCCTCTGGCGCAGTTGTGACCAGCCAGGACAATCCCATGAACCATGTATCCAATCCACTTGAAGGGATTGAGGTTCATGCCCTAGACCTTTTTAACCTGCCAAGTCCCCATATCAAACCCAAGCATATGCTTGCGCTCTATCATAAAATTAAAGAGGAAGCAGACCACTACGATGGAGTTGTCATCACACATGGGACAGATACGCTAGAGGAAACTGCCTACTTCCTTGATACCATGAAAATTCCGCCCATGCCCATCGTTCTAACAGGAGCTATGCGTAGTTCAAACGAACTCGGTAGCGATGGAGTTTATAACTATCTGAGTGCTTTACGAGTTGCCAGCGATGACAAAGCAGCCGACAAGGGTGTGCTGGTCGTCATGAATGATGAGATCCACGCGGCCAAGTATGTTACCAAAACCCATACGACCAACGTCGGTACCTTTCAAACTCCTACTCACGGGCCTCTCGGTCTCATCATGAAGCAAGAAATCCTCTACTTCAAAACAGCTGAACCGCGAGTCCGCTTTGATCTCGAACATATTCAAGGTCTAGTTCCCATCATCTCAGCCTATGCAGGTATGACAGATGAGCTGATTGATATGCTTGACCTAGATCACCTAGATGGATTAGTCGTTCAAGCTTTTGGAGCAGGTAATGTACCCAAAGAAACAGCTCAAAAATTAGAAAGTCTCCTCCAAAAAGGCATTCCAGTCGCCTTGGTTTCACGTTGTTTTAACGGAATTGCAGAACCTGTTTATGCCTACCAAGGCGGAGGAGTGCAGTTGCAACGAGCTGGTGTTTTCTTTGTCAAAGAACTCAATGCTCAAAAAGCGCGCCTCAAATTATTGATTGCTATCAACGCGGGACTAAAAGGGCAGGCCTTAAAAGACTATATGGAAGGCTAATCCTCTTCTCTAGAATACAAAATCAGGAAATCTTCTCGATTCCCTGATTTTTTCTACTTGCGTTTTCGTGTCGAACGACGTTCTGTCAAACCGTGAGGCAAAAGAACTTCACGTTCTTCCAACTCTTCCTTATGCATAATCTTGGTCAACATACGCATACTGATAGCACCAAGGTCGTATAGAGGTTGAGCAATTGTCGTTAAGTTTGGACGAGTGAATCGTGCAATTTGAGAATCATCTGTCGTAATGATTTCAAACTCTTCCGGTACAGAAATACCGTGATCTGCCAAGCCATTTAACACACCCGCAGCCAATTCATCACCTGTCACAACTGCAGCTGTAGCCTGTGAAGAAACCAAGCGTTCTGCCAAGGCATAGCCATCATTATAGCTGTATTTAGACTCAAATACCAAGCCCTCGCTATAAGGGATTCCTGCCTTTTTCAATGCTTCCTTGTAACCAATCAATCGAATTTTGCCGTTGATATCATCAACAAGTGGCCCACTGACAAAGGCAATCTTTTCATTTTCCTGAAGCAAATGAGTTACTGCATCAATCGTTGCTTGTTTGTAGTCAATATTAACACTTGGCAACTGGTGTTCGATATCCACTGTTCCTGCAAGGACAACTGGTGTCCGAGATCGAGAAAATTCTGAACGAATCTTTTCAGTCAAGTGATAACCCATAAAAATGATCCCGTCAACCTGTTTTGAAAAGAGAGTATTAACTACTGAAACTTCTTTTTCATCATCTTCATCACTGTTGGCTAGGACGATATTGTACTTATACATCTCTGCAATATCATCAATCCCCTTGGCTAGGGTTGAAAAATAGCCATTGGTGATATTTGGAATCACAACACCAACTGTCGTGGTTTTCTTGCTGGCCAAGCCACGCGCTACCGCATTTGGACGGTAGTCAAGACGATCAATCACCTCTAGAACTTTTTTACGAGTATTCTCTTTGACGTTCTTATTGCCATTCACTACACGGCTAACAGTTGCCATTGAAACCCCAGCTTCACGGGCAACATCATAAATCGTTACTGTATCATCTGTGTTCATTCTGTTTCCTTTCTATATTGAAAATTTCGCTTTCATACATCTGCTTACTCCATTTTATCACTTATTGTAAACACTTTCAAGTATTTTTTAGAGAAACTTTGAAAAAATTTCACAACCTATTCCCATTTTGAAAAAGCGAGTACGATTTCTTGATTTTTGGGATGTTTTGCTGTATGATAAGGAAAAATGAAAGGAGGGAGGGAATGTTTATGGCTTTTACAAATACTCAGAGACGTTCGGCCAGTTTTGGCGTTGTGACCAGCTTGCCTGACGATGTTATCGACTCTTTGTGGTATATTATCGATCATTTTTTGAAAAACGTCTTTGAATTAGAAGAGGAACTTGAATTTCAACTGCTAAATAACGAGGGAACCATCACCTTCCATTTCTCTAGTCAGCACCTGCCGACTAGTATCGACTTTGATTTTAATCATCCCTTCGACCCTCTTTACCCTCCTCGGGTTCTTGTTTTAGACATGGACGGGAAAGAAACCATCCTCCTTCCTGAAGAAAATGACCTATTTTAAAAACTCTAGCTTCTCGGCGCAAACTGCTGAGGAACTAGAGTTTTTTCTATTTGTTCAATTCTTGATACAAGTGGCGAATTGGTTGCTTTAGCATTGGATGAATAAAATGAGGAGCTATTTCTTGCAGAGACTCAAGGACAAAGAGGCGTTCTGCTATATAAGGATGAGGTAAGATGAGGTCGTCTGTATAAATGACCTGGTCCTCCACAAAGAGTAGGTCCAAATCAATCAAACGAGGCCCCCAATGCACCTCTCGAACCCGTCCCATTTCTGACTCAATACTTAACAAGGTCTCTAACAAGACTGGTGCTGGTAGCCATGTTTCCACTTCAATCACCTGATTAGCAAAACTATCCTGCTCCACACCACCCCAAGGTTCCGTCGTCAAGACACTGGATTCTTTGAGAATATGGATACCTCGAACTCGCAGTTTGTCAATGGCTTGTTCCAAGTTTGCTTGCTTGTCCCCCATATTGCTTCCTAGAGCGATAAAAGCTCGTTGCTTGCGACGGCGGATGGTCACTGAGCAGGTATCTAGCGGTAAATGCACTGGAGCCCAAGGTTTTTTTAGTTCCAACTCAATCTCTTGGACAAGAGGATAAGTCTCAAAGGTACGTTCAACTAGTTTGTAAGCTACCGTTTCAATCAAGTCCTCAGTGGTTTCCTGAAACCAAGCTGTCCACTGCTGACAAAGTTCGCCGTAATGGATAGAAGCCGCCAAATCCAAGTCTGTCGCCGCCTTGGTCATATCATAGGATAAGCTTGCGGAAATAACAAACTTTTGCCCCAATTCTTTCTCACTAGGAAAGAGACCATGATAGGCAAAAATTTCCAAATCTTTAATCTGCAGTTGATCCATAACTAGTCCTTTCTAGAAAAATCCGCATGAAGCGGATTCTTTTTATAGTCCCATTAGACGATAAGCCTGATCTCGGAGATCCTTATCGGTCTCAAATAGACCTCGAGCTACTGTCGTCAAGGTTGCAGTACCTGGTTTTCGAACACCACGCATGCTCATACACATATGCTCAGCCTCAATGACAACAAAGGCTCCCTTAGCCCCCAAGTAGTCCATCAAGGCATCGGCCACTTCGATATTCAACCGTTCTTGAATCTGTGGTTTTTTAGAATAAACTTCAACCGTACGGGCTAGCTTGGACAAGCCTGCCACACGACCGTCTGGAACATAGGCAATGTGCGCTCTCCCATAAAAGGGCAAGAAGTGGTGTTCACACATGGTATGGAAAAAGATATCCTTCTCCACTACCATATTGTCATCAATAATCTCAAAAGATTTTGACAGGTGTTCCTCAGCAGTTTGACCAAGACCTGAAAAAATCTCTTGGTACATACGGGCTACACGAGCAGGTGTTTCCTGCAAGCCCTCGCGGTTAGCGTCCTCACCGACAGCCTCAATAATCATTTTTACAGCCGTTTCAATCTTTTGTGTATCCATTCTCGTTCTTCCTCTCCATCAGATAGGCTCTCACTTGGCTCAAGAAATACAAGGAACCCGTGACAAGCCTAACTGTTTTTTTCTCTTCATCTTCTGTCATTTTTTGTTCTAAAAATTCCTGCCAACTTTGGTAATTGAGATTTCTAGACTTAGCTGTCTCTTTCAGCACGTTCTCATCTGTCGCCCGACTATCGTCAAAACAAGTCAGAGTCAGTTGACTATTTGGCACCGACTCTAGCAAATCCAACATATCCTCCAAGGCCTTGGTTTTGATACAAGTAAAGAGAATTTCTTTATGATAGTCAGCAAAGCGTTCTTGCAAAGTATTCAACAAAGCCTTGATAGCATGCGGATTATGAGCCCCATCTAAAATCATTAGAGGTTCACTAGACACGACCTCCAAACGCCCTGGCCACCTTGTTTCTTTCAAGGCTTGGGCAACCAAGTCATTGCTTGCTAGCTCTTGACCATCTTCTTGACAAAAAGTATCAAGTAAAGCTATGGCCATCCCCGCATTCTCGATCTGATGCAAGCCCAGCAGACCTGTCTGGAAGCGACCTTGTCTGACAGAACTGGTATAATCAAAGATTTCACCCGCTACCACGCTTTCTTGATGACGAACCTGATAATCTTTTCCATAGGCAAGTCTCGGTGCATGTTTAGCTTCTGCCATATGGTCGATAACAGCCAAGGCTTCTGGAGCAATGCCTCCTGTCACCAAAGGAATCCCTTGTTTGACAATACCAGCTTTCTGCTCTGCTATGGCTTCCAAGGTGTCACCAAGTAGGGCCACATGATCCAGTCCAATGGTCGTAATTCCTGTTAGAATCGGCTGACAGACATTAGTACTATCCAAGAGTCCACCCATGCCGACTTCCATGATAGCCACATCAACTTTTTCAGTGGCAAAATAATCATAGGCTATGGCTGTGATAATCTCAAACTCGGTCGTTCCTTGTAAATCAGCGACCTTCTCCCCCTCAAGCAAAAACTCATAGTCCGCCATTATAGCTTCTAGTCTAGCTTCTGGGATGGATTTCCCGTTGATGCTAATCTGGTCTGTGTAATGAATGAGATAAGGCGAGCTAAAAACTCCAACTTTCAACCCCATCTTTTCCAACATATTTTTCAAAAAAGCAATGGTCGAACCTTTACCATTTGTTCCGCCGATATGGATAACCTTGAGTTTGAGATGGGGATTGCCTCGCAAAGCTAATAGTTCCACCATTCGTTCCAAGCCAAAATGCGGTTGGTCCGTCCGATAGTGGGCAATCCACTGATTGTTTTCAATTTCTTTCATCTTATTTATATTGTTTTAAATCTAGATTTTCCGCATCATCTGCCAAACGAATGGCTGACGCAATTTCAACTGCCATCTTATGACTGGCTACATCGTGCACGCGCACCACTTCGACACCCTGTCTCGCAGCGATACTGGTCACATGGGCCGAAGCAGTATCCCGATTGCGGAAACCAAGTTCGGTCTCAGGATTAACTTCAAAACCATTTTCCTCCAGAATACTGATAACAAACCGCTTGCGCGAAACTCCAAGAAAGATTGGATAGCCTTTCTGATGCAGTTTATCCAGATCACGTAGAAGGAGCAGATTTTCCTTCTTAGTCAGACCAAAGCCAATTCCTGGATCCAGCAGAATATTTTCTCTTGCAATCCCAGCTTCCTCCGCTCTCGCTAGAGCTCGTTCAAAGAAAGCCTTCATCGAATCTTCGATTGGCATTTTTTCAAAGCCAGCTATCTCTTTCTCTGTAAAAGCTTGTCCAAAGCCAAAATGAGGGAAGATGAGCGAACTAGGGTGCTGAGGTCGAGCCATGACTGGATTAAACATGATAACCACTTTCGCTTCAGCCTTAGCAACCACATCCGCCATTTTCTCATCTCCCATGAGACCCGTAATGTCATTTACCAGATTGGCACCAGCAGCCAAGGCAGCTTCTGCCACCTGACTTTTCCAAGTATCGATGGAGATGAGGACATCACTTTCCTTACGGATAGCTTCGATGACTGGAACAACACGCTGGATTTCCTCTTCTATCTCAACATAGCTACTTCCAGGACGAGTTGATTCTCCACCGATATCTAGCATGCTTGCTCCTTCAGCTATCAATTTACGGGCTTGCTGAAGAGCCTGGTCAACAGCAAAAAACTGCCCACCATCCGAAAAGGAATCTGGGGTTACATTGATAATTCCGCAAATGGCTGTTTTTGCCTGACTAGCTTTATTGGACATACGGTCACTCCTCAAGGTTTTTCACCACATTATTTCTCTATTTTACCATAAAAAGAAAAAGATGGATACGCTAGCATTTATCTTTTCCAAGTAAGGAAATAGTTTAGAAAGGCAAGCCTACATTTCGACTAATCAAAACCAGTAAAGCCAGCAAACAAAAGGCAATACCATTGACAATCATATGAAGCAAGATCGACATCTCTAAGCGTTCTGTTCTGTAAGCTGTCCAAGTTAAAACTGTCGACATTCCTCCATAGATAAGGAGAGAAGGCAGATTGGTCGGTGTGTGGAGCAAGGCAAAGACGACTGCACCTACAAGATAACCCAACTTCTCCTTCCCACGGAAGATCTTTTTAGGGATAATTCCACGACACAATATTTCCTCACAAATGGGAGCAATCAGAACCAGTAAGAAAAAACTGGAAATCAACGAGCTATTCTGAACCAGATTATTAATAGTTGATTGATTGCTGGTCGTAGATTCATTCATCAGACGAAGCAAGGCAGATCCGAATAAATTACTTGTGAAAATAACCAAATAACTCAAAACCAAGCGGGCTAGATCTTTTGCCTTGAAAAAAGAAAGATTGAAGCTCGCAATCTCTGTTTTTCGCGCACTAAAGATAAAAACAGTTAGAATAGCAACCGACAGCAAAGCCACTAAGAGTCCTGACTGGAGGAGCGGGAATTGTCTAGCGGATAAAAGGGCAGATAAAATTAAGGGAAGTTGAGATAACACCAGTCCTATTAAAAAAATCAACACCCATATTCCTCTATCCAGAATTTCTTGCCAGATACTTTTTTTCTTCATGATATACCTCCTTATAATAAAAAGGGGAGGCCCCCCTTTCTATATTATACCATTTATAGTGCCATACTGATATAGTTAAGGATAAACAAGGCATCCAAAATCCAAATCATCACGTGCACATCCTTGGCTTGACCTTTGACAACTTTTGTCAAGGTGTAAGTCAAGAAACCAACTGCAATCCCTTGAGTGATTGAGTAGCTGAAGCCCATAAAGATAGATGTAAAGAAGGCAGGAACAGCCTCAGACATATCATCCCAAGGAATATTTTTCAAGTTAGAAAGCATCATGATTCCGACGATGATCAAAATCGGCGCTGTTGCAGCTGTCGGAACAATCGCTAGAAGTGGGCTAAAGAAGCTAGATAGAGCAAAACAGATTGCAACTACTAGGGCTGTCAAACCAGTACGTCCACCGGCACCGATACCCGCCGCAGACTCAACATAGGTCGTAACGTTTGAAGTACCTGCGATGGCACCTACTGAAGTTGCTACCAAGTCAGAGTAAAGAGCCTTGTCCAATTTAGCAGATTCATGGTTTTCACCGCTTGTCGCAACGATACCAACTTTTTCACCAGTACCGATAAGAGTACCAATTGTGTCAAAAATATCCGTTAGTGAGAAGGCAAGAATAGCCATCAAGGTTTCTGGTAAACGTGAAGTGTTTGAAATCAAAGATCCTAAACCTTCTGAACCAAGAGCAGCACCAAACAAAGTTCCTAGATCATTAACCGCTGATGAAAGATTGTTGCTAGCGAAGTCAATCCCTGACAAATTCACAACACCAACAGCAATGGCAAGCACAGTCGTTGTTAAAATAGAAAGAATAATTCCACCTTTGATGCCTTTAACAACAAAGAAGATCGTAATGGCAAGACCAGCAAGAGCCACCAATACTGCTGGAGTATTGAAGTCTACCAATCCTGGAACAGCTGCTGAGTTTGCAGTAAGTGCAGCTTGAGCCTTGTCTGCTCCCTCACCTGCTACAGTATAAGTACCTGGATCGATTGAGAATTTCAAGAGACCAGCATTCTTAATCCCAACATAGGCAAGGAAAACACCAATACCAGCCGAAATAGCTGAACGAAGTGTTGTAGGAATGGATTCGATGATCATTTTACGAACATTTGTCAAAGTGATAATCAGTGAAATAATTCCACAAATGAAGACCATACCAAGAGCTTCTTTCCAAGTATAGCCCATCCCAAACACAACTGTAAATGTAAAGAAGGCATTGAGCCCCATACCTGGTGCTTGTGCGTAGGGCAAATTAGCATAGAAAGCCATCATCAAAGTACCGACTACAGAACCGATAATCGTTGCCAAGAACACACCTTGAACAGGCATCCCTGTTTGTGAAAGCATTTGAGGGTTTACAAAGAGAATATAACTCATTGCAAAGAATGTTGTTAAACCAGCAAGCACCTCTGTACGGACATCTGTCCCGTGCTCTTTTAGTTTAAATAGTTTGTCCATGTTTAATCTCCTTTTGTTTTTTACGAACAATGAGAGTATTATATCATTTATCATTCACCTTTTCAATATGTTTGTTTGATTTATTTAACAAAATGAAATTTCTATTTTTGTTTTGAGTCTGTTTTTCTTCTTTCTTTTTGATATAATAGTAGACATCTTATCTGGAATGTACTAGGAAGGTTTATATGACTAAAAAAATTATCGCAGTCGATTTGGACGGAACCCTGCTCAACTCAGAGAGTAAGATTTCAGATTTTACTCGAAACACAATTAAACGAATTGCTGAAAAAGGCCACCATGTCATCATCACTACTGGGCGCCCTTACCGTATGGCAAAAGAATTTTATCAGGAACTAGAGTTGCACACACCTATGATCAACTTCAACGGTTCTCTTACCCATCTACCAGGACAGACTTGGGAACACGAAAAGTGCTTGACCTTGGACAAAAAATACCTCTTAGACATGGTCAAACGCAAAGAGGATATCCAAGCCGACTTTATTGCAGGAGAATACCGCAAGAAATTTTATATCACGGCTCCTAATGAAGAAATTGCCAATCCCAAACTATTTGGTGTAGAAAATTTCCAACCAGAAAATCAATTCAAATCTGAATTGGTGACCAAGGACCCTAACTGTATCCTCTTGCAAACAAGAGTCGATGATAAATACGCGCTAGCAGATGAGATGAATCGTTTTTACCAACACCAACTAGCAATCAATACCTGGGGAGGGCCCCTCAACATTCTCGAATGTACACCAAAAGGGGTCAACAAAGCCTTTGCTTTAGAATACTTGCTCAATGTTATGAACCGTGACAGACAAGATTTGATTGCCTTCGGTGATGAGCACAATGACACCGAAATGTTGGCATTTGCAGGCAAGGGATATGCTATGAAGAATGCCAATCCCGATTTGCTACCATATGCAGATGAGCAACTCTCTCTGACAAATGATGAAGATGGTGTTGCCCATACCCTACAAGATTTGTTCCTATGACACTCAAAAAGTTAGCTTGTGCTAGCTTTTTTGATTTTCACAATTTTTCAATTAATCGACCTGTTTTCATTTTTTTATATTAAATTACTTCCTTATCTTTTTAAACATTTCTACAAAAAGTTTTATATATTAACATTTTGTAAGCGAGTTTTCATTGAAAAGCAATACATATTTATAAGAAATGGTTGATTTTTATATGAAAACGGTTTATACTTAAAGTTAGGCTTAAAGTTTTCTTAAACATACAGTCAAACATTTTATAAGGAGGAATGACAATAATGAGTATCGGAATCATTATTGCGAGCCACGGCGAATTTGCTGCGGGTATTCATCAATCAGGATCTATGATCTTTGGTGAACAAGAAAAGGTTCAAGTTGTAACCTTTATGCCAAATGAAGGTCCAGATGACCTTTACGCTAAATTCAACAACGCTGTGGCTGCATTTGACGCAGAAGATGAGGTTCTAGTATTGGCTGACCTTTGGAGTGGATCTCCATTCAACCAAGCTAGCCGCGTGATGGGAGAAAATCCAGAACGTAAGTTTGCCATCATCACAGGACTGAACTTGCCGATGTTGATCCAAGCCTACACTGAGCGCCTTATGGACGCTACTGCAGGTGTGGATAAAGTCGCTGCGAATATCATTAAAGAAGCCAAAGATGGCATCAAAGCTCTTCCAGAAGAGCTTAACCCAGTTGAGGAAGGGGCTAGTGCTGCGGCTGCTCCAGTTGCCCAAGCTGCTATTCCAGAAGGAACTGTTATCGGAGACGGTAAATTGAAAATCAATCTTGCTCGTCTTGACACACGTCTTCTTCATGGACAAGTCGCAACTGCTTGGACACCAGATTCAAAAGCAGACCGTATCATCGTTGCTTCAGATAACGTTGCAAACGACGATTTGCGTAAAGAATTGATCAAACAAGCAGCTCCTAACGGAGTAAAAGCAAACGTTGTTCCAATTCAAAAATTGATCGACGTTGCAAAAGACCCACGTTTCGGTGACACTCATGCCCTTATCTTGTTTGAAACTCCACAAGATGCACTTCGTGCAATCGAAGGTGGCGTGCCAATCAAAACCCTTAACGTTGGTTCTATGGCACACTCAACAGGTAAAACAATGATTAACAACGTTTTGTCTATGGACAAAGACGATGTTGCAACATTTGAAAAAATGCGTGACCTCGGTGTTGAATTTGATGTACGTAAAGTACCAAACGACACGAAAAAAGATTTGTTTGACTTGATTAACAAAGCAAACGTTCAATAATTTTAATCTGTTTCTATCATTTTGAAAACAGGATTAAATACTTTATTAAAGCTAAATAGAAAAGGAATAAAACCATGTCAGATATTTCAATCATTTCTGCTATCTTGGTTGTAGTTGTTGCCTTCCTTGCAGGTCTTGAAGGTATCCTCGACCAATTCCAATTCCATCAACCAATCGTCGCATGTACCCTTATCGGACTTGCAACTGGTAACCTCGAAGCAGGTGTTATGCTTGGTGGATCTCTTCAAATGATCGCCCTTGGTTGGGCAAACATCGGAGCTGCTGTAGCTCCTGACGCTGCTCTTGCATCTGTTGCCGCAGCGATCATCTTGATTAAAGGTGGTAACTTTACTACTGAAGGTATCGCCGTTGCAACTGCAACAGCTATCCCTCTTGCCGTAGCTGGACTTTTCTTGACAATGATTGTTCGTACAATCTCAGTTGCCTTGGTTCACTCTGCTGACGCAGCTGCAAAAGAAGGAAACATTGCAGCTGTTGAACGCGCTCACTACTTTGCCCTTGTTCTTCAAGGTCTTCGTATCGCTATCCCTGCAGCCTTCCTTATCGCTATCCCAGCTTCTGCTGTTAAAGACGCTCTTGGTCTAATGCCAGAATGGTTGAATGGTGGTATGGCTGTTGGTGGTGCTATGGTTGTTGCCGTTGGTTACGCTATGGTTATCAACATGATGGCGACTCGTGAAGTATGGCCATTCTTCGCTATCGGTTTTGCTCTTGCAGCAATCTCTCAATTGACTTTGATTGCCCTTGGTGTCATCGGTGTTGCCCTTGCCTTCATCTACCTTAACCTTACAAAACAAGGTGGAAACGGTGGCGGCGGAGCTGCGACTTCTAACGACCCAATCGGTGATATCCTAGAAGACTACTAGAAAGGGGAACAATCATGGCTGAAAAAATTCAATTATCAAAATCAGATCGTCAAAAAGTTTGGTGGCGTTCACAATTCCTTCAAGGTTCTTGGAACTACGAACGTATGCAAAACTTGGGTTGGGCTTACTCATTGATCCCAGCTATCAAAAAATTGTACACTAAAAAAGAAGACCAAGCGGCTGCTCTTGAGCGTCACCTTGAGTTCTTCAACACTCACCCATACGTAGCTGCTCCAATCATGGGGGTTACTCTTGCACTTGAAGAAGAGCGCGCTAACGGTGTTGAAATCGATGATGCTGCTATCCAAGGGGTTAAGATCGGTATGATGGGACCTCTTGCTGGTATCGGTGACCCAGTATTCTGGTTTACAGTTCGTCCTATCCTTGGAGCCCTTGGTGCATCACTTGCTGCATCTGGTAACATTGTTGGCCCACTTCTCTTCTTCTTTGGATGGAATGCTATCCGTATGGCCTTCCTATGGTATACACAAGAGTTCGGTTACAAAGCTGGATCTGAAATCACTAAAGACATGTCTGGTGGTATCTTGAAAGACATCACCAAAGGAGCATCTATCCTTGGTATGTTCATCCTTGCCGTTCTTGTACAACGTTGGGTGTCTATCAACTTTACTGTGAACCTTCCAGGTAAACAATTAGCAGAAGGTGCTTACATCAACTTCCCAGAAGGTCCTGTATCAGGTGCTGAATTGAAAGGTATCCTTGGTCAAGCACTTGGTGGATTGAGCTTAGATAAGATTCAACCACAAACCCTTCAAGGTCAGTTGAACTCATTGATTCCAGGATTGATGGGACTTCTCCTTACTTTCCTTTGCATGTGGTTGCTTAAGAAAAAAGTATCACCAATCGCGATCATCCTTGCTCTCTTTGCAGTAGGTATTGCAGCTCGTTTCTTCGGTATCATGTAATCCAAGCCATCGAGAATATAGATAAAAAAGAATCAGGACTAAACCTGATTCTTTTTGTGTATCAACTTTTTCTCCTAGTAAGATAATGCAAGCCCCCAATCACCACTGCTAGGATGGCTACATAGACGACTTGGGTGGTTTCTAAAGGCACAAACGCTCCTTGCAGGATAAAGGTATTGGCAAGTACGCCAACAAGGGCTGCAAGGCTCAAAAGTGTGAGCAAGGCTAGTTTGTATCGATTAAATGGCAGACTGACCTTGGCTACTAGACACAGACCATTGATCAAAGCAAGGAGGAAGCAAATAAATTTGACCTGACCTGGGACAGTGATAAAGAAGTTCGTCAGAAGAACGCTAGCAACCAGAATGCCACCACCAATCGCAGCATTGGTCAAAATATCTCGCATAAAATGTGTGCTAACCTTTTCTTTATTGGACTCAAAAGTTAGGAAGAAGGATGGAATCCCAATCGTAATGGCTGAAATGATTGTAAACTGAATGGGGATAAAGGCAAATTCCAAACCAAAGATCACACTCAAAATGGCAAACACGATGGAGAAGAAGGTCTTTGTTAGAAAGAGAGAGGCTACCTTTTGGATATTATTGATGACACGGCGCCCTTCCATTAAAATATCGTAAAACACTGCAAAATCATCTGTGAGAAAGACGATGTTGGATACACTTTTGGCTGCGCTGGTAGCACCATTCATGGCGAAACTAATATCTGCTTTTTTGAGAGCTAGAACATCATTAACTCCATCACCGCTCATGGCAACTGTTTTATCAGCATTTTGCAAAACGGTCACCATCTTTTCTTTCTGCTCAGGTGTCACCCGACCGAAGATATCATGTTCCAAGACCACTCTTTCAAAGTCATCATCGCTCACCTTAGTCATATCAATCGCACGCGCTTCCTCCTTAAAACCTGCTTTACGAGCCACCCCATATACAGCAACATGATTGTCACCACTGATAATCTTCACTTCAACACCTTGAGATTCGAAATAGTCAAAGGTTTCCTTGGTATTGTCCTTAATCTCATCTGACAAAACAACATGGCCTAGGAGTTCCATATTGGCTGGACTCGTAATCTGGTCCTTGCTATGAGCAAGGGACAAAATTCGAAAACCTTGCTGTTTTAGATCTTCATAGTAGGCATCCATCGGCTGGGTAAAGCCTAAAAACTCATAGGCTCCGAAGAAATAGGTCCCACCATCTTTTACTTGGACAAAGGAATACTTGTTTTTGCTTGAAAAGGCACCGACTTCTTGAACTTCCCACTTTTTCTCACAGGTTAAGTAAGTCTTCAGAGCTCGGGAAGTTGCATTTTCATCCTCGAAATAAGCCAGATAAGAAGATAGTTTCTCTGCTACATTAGCATCCATTTCTTGGACCTTCATATTCCCCGTCGTGATAGTTCCTGTCTTATCAAAACAAAGAACATCTACTCGCGCCAAGGTCTCTACACAGTATAGCTCCTGCACCAGAACCTTCTTTTTGGCCAGCTTCATAGCCGCTACTGCTAGAGACACACTAACTAAGAGAATCAAGCCCTCTGGAATCATACCGACCAAGGCACCAGAACTTCCCAAGATAATCTCAACATAAGACCGTCCTAGACTAAAACCTCTGACATAAAGCAGAATCGCAACTGGAACCAGCAAGATAGAGACGATTTTTAAAATCTTATCCATGTAATCGCGCAGTTGAGAAGGATATTTTTTGAATTCCTTGCTGGATTTTGCGAGTTTGTTGATATAACTATCCTGCCCCACAGCCGTTGCCGTGACCAAGCAGGATCCGCTAACGACATTGCTTCCGCTCATCAGCTGGTCACCAACCGTTTTAAAGATCGAATCACTCTCACCCGTCAGCAAAGACTCATCAACTTCAATATTCCCTTCAAGGACTTCTGCATCTACAGGCACTTGGTCACCCAGATTGAGATGCAGGTACTCACCCAGAACGATGTCCTCTGGATCAATCTCGATTGTTTGACCATCTCGATTGACTTTGTACTTACTTTTACCAAGCAAACTTAGCTTTTCTAAGGCATTTTTTGAACGCACTTCTTGGAAAATCCCGATGACTGTATTGATAGCAATCACACCTAAAAAGAGCATATTTTCAAATCGCAAGGTTGTGGCTACCAGAACCGCCAGAGCCAAATTCATGGCATTAAAGAAGGTAAAGATATTTGAAATGACGATTTCCTTGGTTGTTTTGTAAGGTTTAATGTCGCTAATATTTCGTTGGCGATCCTTGATGTCTTGACTACTTAAATACTTCATTTCTACTCCGATATCCTTTTGTACTACTATAGTAACACATATCTTTTTCTCTGTCACTTAAAGACTCAAAATAAGAAGAACTCACTTAGCAAGCATCATTTATCGCCACTTCAAGAAGAACTTAAAAAGAGGCTAGGATTCCCCTAACCTCTTTTCTTTATGCTTTATTCTGCCAAGGCTCCCATTGGATCCCATGGTGCTAACACGATTGGTTCTGCTTCATAGGCAGCTTGCTCTTCTGCTGTCAGCAATTCCTTACGGACAACGATTTGGTAAGTGTATTCGTCCATCCAAGCGTCTGAGGCAACAAAGTAACCATCTGTACCGACCTTATCTCCCCATGAGTTTTCAACCTTCCACTTGGTTGACTTGCCATTTTCATCCAAATCAACACCTGTCAAGACCATGGCGTGGGTCATCAAGCTCTCGCTATAGTCCAAACGTCCAGCTTTGTCTTGAGTGAGTTGAATATCCATGCTTGATTCAAAGTCATAAACATCTGTCGCAAGGATTCCAGCTTTGCGGTTGCTGAGCTGGCCGACATCTGAACCAAACCAAACAGTTTCTCCTGTCTGCATTTGAGCAATCGCCAATTCTTTCAAGCGCTCCATAGGAACGTTGATGTAGCGAACTGCACGGCTACCAACCACATTCCCCAACATCTCAACTGTGTAAGATTTGCCGTAAGGCTTGTCAGCAGTTGGAGCATTGATAACAGAAACGTAGTCTTCTAGAGGAAGATTGACATATTTCTTGTAAAATTCCTGTGGTGTGATTCCTTTTTCACTTTGGTAGTTATCATCCTTATCGCGATAAGCAAAGTCAAATTTACGCGGTGGAAGACCCAGTGACATAGCAAGGAAGTTAAAGATTTCTTGCAAGAGGTCTTCTTTCTTAGTTTGAACAGTTGATTGGTCTGCACCAGAAGCAAGCAAGTCACGCAAGATTTGAGCATCTTGGCGGAGCAATTTGTTAAGGATAGCATTGAGCTCACGACTATTGCTAGATGAAACAGACTCAGGATAGACAGACTTAGGAACGACACCGTATTTCTCAAAGAGAGCAACCACCATATCCCATTGACCGCCGTCTTGTTGTGGAGTTTGGAGTAGGAAGCTAACCTTACGGCTCGTCAAGTCTTGGTCTGCAGTCGCAATCACTTGCTCCAAGAACCAATTTGATTTCTCATACTTGTCCCAGAAGAAAGTGTGGGCTTGTGACAATTCAAAGTTTTCCAGTTTGTATTGAGAGATGAGTTTGTGGCGGAAGGTGTTGAGAGCTGCAAACATCCAACAACGACCAGACGCTTTCTGATTAGTTACCTTGTCCTTGGTCAAATCCAATGAGAAAACAGGTGTATTGTCTACATGGCTTTGACGACGCTCAAGGGCTGCAAAAATTCCGTTGTGGCTGGCAGCATTTTCGATCGCTTGGTATTTGACATTTGCTTCATAGTTGGCAAATAATTTATCTGTAAATGATTCTTGAATCGCGTTCATAGATTCCTCCTTTTATTCTACTGTCTATTATAACTCTTTTCACAAAGGAAGCAACCGAAAAACTTAAAAAGACAAGGACATTCTCCCTCACCTTTTCTAACATAATTCAAATTAAGCAATACTAGCAAGGAGATTCTCTAACTCCTCCTTGGTCAAGCGACGCCATTCTCCTTGTTCTAAGTTCTCATCCAAGACTAGAGTTCCCATCGTCAAACGTTGTAAGTCTATTACTTCCTTGCCACAGTAGGCCACCATTCGTTTGACCTGATGAAACTTCCCTTCTGCAATGGTCACGCGAACCAGACTTTGATTCTTTTCTGGATCTACCGACACAATCTCCAGCTTAGCTTTCTGGCAGGTAAAATCCTTGAGCGGAATGCCCTTGGCAAATGTCTCCACATCTTCTTGGGTCATAATACCCTCGACTTGCGCCAAATAGGTCTTTTCCACATGACGTTTAGGTGAAAGAAGAGCATGAGCTAGTTTGCCGTCATTGGTCAAGAGCAGAAGACCATGCGTATCGATATCCAAGCGCCCCACTGGAAAGACTTCCTTGGCGCGAGCATAGTCATCTAACAAGTCTAAAACTGTTCTATGCTTGGAATCTTCAGTCGCTGAAATGACTCCTTGGGGCTTGTTCATCATGTAGTAGACAAACTCCTCGTACTCCAGCACTTGGCCATCAAAGCGAATCTCATCTCTTTCTTCATTAATCTGCAATTTAGCTGATTTTTCTTTTTTACCATTTACCATCACGCGCCCAGCCTTGAGCAAGTTTTTGACCTCAGTCCGACTCCCTACAGCGCAGGCAACTAAAAATTTATCTAATCTCATAGAACTATTATATCATACTCAAAAGGAGGCTGGCTCAATGACCAACCTCCTTTTCTTTTCAGATTTAGTTTTAGGAACTTAACTTCCCCGTCTCCAGAAAATAGCTAAGACAATCATGGCACCTAAAACAGCAGGAATAACAGCTGTTCCCGCTAGAATTGGTCCCCAAGTCCCAAAGAGCAGGTGACCCAGAAAGGCACCAATCCAACCGAGAAACATCTTCCCAAAGCATCCCATGCTTTCTCCGCGATTGGTCAAAGCACCTGCTAAGAGCCCCACTAGGAGACCAACAAACATACTTCCAAGCATTGTAACTCCTTAAATAGCCCAGTCTCCTTTGCGGAAGAGAGGTACGCGTGTTCCATCCTCACGGATACCATCGATATCCATTTGACTAGAACCAATCATAAAGTCCACGTGAACATCTGAACGGTTCAGTCCTGCAGCTTCAAGCTCTTCTTCGCTCATCTCTGCTCCACCAACAACGCTGGTCGCATAGGCTGCACCGATAGCCAAGTGGTTTGAAGCATTCTCATCGAAAAGGGTGTTGAAGAAGGTAATGCCTGACTGTGAAATTGGGCTTGGATCTGGCACCAAGGCACATTCACCCAAGGCACGCGCGCCCGCATTTTCAAAGACAAGGTCCTTCATGACCTGATCACCCTTTTCAGCAGTAATGTCTACGATTTGACCATCCTTAAAGGTTACCTTAATACCTTCAATGATATTGCCGTTATAGCTAAGTGGTTTTGTAGAGGTGACATAGCCATCTGCACGACGGAAGTCAGGCGCAGTAAAGACTTCCTCTGTCGGCATATTTGGCAAAAATCCTTCGCCCTGTGCATTGATAGCACCAGCTGATTCCCAAACGTGATTCTTAGGCAAACCAAGTGTCAAGTCTGTTCCAGGAGCTGTATAGTGAAGGGCTGAAAATTGCTCTTTATTAAGCATTTCTGCCTTGCTCTTGAGGATAGCAGCATGCTCTTCCCAAGCCTTAACAGGATCTTCTTCGTAGACACGGCAAGTTTTGAAGATTTGGTCCCAAAGGAGATCGACTGCTTCTTCGTCACTCGCAGCATTTGGAAAGACTTTTTTAGCCCACTCCAGTCCAGCAGCGGCTGCTACAGTCCAACTAACCTTGTTGGATTGCGTTGCGATACGCATTGGCTTCATGGCAAGCCCCATAGCTTTGGCAGAAGCTGAAAGCTTGTCAGCGTCCACTCCGTTCAAGGCACCCGGATCAGAAGAACGAACCCCAAGACGGCTAGCTTTGTTCTCCAAAAGATAGTTCATCTCAGCAATCTTGTATTCTGGCACATCGTCCAGACGCTCCATCGGCGCATGGAGGAATTTCTCACGGTTAATGACATCATCTGTCCACTGAACGATAACCTCATGCGCACCCAAGGCATAAGCTTCTTTCACGATCAAATGTGCCAACTCACGTTGCTCCACATCGATAGAGAGAGCCAAAGTGTGACCAGGTTGCACGTTAATTCCATTCGCAACCAACAATTTTGCATATTTTTCTAGATTTTCTTTAAAATTTGGTAAAACCATTCTATTCTTCCTTTTCTATTTTTCTTTCAAAGCAGAAAATAATCCTGCTAAAGCAATGGCACCAGACAAGAGTGCTGTCGATAGAATAATTGTTTCATCTGCCAGCTCTAGCTGATAGTCAAAAACCTTTTCAGCTGGCTTATCTTCCGCAAAGATTCTAAGTTTCATAAAGATGTTCTCCGTTCTAATTCTTAAAACAACTCATCAAACAAACTCAACTGGTTATCCTCTGGCATATTGCCGAGAATGCCCATTTCATCCATCTTTTCAACCAAGGTTGATGAGAGTCCACCGCGCTTGCGTAATTCTGTCTTAGAGAGGAACTCACCCTCTTCACGCGCACGCACCAACTGCTTAGCAACGTTCTCTCCCAGACCATCCATTGCTACAAATGGTGGAATGAGGGTATCCCCATCAATGAGGAACTCTGTCGCCTGACTACGATAGAGATCGAGTTTGCCAAACTTGAAACCACGTTCCCACATTTCATTGACAATCTCAAGAGTTGTATAGAGGTCAATCTCCACATTAGAGGCTTCATTGTTCTTGCGTTTTTCAGCGATTTCTGCCATTCTGCGCTTGATGGCATCCAAGCCCGCTCCCATGGTCTTGATATCAAAGGCCTTGGCGCGGATAGAGAAGTAAGCACAGTAGTAATAAATCGGGTGATGAACCTTGAAGTAGGCCACACGCAAGGCCATCATAACGTAGGCTGCCGCGTGGGCTTTAGGGAACATATACTTGATTTTCCCACAGGATTCAATATACCACTCTGGCACTTTATTTGCCTTCATAGCCTCAATGTAGCCATTTCGCTCCTCTTCGGAAATCTTCAACCATAGGCCCTTACGTACCCGTTCCATGATGGTAAAGGCCATCTTAGGCTCGAGACCAGCATGCATGAGGTAAACCATGATGTCGTCCCGACAACCGATAACGGTTGATAGATCCGCAATTCCTTGCTTGATCAGATCCTGTGCATTTCCCAACCACACATCGGTACCGTGGGACAGACCAGACAGCTGAAGCAACTCCGCAAAAGTCGTCGGATGCGTCTCGTCTACCATCCCACGTACAAAGTTTGTTCCAAACTCTGGAATTCCCAGCATACCCGTCGGCGTACCGATTTGCTCCGGCGTCACCCCAAGTACATCCGTCCCAGAAAAGAGGGCCATCACGCCTTCATCATCCATAGGAATTTCATTAGGGTCAATCCCAGACAAGTCCTGCAATTTTCGAATCATGGTCGGATCATCATGCCCCAGCACATCGAGTTTGAGGACGTTCTCATCGATATCGTGGAAGTTAAAGTGAGTCGTCTGCCATTCAGCCGTCACATCATCTGCTGGATACTGGACAGGCGTAAAGTCGTAGACATCCATGTAGTTAGGAATAACTACGATTCCTCCCGGGTGTTGTCCTGTAGTCCGCTTGACACCGGCAGCACCTTGGGCAAGACGTTCCACCTCTGCATCACGATAAAACTTCCCGTAGTCTCTCTCGTAGCCCTTTACAAATCCATAGGCAGTCTTAGCAGCAACTGTACCAACCGTTCCTGCACGGAAGGCATATTCTTCACCAAAGATATCACGCACATCCAAGTGAGCGCTAGGCTGGTCTTCTCCCGAGAAGTTCAAGTCAATATCGGGAACCTTGTCCCCATCAAAACCAAGGAAGGTCTCAAACGGAATATCCTGTCCATTTTTGCTAAGTTTATGACCACAGTTTGGACAATCCTTATTAGGCATATCAAAACCAGAACCGTAAGAACCATCCGTGATAAACTCGCTGTACTGACACTGACCACAAACATAATGAGGAGAGAGAGGGTTAACCTCCGTAATCCCAATCATGGTCGCAACGAAACTAGACCCAACAGATCCACGAGAACCCACCAAGTAGCCCCGTTCATTGGAACGTTGTACCAACATCTGAGATGCCAGATAAATCACGGCAAATCCATTCCCCAGAATGGATGTTAATTCCTTTTCAATCCGCAAATCAACGATATCTGGCAGAGGATTTCCATAAATCTCAAAAGCTTTCTTATAGGTCAGCTCAGCGACCGTTTCTTCAGCCTTGTCGATGAAAGGTGTATACAAGTCACCCTTAACGACCTCAACAGACTCAAAGATATCTGCCAAGGCATTGGTATTTTCAATAACCAATTTGCGTGCTAGATCTTCGCCCAAGAAGGCAAATTCATCCAACATCTCATTAGTCGTTCGAAAATGAGCTTTAGGTAGCGGAGCTGGTTGGGCATGTTCACCGTGACCAATAGTTCGGTTAATCATAGCCCCCTGTCCCAAACTACGGACGATAATTTCACGGTAAATCTCTTCTTCCGGTTCGATATAATGGACATTTCCCGTAGCCAGAACAGGCTTGCCAAGACGGTCCCCGACCTCTATCAAACTCTTGATAATGGTCTGGAGTTCATCCATATCCTTGACCTGCTCCTTAGCAATCAAGGGAGCATAGATAGCTGGTGGCATGACCTCGATAAAGTCATAATACTTGGCCACCTCAACCGCTGCATCCACACCTTGGGAAACAACTGTATCAAAAACTTCACCTTCTGAACAGGCTGATCCTAAAATCAAGCCCTCCCGATGGGCATCTAGAACCGTTCTCGGTATCCGTGGTACTCCTTCAAAGTACTTAGTATTGGACAAAGAAACCAGCTTAAAAATATTTTTTAAACCAACTTGATTCTTGACATAAATGGTCGCATGCTTGATCCGAGCTTTTTTATAAGAATCAGGACTAATCAAATCAATGTTTAGTCTAGCCAAGTCAGTCACACTATGTTTTTCTGCCACCTCTTTGATAAAGATAAAAAGCAGACGACCCGTAGCTTCTGCATCGTAATTGGCCATGTGGTGGTGTTCTAGAGCCACACCAAAACGCTTGGTCAAAGGTCCCAAACCATGACGTTTATACTCAGGATAGAGGTTCCTAGCAAACTCCAGCGTATCGATAACTGGCTGGCTAATCTTAGGCAGACCATGGCGCTCATAGTTGGCATTCATAAAGCCAACATCAAAGGTTGCATTGTGGGCAACTAGGACGGTATCCTTACAGAATTCTTGGAATTCTTGCAAAACTTGTTCCAGTGGTTTGGCATTTTTGACATGATCATCCGTAATTCCAGTCAACTCAGTAGTAAAAGCTGACAAGGGATGTCCAGGATTGATAAATTCATCAAATTCAGCAATGACATTCCCCTTGTACATCTTAGAGGCCGCAACCTGAATCAAGTCATTATAGATAGCTGAAAGCCCCGTCGTTTCCACGTCAAAGACCACGTAGGTTGCTTCAGATAGATCCATCTCCACTTCGTTATAGACGATAGGAACACGATCCTCCACGATATTGGCTTCCATTCCATAGATCAGCTGGATTCCCGCTTTCTTGGCAGCCTTATAGCCATGTGGAAAGGACTGAACATTGCCATGGTCCGTAATGGCAACCGCCTTGTGACCCCATTTTGCAGCTGTCGCGACGATTTCTTCGACCTCTGGTAGAGCATCCATGGTCGACATATTAGTATGAGCATGAAACTCAACCCGACGCTCACCTTCTGGCATCAAATCCTTCCGCTCATAGTGAACAACTTCCTGCACATCCTGCACGTTCATGGTCAAATCGCGTGTAAAGTTATTCATCTCCACATTCCCACGCACTCTGAGCCAAGAATTCTTCTTGATTAAATCAAATTTTTGAGCCTCTTCTTCATTCTTAACCCATTTTTGCATTGAAAAACTTGAAGTGTAGTCCGTCATTTTAAAATTGATCAAAACGCGACCAGTTCTGGTCACTTTATGTTCCACATCAAAAACGACCCCTTCAAAGACCAGACGATTTTCCTCAGTCGTCACGTCGATCATCTGGGTAACTTCTGCCTTATCTAGTTTTGGCTTAGCCGCAGCTTTTTTAGCCTGAAAATCGAAGGCTGGTTTCTCTTCTACTGGAGGAGGAGCCATTTGTTCCAGTTGTTCCATAGCACGCAAAGCCTCTTCATTGGCAGCCTGTACAATTTGTTCATTCTCCGTATAGAAGGCTTCCTCCTGCTCTTGTGTAAGGGCATCATTCTTTTCTATTTGGCATACAAAGGCTGGGAAACCAAACTTTTCAAGTTGCTTTGCTAGATTAGGAAGATGATTCTTCTTAAAGTGTTCCTTATCAATCGCCTCTGAACCTTCAATAAAGAGTTGATTTCCCTCCGCACGAACTTGCAGATTCTGATAAAGAGACTTAAATCCTTGGCTAGCACACGGACCTTCAGAAAAAGCCTCCTTATAGTAGGCCTGCAAGAGTTCATTAGAAAATTCCTGAGAGAGCGCCTTGATTTCGAAAACAGCTCGATTCCCTGTCTTAGAAAATTCTTCACTAAGCCCTTTCTTTAACTCTAAAAAGATTTCAATCGGTAAAATATTAGAAAATACAAAGTGAAATTCCCAAATCTTACTAATTTTATGAACCACAACACGCTCAATACTTGCATCAACAAGAGCAGGATCCTGTCGCAGCTGATCAGAGATTCCTAGTTGATTCATTAAAATTTCAAACTTACTTGACATTCAATTTCCTCACATTATTCTCTTACTATTTTACCATAATTAAAGAAAATATATAGCCAGTACCATCTCCCTTGCGACTTAGATGGAAAGATTTTATCATACTTGTAATAGATAAAACTATACTGACTCGTAGTCACATATTAAAAAGTGAGATGAAAATCATCTCACTTTTTAATATGTGACTTTCAGTCCGTCTCGCTCCGTCAGGTGCGAGACAAATAAACCACCCGCTATGCGGGTGCGCATCGAAGGTTATACCCAAAAAACTCCAAACGCGATACAATAAAGGTGTTCAAGCCAATTGTAAAGCGAAAGGAGAAAAATATGGCACAAAAGGCACATAGTTTATCACACACAAAGTGGATGTGTAAATATCACATTGTGTTTACCCCTAAGTATAGACGAAAAGTGATCTATAATCAATATCGAAGTAGTTTAGGCGAAATATTTCATCGTTTGTGCAGTTATAAAGGCGTTGAATTATCGAAGGTCACTTGATGCCTGATCATGTACAGATGTTAGTAAGTATTCCACCGAGGATAAGTATTTCAAGTTTCATGGGATATTTAAAAGGTAAAAGTGCACTCATGATGTTTGACAAACACGCTAATCTCAAGTATAAGTTTGGGAATCGGCATTTCTGGGCAGAAGGTTATTATGTGAGTACAGTAGGGCTCAATGAAGCCACAATTAAGAAATATATTCAAGATTAAAGAAATTATCCAGTGGATGATTTCTTCACGAGTATGAAAATTCGAGAACGAGTAAAGCATGATATAGTACTAGATAAATTGAGTGTAAAAGAATATGAGGATCCCTTTAGGGATAGTGGTAAGTAATACCCAAGCCTCTTCGAGAGGCAAGTGACGAGTCAAGAGCAATGAGGCTTGAACAACGTGAAAGCCAGCGTCTTTAGGCGCTGGCTGGTGATTTGGGCTTATAGCCCTGGTACAAACCACCCGTTTGACGGGTGGTTATGATTTTTAAAATCCATTATTGTCGCTGAGCTCTTTGAACCAGTGGCCTGATTTCTTCAGGTGGCGTTCCTGCGTTTCCAAGTCAAGTTCAACTAGACCATAGCGGTTTTTATAGCTATTGAGCCATGACCAGCAATCGATAAAGGTCCAAATCAAGTAACCCTTACAGTTGGCTCCGTCTTCAATGGCACGGTGGAGTTCACGCAAATGGCCTTTGACAAAGTCAATACGATAGTCGTCTTGAATCATGCCATTCTCACGGAACTTGTCTTCACCTTCAACACCCATGCCATTCTCTGTCAACATCCACTCAATATTACCATAATTTTCCTTGATATTTTGAGCAATATCATAAATCCCTTGCTCGTAGATTTCCCAACCACGGTGGGGATTGATCTTACGGCCTGGCATGACATATGGCTCATAGAAATGCTCTGGCAAGAGCGGGCTATCTGGATACTTGGCAAAACGTGGCGCCATAACACGCAGAGGTTGGTAGTAGTTGACTCCAAGAAAGTCCACTGTATGCTCCCGAATGACTTCTAACTCTTCAACAGTGTACTCTGGTAGCAAATCATGCTCAGACAAAATTTCCACCAATTCCTCTGGATAAGTCCCCAAGACAGACGGATCTAGGAAAGATTGAGCTTGAAAGAGATCGGCAATGCGAGCGGCCTTGACATCTGCAGGATGCTGGCTACGTGGGTAAGCTGGTGTCAAGTTAAGAACAATCCCAATCTTAGACTCCGGCAAAATCTCATGACAGGCCTTAACCGCAAGACTGCTAGCCAGTTGCGTATGATAGGCAACCTTAACCGCTGCTTTGGCATCTACCTTATGAGGATAGTGGGCATCATAGAAATAGCCAAACTCTACGGGGACAATGGGCTCGTTAAAGGTAATCCATTGGTCCACCAAGTCACCGTAAGTCTCAAAACAAAAACGAGCATAGTCTTCATAGGCTGAGACAGTCGCCTTATTTTCCCAACCATCGCCGTCTTCTTGGAGGGCAAATGGCAGGTCGAAGTGATAGAGATTGACTAAGAGACGAATTCCCTTAGACTTGATGGCTTCAAAGACCTGACGGTAGAAAGTCACCCCTTGCGGATTAACCTCTCCACGGCCTTGCGGGAAAATACGAGACCACTGGATAGAAGTACGAAAGGCTGTATGCCCAGTCTCTACCAAAAGCTCAATATCCTTTTCCCAGTTTTCATAGAAGGTCGATGTTTTATCAGGTCCAATCCCATTGTAGTAGCGGTTTGACTCTACTTGATACCAATAATCCCAGAGATTATCTCCCTTGCCGTCACCTGGCACTCGTCCTTCTGTCTGTGGTCCAGAAGTGGAGGAACCCCAAACAAAATCCTTTGGAAATTTTAGCATTGTTATACCTCTTAACTTGATTATGTCTTTATTCACTTCCATTATATAGAAAAAACAAGGTAAAAACTAGTTACATTTTTGCCTTGTTTTTCTTCTGATTATAGTTTTTATTTCTTGCTTAGGATTTCAAGGGTTTCGAGCAAGTTGTCTGCATGAACTTCGATGGTGTCACCAGTCGCCTTGATTTTGACTTCTACGATGCCATCGGCTGCTTTCTTCCCAACAGTGATACGGATTGGCAACCCAATCAAGTCGCTATCGCTGAATTTAACACCGACACGTTCGTTACGGTCATCTGTCAAGACTTCGTAACCAGCTTCCATCAAGTTGGATTCCAGTTTTTCTGTCAAGGCTTGCGCTTCTTCGTCCTTGACATTGACAGTAATCAAGTGCACATCAAATGGTGCCAATTCTTTAGGAAAGTTAACTCCCCAAGCGTAACGGTATTCACCTTTTGGCGTTTTGTTAACAAAGAGCCGAGCGTGTTGCTCCATAACGGCTGAAAGGAGACGGCTAACACCGATACCGTAACATCCCATGATGATTGGCACAGCACGGCCATTTTCATCCAAAACATCTGCACCCATGCTTGCTGAGTAGCGAGTTCCGAGTTTGAAAATATGGCCGATCTCGATACCACGCGCGAAGTTAAGAACCCCTTGTCCGTCTGGTGAAATTTCACCCTCACGAACTTCGCGGATATCCACGTATTCTGCAGTGAAATCACGACCTGGGTTCACACCCGTCAAGTGGTAGCCATCTTCGTTAGCCCCTACAACAGCATTGCGAACATCTTGCACCTTACGGTCTGCAATGATTTTCACATTTTCTGGCAAACCAACTGGACCAAGCGAACCAAAGCCAGCTGGAATAACGTTTGCTACTTCTTCCTCGCTCGCAACATCAAAGAAATCTGCACCCAAGTGGTTCTTTAACTTGACTTCATTGAGTTGGTCATTTCCAACTAGAAGGGCTGCAACAAGCTCACCATCTGCCATGTAGAAGAGGGTTTTGATTGTTTGTTCTTCTGGGACATTTAGGAAGGCTGCGACTTCGTCAATGGATTTAACACCTGGTGTTTCCACGCGAGTTACTTCTTCTTCAGTAACGACACGGTTGCTTGGTTTGTACTCGTTTGTTGCCATTTCTAAGTTAGCCGCATAGCTAGACTCACTTGAGTAGGCAATAGTGTCTTCACCAGAAACCATCCATTTGAGCAATTCTGCCTTGATTTCTTCTTGCACTTCTGCAGGAATTTCATCAAATGAGGCAACTGACTTGTCCAAGACAACCCAGCGGTCGAGGTCTGTACGGGCTGGTGTAATCGCCATAAATTCTTGGCTATCCTTACCACCCATGGCACCACCGTCACCGATGATAGCCTTGAAATCCAAACCACTGCGAGTGAAGATGCGTTCGTAGGCCGCCTTGTACTCATCATAAACACTGTCCAAACTATCATAGTTAGCGTGGAAACTGTAAGCATCTTTCATGATGAACTCACGTGTACGGAGAAGTCCGTTACGTGGACGTTTTTCATCACGGTACTTGGGCTGGATTTGGTAAAGGTTGAGTGGCAATTGCTTGTAAGACTTGACAGAGTCACGAACAATAGCTGTAAAAGTTTCTTCGTGTGTTGGACCTAGGATAAAGTCTGACTTTTCACGATTTTTCAGTTTATAAAGGTCTTCACCATAGGTTTCATAACGACCTGATTCACGCCAAAGATCAGCACTGAGAAGGGCAGGAGCCAACATCTCCACTGCACCAATCTTATCAAACTCTTGGCGCATGATGTTCTTAGCCTTTTCAATCACACGGTTAGCAAGTGGTAGGTAAGAGTAAACACCGGCAGAAACTTGACGAACATAACCAGCACGCAACATAAGGGCATGGCTGATAACTTGAGCATCACTTGGCATTTCGCGAAGCGTTGGGATTAGCATTTTACTTTGTTTCATAATATTCCTCGATTATCTAAAAGAAGAGTCGCATAATGTCATTCCAGGTCACAGCTAGCATCAAGACAACCATGATAACTACACCAGCCATGGTGACATAGGTTTCAATTTCTTGTTTAAGGGGTTTCCGGCGGATAGCCTCTAGGATATTGAGCACAATCTTTCCACCATCCAAAGCCGGGATAGGAATCAAGTTAAAAATCCCGATATTGATGGAAATCACAGCTAGGAAATAGAGGACATTCTCAAGACCATTTTTAGCAGCATCGCTACTTGCCTTAAAAATGGCAACGGGACCACCGAGTTTGTTCAAATCTGGATGGAAAATCAAGTTTTTCAGAGCCGAAAGGATACGGAGCCCTGAGTCAGCAGCGGTTGTAAATCCACCAACAAACATGGATAGGAGGTCTGACTTGACTTCCGGTTGAACCCCAAGAATATAACGTCCTTGATTCTCTTCTGGAGTCACCGTGACTTGTTTTTCGCTACCATTTTCAGAAATGGTCACATCCAAGGTCGGGGCGGTCTTGTCCTTGGTATCTGCTTCCACAGCCTGGGTTAAGTCTTGCCAATTCTTAACCTCATGCGAGCCGACCTTGGTAATTTGAGCGGTCTCAGCTACACCCACCTTAGCCAATGCTCCCTCTGGCATGACATGAAAGAGATTGGTTTGAGTATCTCTAACACCACCTTGTAAAAAGATCAAGATCCAAAAAACAACAACACCTAAGATAAAGTTATTCATAGGACCTGCAAAGTTGGTGATGAGCTTACCCCAGATAGAAGCATTTTGATACTGTACATCCAGAGGAGCGATGCGTACTTCGGTACCATCCGCCTCAACAACTGTTGCATCATGATCCACAGCAAAGGTCTTTTCTTCTTCCAAGACCAAGCCTTTAATGAAGAGCTTGTCTTCGAAATCAAACTGGGTTACCTGCATAGGGAGAGCTGTTTGATCCAGTTTCTTCCCTGAGAGGTTGATCCGTTTGACCTTACCATCATCAGTAAGTGTTAAACTGACTGGGGTTCCTGTCTTGATTTCTGTCGCATCATCGCCCCAACCAGCCATACGAACGTAGCCACCTAGAGGGAGCATCCGAATGGTATAAGCAGTGCCATCCTTACCAATATGGGCAAAAATCTTGGGCCCCATACCAATGGCAAATTCACGAACTAAAATGCCTGATTTCTTGGCAAAATAAAAATGTCCAAACTCATGCACCACCACAATAATCCCAAAAACGAGGATAAAGGTTAGCAATCCAATCATTCAATATTCCTTTCTTTAGAAGAGGCCAAACAAGTGCATGATAGGAAAGACAACTAGCATACTGTCAAAACGATCCAACACACCACCATGCCCCGGGATAAATTTTCCTGAATCCTTGACACCAAAATGGCGTTTCATAGCACTCTCAATCAAGTCACCAAACTGACCTGCCACACTGAAGAAGACGGCAAAGAGGCTCATTCTATAAATCCCATAAGGGAGAGCAACTGTGCTGTCTACTAGCATGAAGATTGCTGTTACCAGTACCGCACCTAGAATACCACCGATAAAGCCCTCAATACTCTTATTAGGAGAAACTCTTGGTGCCAACTTATGCTTGCCAAAATTCATCCCTATCAGGTAAGCCGCACTATCTGTCGCCCAAACGATAAAGAGGGCCAGAAGCACCTTGTCAAAACCTGCCACCCGAGCATCTAGTAAGGCATTAAAACCAAAACCAACATAAAAGCTCACAGCAATTGGAAAAGCAGCATCTTCAATCGTATAATTTTTACTGAAAACGGTCGTCCCCAGCATAATTGTAATCAAAACGCTGTAGGCAACCACATTCCCATCAACAGGCAAAAAAGTTAGATAATTTTCTAAGGGGATTGTGAGGGCAAAGGTCGCAAAGAGGGTCAAGACGCCCTCGATAGTCATGGTATTTAGCCCTTTCATCTGCAAGAGTTCATGGACAGCCAGCATGGCTAACAAACCAATCCCTATCTGCAATAAGAGTCCCCCCACAAATAAGACTGGAAGGAAAATAGCCAGGGCCAATCCAGCAAACAACGTTCTCTTTTGTAAATCTTGGGTCATATCTTCTCCTAAACTCCTCCAAAACGGCGATTGCGACGATTATAGGCCGTAATAGCCTCCTTCAAAGATGCTTCATCAAAATCAGGCCACAAGGTATCCGTAAAGTAAAGCTCGCTATAGGCTGCTTGCCATGGCAAGAAATTACTCAAACGCAACTCACCACTCGTACGGATGATCAAATCAGGATCTCGCAAATCCTTTGGCAGGCGTTGTGTGAAAAGATAATCCCCTATCATATCTTCTGTAATATCACCAGGATTGATTTTGGCATCTAGAACTTCCTGAGCCAAGCTCTTAAAAGCCTGCGTAATTTCAGCACGACCGCCATAGTTAAGCGCAAAATTGAGAATCAAGCCTGTATTGTTCTTGGTCAACTCCTCTGCTTTTTTCAAAGCTTCAAAAGTCGGCTTAGGTAGGCGATCTGTCTCCCCAATCATCTGAATCTTAACATTATTTGCATGCAATTCAGGGACGTAGTTATCATAAAACTCGACTGGCAAGTTCATGATAAACTTGACTTCTTGATCTGGGCGCGTCCAGTTTTCCGTTGAAAAGGCATAGACTGTGATGACCTTAACTCCCATCTTATTAGCTGCCTTGGTCACCTTTTGGAGGGCTTCCATCCCCGCCTTATGACCAAAAACCCGTGGTTGCATCCGTTTTTTAGCCCAGCGACCATTTCCATCCATGATGATGCCAATGTGAGCAGGAACCTGTGTTGGAACCTCAACTTCTACAGCTTTATCTTTCTTAAAAAATCCAAACATGATCTTATTCCTATTCAAAAATCTATCGTTTCATTATACCATATTTCCCTCTATTCTTCTATTGCTAAGTTACTGCTCCTGCTTACAGATAGACAAAAATAAGCCGCCTGATTGGGCGACTTTATTTTATAGGGAGATTATTATGAAAAAATTTTAGGAGTTTAAGTTAAGTTTTTCTTAACTTATGAGCTTAGTATACACCTCCTAGCTTAAATTTTTCTTAAGTTTTTTGAGAAATGAAAAATCTAAAATAAGATTGCCCACTTGAGTGTACGAAAAGTACCTCAAATCATCTCAAATAGCCAATCTAAGTCTAAAACCTAGCTTTTTCTGAAAGTCATTTCAAGCTGACACCTTTTCCCATAGTTTATAGATTGAAACTTTGCCTCATAAGTTACTTTCGTAATGCACTTATCTATCAAATCATGTATTCTACACTATAGGTGGCATCTGATAAGATACGAGCTAGAAACTGCTTGGTTCGTTCTTCTTGTGGACGACTAAAGAAATCGTGGGGATTGTTCTCCTCTACGATACGGCCTCCATCCATAAAAATAACGTGGTTAGCGACATCTCTAGCAAATCCCATTTCATGCGTGACGACCACCATGGTCACACCTTCTCCCGCTAACTGTTTCAGAACATCCAAAACATCTCCAACCAACTCAGGGTCTAGTGCCGATGTTGGTTCATCTAGCAAAATGACCTCGGGCTTGACGGCAATGGCACGCGCAATTCCTATTCGTTGTTGTTGCCCTCCAGATAGTTGTGAAGGGTAGTAGTCCTTATAGGCCAGTAAACCAACTTTTTCTAAGGCAGATTCTGCACGTTTGAGCGCTTCTTCCTTGGGAACTCTACGAGCTATAATTAGGCCTTCTAGAATATTTTCCAGAGCAGTTTTATTTGCAAAGAGATTGTAGTGTTGGAAAACAAAGGCTGTTTTTTGGCGAATTTCTAGAATGTCTTTCTTGCTTAATTTGGCTAAGTCATAGGTTTTTCCTGCCAAGGTCAAACGGCCACTATCAGCTTTTTCTAAGTGGTTGAGACAACGGAGAAAGGTCGTTTTCCCCGAACCTGATGGTCCTAAAATAACAACGACATCCCCTTGATTGACCTGGAGATTGACATCCTCCAAGACCTGCCTCTCTCCAAATGTTTTTGCGATATGTTCTACTTGTAACATCTTGTCCTCCTATACAAAACGCGCGCTAGATGTTTTTGCTCTCTTTTCTTTTTTCACATAGCCTTTCTCCAGTAGGGAGAAGCCCCACTGAATCAAACCACAGATCAAAATATACTGCAAAAAGATCACAAAATAAGACTCAAAATACTGGTAGCCGTAGGACGCTTCCACACGAGCAATAGCGGTGATATCCTTGATGGTCATGACAAAGACCAGGGAGGTCCCTTTGACGATATTGATCACCAGATTGGCCAAGTTAGGCAAGGCTGAGCGCAAGGCTTGAGGAAAAACAATCCTTAAATAGGCCTGAGTCGTAGTCAGTCCAATCGCATGCGCTGCCTCTAGCTGTCCCTTGTCCACCGTCAAGATAGCTGAACGCAAAATCTCCGATAAACTCCCGACTGTCATCAAACTATAAATGATAAAGGCATAGTAGAGAGGATCAAGTTTGAAAATATCAAAGTCGCTTCCTATGCTTTTGAAAAATTGATTCAGCAAACTTGGAAACAAACTATAAAAGAAGAGAATCAATAAAATCGGAGGAGTCGCTCGGATAAAAGCCAGATAGACCAGAGAAAAACTCCTCACCCCTCGAATCTTGTGGATCTGCCCCAAGGCTAAAAATAGAGCCGGTAAAAAGCTTAAGACCATAGCCACAATCATGATAATCAAGGTGATTGGCACACCCTTCAAGGTCTCCAGAAAGGTCTTTACAATATAGTCTATATCCATTTCTTACCCCCCTTTTGTTTCCAAAGACTTCTCAAGCAAACGACTCAAGCTAGAAATAACCAAGGCAATCCCCCAGTAAAGAAGCGCAACTGCCGTATAGGTTTCCAGAGAGTAGTTCCCTAAATTGCGACTGATCAAGAGATTGCCTGCCCCCATAACATCAACGAAACCAATCGTATAAGCCAAAGCAGCATCCCGCATGAGATTGAGAATAGCAGTCGTTATGTTGGGAAGAGCAACTTGAAAAGCTTGGGGAAAAATGATTCTCCAAAAAGTCTGACTTGGAGTCAAACCAATACTAAGCCCGGCCTCTGTCTGTCCCTTTGGAATAGCTTGATAGCTCGCCTTGAAAACCTCTGCAACAATAGCGGCAAACAAGAGAATCATCGTCAGGAGAACAAAAATAGTTTTAGACCAGTTGTTGATATCTAAACCAAGCCACCATTTCAGAAATTCTGGCAAGCCATAAAAGACTAGAAAAAGCAAGACAATCGGCGGTGTACAACGAAGGGTAAAGATATAGCCTTTGGAAATCGCTGCAAAACTCTTGTCTTCTCCTACTTGCGCCCAGGCCAAGAGACCTCCAAAAAGGGAACCAAGAAGAGTGGTAAAAAAGAGAATGGACAAGGTCATCGGAAGCGCCTGCCATAAGGTCGGCAAAAACTGAAAGACCTTGGAAAAATCATAAGAAACCATACAAAACCCTTTCTAGTCTTGAAATTTCTGGTCTAGTCTTTGTCTACATAACTAAAGACATCTTCTTTAAAGTATTGCTGAGATAGCTTAGCAAGCGTGCCATCTTCTTTCAACTCTTTGATTGCTTTTTCGTATTCTTTAGCAAATTTCTCACCCTTTTCATCACGGTGAATCAAGGGATAAGTTGGAATGCCTTTATATGGGAACCAGCTGAGTTTATCCGCATATTGGTGGTAAGGGCCATCTTCTGCGGTAACTGCTTTTTCAAAGGACAGTTTGATATCAAAGAAGGCGTCATAACGTCCTTCTAAGACCCAGGCATAGGCATCTGCCACTTTAAAAGATTCAGCTGCTGTTAGCTCAATCGGTGCATCCTGATATTTTTCATTGTAGCTGGTGATGACATTCCATTGAGCATTCTGTGGAGAGATGGGAACCAATTTCCCTTTATTCTTATCGAAGTCATCAATGGTTTTGTATTTCTGTTCATCTTCTTTTCTGACAGTAAATCCGATAATGCTCGCTCCCACTGGTTCAGATGGAATGACAAACTTTTTAGCTCGTTCGTCTGTGTACCAAGCTCCCTTGGTTCCGATGTCATACTTACCTGATTCCAGACCAATCAAGAGGTCGTCATCACTGGTACCCGTATATTCAAATTGATAGTTTGCCAATTTCTCATCAACAGCCTTCAAAACAGCTACTTCATAACCATCCGATTCCCCTTTTTCATTGACAAAGTCATAAGGTACGTAGTTTTGTGTATGGGCAACCTTCAAGGTTATGACTTCAGCAGACGAAGCCGTTTCTCCCTCCTTGGCTGGAACGCCAGCTAAACTTCTCCCGATAATCGTTGCCCCAATTACTGCAACCACTGCTATACCACCGATAATCCATGCTTTTTTACTCATCTTTTTCTCCTTTAGTTTTCAAGCGCTTCTCTCACCCACTGGATACGTTCAACTGCGATATCACTTGGAATGGTACAATCTGCCCCAAGTACCAAGCCCTGTTCCCCAGCTTCTGCAACTAGTTTCTTTGCCTCAGCCTGAATGGCATCCTTGCTACCAGTATACAGCAAGCCCGTTTTGCCATTTTCGAACCCTCCAAGAACCGTACGCCCCTTGAAAATCTCACGACCTTCCTTGAGAGTGATTCCCTCTGGTCCTACAGCCCAGTTAAAGACTTGGCCCGGATAGTCTGCAAAAAGGTGAATATCATTTCGTGCCCCCTCGTAGCCACAGATATGAAGAACAGTGACGCCACCAACAGCACTAGCCGCTTCCAGGACAGTTATCTCGCTAGGTGCAATGACGGCTTGATAAGCTGCTGCCGACACTCGTTGATCTTGGATACTTTGCACGCTGAGGTAGATTCCATCTGCACCAGCCTCTTTGATGACAGCTCGGCTAAGACTCGCAATATCCTCTGCAATCACATCCAACACCTTTTTAAGGGCTTCAGGATCTTCCACCAGAAAGTCTGCAATGAGGTCATCTCCACCAGACACTTCCCCAAGCAGCCACTTGAGATAGGTCACAGGAGCAAAAATATTGTAAATCGCAACAATATCTTCTGTAAACTCTTGCTTGATTTTCTTAACCAAGTCCACCTGCTCTTTTATCCAAGCGTGATCTGGTCCGAGTGGTTGAATGGTCGCCAATTCTTGAAGTGATTTTCCTTTGGCAATCGCTGGATTTGGATAAGCAAAGTACCCATCACTCATGAGTTTGATAAAGTCCGGCTGAACTTCTCGGATAAAGCGCTTATGGCCCTCAATATTCTTCTCGATAATGACTGGATTTGAGAATCCGTGTAGCCATTCGTCTTCGGATGTGAAATGATGCCAAAAACCAACTGGCACACGATCAACCTTTTCACCTCTAAATGCTTTTAAAACCCATTCTTTTTTTTCTGACATTCTTATTCTCCATTTCTTACTTTTTCAACTAATAAACTGCTTGCGATATCATTCGAGCGTAGAAAGGGGAGACTGGACTTGGAAAAATCCTGAACTCCACGACATCTCTCTCCATTTTTGCAGTGGCTATTTTTTACGACGCTTATGGCGACCAAGGCCAGCAAAGCGACAACTGCAATGAAGATACCCCATCTTTTACTTTTCATAGCTCCTCCTTTTAGAGAACAGCTGCCTGTCGAATCCAGTCCAGCCTCTCTAAGTCAAAGTCATCTGGAACAGTACAGTCAGCTCCCAGAAGAACACCTCTACTACCAGCTTCAGCCAGCAACCGCCTTGTTTCATTTTGCAATTCCGCCTTGGAACCTTGATAAAGCAAGCTTTTCTTACCATTTTCGAATCCGCCTAAAACGGCCTTGCCTGGAAACAGCTCTTGACCCTGTGTCAAACTAACATCCTCATGGTGAGTCGCCCAGTTGACCACTTGAGCTGGATAGTCCTTAAATATCGTCACATCATTGCTCGCACCTTCAAAACCACAGATATGAAGGATATTAGTCCCACCAACCTGATTAGCCGCCTTTAAAACTGCTATATTGCTTGGTTCGATATAGGTTTGGTAGAGTGCTGGTGTGATGCGCTCATCTTGAATTTCCTGGGTGCTGAGATAAATCCCGTCAACACCGCCTTGCTGGATGATTTTTTGAGTTAGGGAAGCAATATCTCCTGCAATCACATCTAGAATAGCTCTAAATTGCTCAGGATTTTCAAGCAATAGATCGGCCACTTCCCTATCTCCTCGAGAAGTTTCTGTACGGAACCAGCGCTTGAGGTAGGAGATCGGCGAAAAGATATTGTAGAAAGAAGCAATCTCTTCGGTAAAGGTCTCTCGAATTGCTTGTACCACTTCCACCTGTTGCTGAATCCATGGGTGTCCCTCACCAATCGACTCAATAGAAATCAGCTCCTGAATGCTTGCAATCTTAGGGCTATAGACATTACTTGGATAAAGGAAAAAACCGTCACTCATAATTTTGACAAAATCAGGACGAATCCTTTCCACATAGTTGCGATGCCCATCAACACTCTTTTGAAAGATACGTGGATTATTTAATCCTTGCCCCTTTTCTTCGAGTGTTACAAAATGAAACCAAAATCCCACAGGAACTCTTTCCACTTCATCGCCTCGAATCGCTCTAAAGACTAAATCTCTTTTGCTTGCCATACCTTTCTCCTTCCATTTGGATTGAAACCATCTTACCACTCCTTTTCCCCTTTTCCCAATATATATTGACTATCAACTCGATTGGAAATTTTTATATCTATAAAGAAAAAAATCCCTGAAAAGCTTGATGTTACTAGCCTTTCAAAGATTCACTTTATTTTCATCAATTTTCCAAAAAGAAGCTGATATAGATTTTCTATCAAGCCGATTGGATTTTTTATATCCATCTTCATTCCCAAATTAAGTACATAATTTTATCCTAATACCAAATTACTACTGAAAAATTTCTTTTCTCTCGATATTTCCTTGCACAAATCCCTTGAAAACGCTACAATATTAATAGACTATTATTAGGAGGATGGGATTATGAAAATATCCAAAGTTACCATTACAATTGCTTCTACACTTACTTCCGTCATTTTACTGACTGGCTGTGGCACAAATTCGGCAAATTCACAGACAACACAAAGTAGTACATCTGATAATCAGGTTACAATGACCTATGATCAGTTGCGTTCAAGAGAGAACACTATGTCAACTCTTTGGTATCAAAAAGCAGCTGAGACCAAAGCACTCTACCTACAAGGTTACAATGTCGCTACTGATCGTTTGAAAGAACTACTAAAAACACAGACAGATAAACCCTACTCTATCGTTTTGGACTTGGACGAAACTGTATTAGACAATAGCCCTTATCAAGCGCAAAATGTCAAAGATGGAACAGCATTTACCCCAGAAAACTGGGATGTCTGGGTAAAAAAAGCCGCAGCCAAGGCTGTACCAGGTGCTAAAGACTTTCTCCAATTTGCAGACCAAAACGGTGTCCAAATTTACTATGTATCTGACCGCACGATAGATCAGGTAGATGATACGATCAAAAACCTAGAAAATGAAGGAATTCCTGTACAAAGCCGCGATCATCTCATGTTCTTAGAAAAAGGCGTCAAATCTAAAGAAGGTCGTAGACAAGCAGTCCAAGAAAAAACCAACTTAGTCATGCTACTAGGAGACAATCTTGTGGACTTTGCAGAGTTTTCAAAGACCTCTGAAACTGAGCGCGACCAAAAATTAGAGGAATTACAAAAAGAGTTTGGTGAGAAATTCATCATTTTCCCTAACCCAATGTACGGATCATGGGAAAGCACTGTTTACAATGGTAATAAATTGGATGCCAAGGGTCAAACTGAAGAGCGCCAAAAAAACTTACAAGGGTTTGATAAATAAATAAGAGAGCTATCTACCAGTTTACACCAACCACAAGATATCGTATTTATGAGAATATCAAAAAAGACGATTTCCAAGCGGAAATCGTCTTTTTTACTATTTTATCTTGTACTTGGTATAAACCAGTATATATTCCACTAGATAGTATGCTCTCCCCCTTGTACCACTTCCACCTGTTGCTGAATCCATGGGTGTTCCTCACCAATCGACTCAACTGATTGGATTTTTTTATAACTCCTCTTTCATAGCAAAGTAAGCACGTATTTTGGGCGCCACTTGTGTGCCGAAGAGTTCAATAGCTCTCAAAACTTGATCATGAGGCATGGAACCAAGCGGTAGATGGAGCATGAAACGGTCCAAGCCTAAATCCTCAATCATGCGAATCAATTTTTCTGCCACCTGATCTGGATTGCCCACAAACATGGCACCATTTGGTCCAACTTGCTCCAAATATTGCTCATAGGTCAACTCCTGCCAGTGCGGACGGTCTTTGGAAATTGCATCCACCACTTGCTTGGTCGGATGGAAATAATCTTTGACAGCCTGCTCGCCATCTTCAGCAATCCAGCCCCAAGAATGGGCTCCCACTTTCAGGTCTTTATCCGCATGACCGGCTTCGCTCCCAATCTCACGATAAGCTTGAATCAACTTTTTAAAATAACGCGGATTGCCACCGATAATAGCATAGACAATCGGCAACCCCGCCCGAGCAATCTTCACTGTTGACTCTACATGACCTCCTGTCGCCACCCACAATGGCAATTTGTCCTGAACTGGACGAGGATAGACTTCTTTTCCAGCAATGCTTTGGGTCAATTGACCTTGCCAGTCTATCTTGGTCTTTTCATTGACTAACTGGAGCATGTCTAATTTCTCATCAAAGAGAGCTTCATAGTCTTTCAAGTCATAGCCAAACAGTGGGAAAGACTCGGTAAATGAACCACGCCCAGCCATAATCTCTGCCCGTCCATTTGACAAGGCATCGATGGTAGCATATTGTTGGAACAAGCGAATCGGATCCATACTCGAGAGAATGCTGACTGCACTGGTCAAACGAATCTTCTTGGTATTGACTGCCCCAGCTGCAAGAACAATCTCTGGCGCCGATACCGCAAAGTCCTCCCGATGATGCTCCCCAATCCCGTACACATCCAAACCAACCTTATCAGCCAGCTCTATCTCTGCCACCAACTGACGAATGCGTTCATCATGACTGTAAATCTGTCCAGTCGCTTCTAGAGCTGTTGTTTCACCAAATGTTGAAATCCCTAATTCTACCATCCTGTTTCCTCGCTATCTCTTTTAGTTTTAGGATATTTTATCACTAATTAGTTTTATTTTCAATGAATTTGCTCATTAGAAAAAAGCCTAGATCAACTAGACTTTCTTAGCTTATTCCACAGTTACTGACTTAGCAAGGTTACGTGGTTTGTCCACATCAAGGCCACGGTGTAAGGTTGCAAAGTAAGCGACTAGTTGTGTCGGTACGACCATTGAGATTGGTGAAAGGTAAGGGTGTACGGTCGTAAGGACGATATCATCTGTCTCTTTAGCAACATTTTCCTCTGCGATAGTGAGAACCTTGGCACCACGGGCTGCGACCTCTTGGATATTTCCACGAGTGTGGTTAGCAAGGACTGGATCTGACAAGAGGGCCAAGACAGGCGTTCCTTCTTCAATCAAGGCAATGGTTCCATGCTTGAGTTCTCCTGCCGCAAAGCCTTCACACTGGATGTAAGAAATCTCTTTGAGTTTGAGACTTGCTTCCATGGCTACGTAGTAATCTTGACCACGTCCAATGTAAAAAGCGTTGCGAGTTGTTTCAAGAAGCTCTCGAACCTTGGCATCAATGTTTTCTTTCTCAGAAAGAGTTGATTCGATAGACTGAGCTACGATTGACAACTCATGAACCAGGTCAAAGGCTTGCGCTTTGGCATTGCCGTTTGCTTCTCCAACTGCTTTTGCAAGGAAGGCAAGGGCTGCGATTTGCGCCGTATAGGCCTTTGTTGATGCTACGGCAATTTCAGGACCCGCGTGAAGAAGCATGGTATGGTTGGCTTCACGTGAAAGAGTTGAACCTGGCACGTTTGTCACTGTCAAACTCGGAATTCCCATTTCATTAGCCTTAACCAAAACCTGACGGCTGTCAGCTGTTTCACCAGACTGGCTGATAAAGATGAAGAGCGGTTTCTTGCTGAGAAGTGGCATACCGTAGCCCCACTCAGATGAGATTCCAAGTTCTACTGGTGTACCTGTCAATTCTTCCAACATCTTCTTAGAAGCAAATCCTGCGTGGTACGATGTTCCAGCTGCAAGGATGTAGATGCGGTCTGCATCTTGAACAGCCTTGATGATAGCAGGGTCAACCACTACTTGACCCGCCTCATCTGTGTAGGCTTGGATGAGTTTACGCATAACCGTTGGTTGCTCATCAATTTCCTTGAGCATGTAGTAAGGATAAGTCCCCTTACCGATATCTGACAAGTCGAGCTCAGCAGTATAGCTAGCACGCTCACGGCTGTTACCATCATAGTCTTGAACTTCGACGCTATCAGCCTTGACGATTACCAACTCTTGGTCATGAATTTCCATGTATTGGTTGGTCTCACGAATCATGGCCATAGCATCAGAGCAGACCATGTTATAGCCTTCTCCAAGACCAATCAAAAGTGGCGATTTGTTCTTAGCGACATAGATGACTTCAGGATCTTGTGAATCAATCAATGCAAAGGCATAAGACCCACGGATGATGTGAAGGGCTTTTTTGAAGGCTTCAAGAACTGAGAGACCTTCTTCTTCTGCAAATTTCCCAATCAAGTGAACAGCGATTTCCGTATCGGTTTGCCCCTTGAAGTGGTGACCTGCAAGGTATTCTTCCTTGATTTCAAGGTAGTTTTCAATCACTCCATTGTGCACCAAGACAAAACGTCCTGTCTCAGAGCGGTGTGGGTGAGCATTGTCTTCCGTTGGTTTCCCGTGAGTCGCCCAACGCGTATGTCCGATACCAGTCGTTCCCTCAACACCAGCTGTCTTGGCAGACAATTCTGCGATACGACCGACAGCCTTAACTAGATGATTTTCAGCACCACCTAGGACAAAAATCCCCGCAGAATCATAGCCACGGTATTCGAGCTTTTCAAGCCCTTGAATCAAAATATCAGTTGCATTTGTGTTTCCAACAACACCAACAATTCCACACATAGTATATACGACACAGACCAGCTGTGCTTTCTCCTTAAATTGGTATAGTCTGATTTCCCTTTTACAGAACCAGCAAAGACAGTATATACTTGTTTTTCTCACTTGTCAAGTATAAAAATTGGTATAGTTTTTTAAAATACCATCAGAGCAAGATTTCACTTGAGAACTGACAAGTAGGATTCGATTACTTATAATAGAGAGAGGAGGTAGTTACCATGTGGTTTTTCTTCGCACTTTTATCTGCTGTCTTTGCAGCCTTAACTTCTATTTTAGCCAAGATTGGGATTGAGGGAGTTCCGTCCAACCTAGCAACAGCCATTCGTACGGTCGTCGTCATCCTTATGGCTTGGGCCATGGTTTTCTTGACCAATAGTCAGACTGAGATTGTCGACATAAGTAGAAAAAGTTGGCTCTTTCTCATCCTGTCTGGTTTGGCAACAGGTGCCTCCTGGCTCTGCTACTACAAGGCCTTGCAGATGGGCAATGCGACTGAGGTATCTGCTGTCGATAAGTTTAGTCTCGTCATTACACTCGTTTTAGCCTTTTTCTTTCTACAAGATGTCCTGACGTTTAAAACAATCATTGGATGTATACTGATTACGATTGGAACCTTGGTGATGATTTTGTAATCCTCTCCCCCCTCCCTATATGACCTCCCCAAAAAAGTTAGATAGTTTTGGGGTGTTTTGTTACGTCTAAATTTATAAGTAGAGGAAATCAGCTTCAAGCGTCTAGCAAAAAGGAGAGAACCAAATTGGTTCCCTCCAAGATGTGGTTTTTCATCATCCCACTACACAGTTGACAAAAAACTAATTATCTCAGATAGCTAACTTCGACTTGAAATTTTGCCTTTCTAAATCTGAATGTGGTAAACCGATGACTGACTTTTGACTAATCTAAGAGCATCATGGAATCAATAAACAATTTCTTTGTGAAATAACCATTTTTAATTAAGTAAGCTGTATATTTTGCTCTTGTGACCATTTGATCATACTCTTCTTCCGTACATTCCTGAACTACACGACTAGCTTCTTCCAAACTGGACACGACAAAGCCCAAACCTTTCTCACGGATATAGTCCACATTAGAAAGATAGTCTGGCACAACCACAGGAATACCCGCAGCCAGATAAGTTGTTAACTTATAAGAAACATTTTCTTTGTAGTAGTCACGCTCTTGCGCAGGATTTTCGGAATTTCCCCATACTAGGCCAAAACCTCCTCCTTTAGACAACTCCAACAATAATTCCTGCTGAGTTCGCCAACCTTCAAGATGGACTTTGGAATAATCTACTCCCTCTGCTCTCGTAGCGTAAACGTGCAGGGGTGTACTTTGTTTCCAGTCAACGATATGTGGAAAACGAGATGGGTCTCCTGAGAAGATTAATTTTTTCTCAAACTTTGGAGTATAGAGTTCCAAACCATGGGGAAGATCCCAGAGTGTTTGAACAACGTAGTTCTTGACGGTTAATCCTTCTGAAACGAGTTTCTGGTACATTTGTTCGGATGGTACTACCACCACATCACACTTGTTATACATATCAATGTGGGCCTTCATAAGATAATAATTGCTCTCAAACATTAGTGGCTGAACATCATGGATAAACATCACCATTTTTACATGAGAAAGCTTTAACTTTTCTATCAAGTGATTGTCCCATTCAACACTATTCCATGAAGGAGATTGGAAAAAAACGACATCTCCATAAGATACCCCCGCGACAATTCCATCCATTCGCGAGTTCAGTTCTTCCCACGGTTCATGGCTTGCATCATAAAAATATATCCCCAGTTCGTTAACTCCAAAGTCTCGAACAATTTTCATGACATTGTTCTGCGCCATCAAGGCAACACTCGTTGATGCTTGCCCAAATAAATTTGTGAAATGTACTTTCATTGTTTTCTAAATCCTCGTCTCAGTAATTTCTCTAAACATTGTATCATAATTTACGACTTTTCAAAAGCGTTTACATGCCAATTTTCAAGCTCAAGTTAGTTACTTGGGATAATTCCCCCGGGAGTCTTGTCTTCCAAGAACAATAAGGATAGCCTTAATAAACGTTTTTCTCACTCAATCTCACAAATTCGGTATCTTTGTTAGCTATGATAGATTGAATGAGTTGTTCCTGTTGAGTATATAATTTTTTGCATCTTTAGATTTCTCTGCTCATCTTGTGATGACTACAAGCTCACATATAGAATTCTTATGCGATCAAGTCACTAACTTCTTTTCAAAGATTCGAGAAAGTGAGATTTTTCCATTTTTCTTGCCAATGTTTCTTGGACAAGCGTTCTTGAAAGAGCTTCATTCGGTCTTCATTATCTAAGAAGTGAGGAGTCGGGTGAACTTGAAAGTTCAAAATATCCTCTAAACCATAGGGGGCAAAGAGCTCTAAAGTGGAATCTTCATTCAAGCGTAGGCCTACCGCTGTACATCGTTCTGGATACTTACTCATAGCATCACGAGAACTCGTGTAAGGCGCTGTGTGGGGACTGTGCAGATGCATATAGACCTGATTTTTCAACTCCCACTGATACTGAGGGAAATCTTCTCTCAGCTTGCTCTCTAGGGATACTGTTTCCTCATAAGAAATATCTGGATCAAAGAAAATCACATCCACGTCCGTTTCATGATCAAAAGGGGATTTGTCTGACAAGAGATTCCAGATGAAATTTCTAACCGAACCCGCTGCCAACCACGAGTCTTTCAGAGCAAGGTTTCGGATGATGGTTAAAATGGCCATCATATCTGGATTTTCTCTGAAAGCCTCTAGAATTTCGTGCTCATTTTTCACTGTATTCATAACCTAAATGCTCATATGCCTTAGCTGTGGCGACTCGTCCAGATCGTGTCCGCATGATAAAACCTTTTTGGATCAAGTAGGGCTCGTACATGTCTTCGACTGTTTCGCGCTCCTCGGCAATATTAACAGAGAGAGTTCCGAGCCCGACAGGACCACCACCGTACATCTCAATCATGGTCCGAAGGATTTTTTGGTCCACATAATCCAAACCTTCATGGTCAACATCTAGCATGGTCAAGGCCTTATCCGTAATCACATCATCAATCAAGCCATCACCCATAATCTGTGCAAAGTCGCGCACGCGCTTAAGGAGACGATTGGCGATACGAGGAGTTCCACGACTGCGTAAGGCCAACTCCGAAGCTGCCTCATGAGTGATTTCCATCTCAAAAATATCTGCCGTCCGTTCAACAATTTCCGTCAAGTCAGCATGGGCATAGTATTCCATATGACCTGTAATCCCAAAACGTGCCCGCAGAGGATTTGAAAGCATCCCCGCACGGGTCGTTGCACCAATCAAGGTAAAAGGTGGCAAGTCTAAATGGACACTGCGACTGCCCTCACCAACCCCAATCATGATGTCAATGTAAAAGTCCTCCATAGCACTATAAAGCACCTCTTCCACCGACATGGGCAGGCGATGAATCTCGTCTATAAAGAGGACGTCTCCAGGCTCCAAATCATTCAAAATCGCTACCAGATCACCCGCTTTTTCAATAACGGGACCTGACGTTTGTTTGAGATTGACTCCTAGTTCATTGGCAATGACAAAGGCCATGGTCGTTTTCCCAAGTCCTGGAGGGCCAAACAAAAGAACATGGTCCAGCGCTTCATCCCGCATTTTGGCAGCTTCGATAAAGATTTGCAGCTGATCCTTGACCTTATCCTGACCGATATATTCACGTAAATACTGAGGACGGAGCGTACGTTCTACTAACTCCTCATCCCCCATTATCTCATTGTCTAAAATTCTACTCATGCCTCTATTATATCAAAAATCCAAGCCACAAACAAAAACTCCACCTGATTGGGTGGAGTTAAGGGAGATTATTATGAAAAAGAAAAGTTTAGGATTTCATTAAATAAAGGGTACTCAATGAAAATCGAAATCAGACTAGGCAGATAGACGCAAGCATAACTATAGTTAGCTAAGTCGACTCTAACGAAGTATGGTGAGATTTTCAAAAAGTATTAGGAGGTCTTTATCTAATGACTATATGATACACGAGGAGACTTAAAATTACCTTAATTTTTAAAATCAATCACTAACAATTTTCTTTAACAGCTGTTTGACCTGCAATACGTCCAAAAGTAAAGATATCCGTAAGCGAATTTCCTCCTAGACGGTTACCTGCATGGAGTCCACCTGCGACTTCTCCGGCAGCATACAAACCAGGAATAATTTGACCGTTTTCATTCAAAACGTGTGTTGAAGTATCAATCTTGAGTCCACCCATTGTATGGTGAACGGCTGGTTTTCTCGGTGTTGCGTAAAATGGTGCAACCTCACACTTGAGATCAAAACTACCTTTATTAAATTCAGGGTCAAAGCCTGCATCAACATAGGAATTGTAATTCTTAATCGTTTCCACTAGAACTTGTGGGGCCATACCAATCTGAACCGCTAACTCTTCTATCGTATCTGCACGATAGAGAGTGCCTGCTTTGACTTGGGCATCGATTTTTTCTTGGCTAGTATTGTAGGCAGTTTCCTTGATACGTTCATCTGCGATTAGATAGAACAAGCCTCCATTATCAATCGCTGCTTGAGATAGCTTGTCTCGGCTACCGTACTCATCTACAAAGCGCTTCCCTTCAGTATTTACCATGATGAAGTTAGCTGGAGGAACTTGAAGTCCTGAGAAGAGGGCACCTGTTACTGGATCGGATACTGGCATCATTTGACTAAAGCCCATACCCACTAGATCTGCACCTACACTTTGCCCTAAAAGAATACCATCTCCTGTTACAGCTGGTGTATTAGATGTGGCAATATCATCTGCAATTTCAGTCCAGTAGGTATTGTATTTTTGTAGCATCTTTGTATTGGCACCAAATCCTCCAGAAGCTAGAACAACGGCATCTGCATTGACAATGATGGTTTGACCGTTTCGACCTTCTGCTCTGACACCCTTGACAGCCCCGTCTTTTACAAGCAATTCTTTAACTGGAGAATCTGTCAAAATCTTGCCACCATTTTCTAGAACATATTTTTGTAGGACGGATATAAAGGCATACCCCATTGGTTGAACCGGCTTATGACCACGACGCCAAAGGGCTCCAACTGGCATTGTCACTTCACTACGAACAAATTCAACACCGATGTCTTCCAACCAACGAACAGACTCTAGGGCCCGTTCGGTTAAAACAGAAACCAAATCGTATTGCCCATGAATTTCATTTCCTTGTAAATCTTTTCGTTTCCCACCGATATAGGTTTGGATACGATAGAGCAAGGTAGAATCGAACAAATAGCTCGGATCCTGCAAATACTGTTCAACCTCAACTTTCAAGGCTCTAAAGTCCTCTAAATATTCTGGATCAATCGTTGATTCATCTGTCGTAATCAATTCTTGAAGCGTATGAGCCTCACCTGGATGAGCTGAGAAGGTTCCTTGCCATGCTGGATCTGGTGCATTCATTGGACCACCTGCACGAACAGTATTTCCTCCAATTGCAGGAAATTTCTCAACAACAATTGGCTTCTTACCAGCTTGTAAGACTGCAGCCGCTGCAGCTAATCCAGCTCCTCCGCCTCCGACGATGACAACGTCTGCCTGATAGGTTTTATCTTCTTTATCTAGGGCAGATGGCGCTTTTGAACGCTTCCGTAAAACATCTGGATTTGCACCGGCTTGTTTGACTGCACGCGCAACTCCATCTAAAACACCATTTGAAGTCACAGAAGCTCCTGACACCGCATCAACATTTAAGGTTTGTCCCTCAATGATTTCTGCTGGAATACGGGTAAAGACGACATCTGCGATTCCTGAAGATTCTCCAGAAGAATCGATTTCAATTTTTTCAATACGGTCCTCAGAAACCGTTACATCCATCGGTAATTTACCATTATGGCCTTCAGTTGTAACATGGTAAGTCCCCGGTTCAAAGCGAACTTCTTCAGGAAGATTTAGTTGGTTTGCAACGGATACAAAGCGAAGGAAGCGATAAAAACAACTATCTAGGAAATCAACGGTTCGCTCATCAATCAAATCTCCATTGTCATCAAACGCTCGATGCGCTCGACCAAGTAAAAACTCACTACCTGGCATAACTGTTGCATTTACCCCAGGAGCATCCAAAATCTGACGAAGATGAAGTTGGGCACGTGAAGAACCTTGAATATCGTAAGAAGCTCCGACAATCATTGTCGGCTTTCCGTCTAGTGGATGAATGTTAAAAGACAACCACTCGAGCAAGCTATTCAAACTTGATGGAATCGTATGATTGTGCTCGGGTGTCGAGATAATGACACCATCAGCTTCTGAAATAGCTTGATTAAACTTCTGAATAATAGGTGTGTCTGTTTGATTATCTGTTTCATTGAACATTGGTACATCTGTTATTTCTAAAATCTCAATATCCGCTTTCTGAGCAAAATGTCTTCTCATAAATTGCAACAGGTTGCGATTATAGGATTTTTTTGCATTAGTCCCAACAATAGCTACTAATTTCATGGATTGTTCTCCTTTCTTGAAATACCTATGCTTTCAACCATTCTTCCCAGATGAATGATTTTTTTCGATTTGTATCTTCAGGTTTTACTAAAGCTTTTGTTAGTTCAACAAAATTTTGAAATTCTGAAAAATGTTCTTCCAGTTCTGCAACCTTTTCTGGATTGTTCAAATGACACTCATCATCTAGGACTTGCTCAGAATGACCTAGAAAGAACTCTGTACCAGGCATAACTCTCGCTTTAAGCTCCGGCGCATCTAAAATCTGACGTAAATGTGCCTGCGCTCTAGATGTTCCTAGCAAACCGAGAGAAGCACCTACAATCATCGTTGGTTTATTGATTAAGGCACGACTGGTATAAGCAATCCACTCTAAAGCAGAGGCCAAAGGTGCTGGTATCGTGTGGTCGTACTCAGGTGTTGAAATAATCACACCATCTGCGGCAAGAACTTTTTCTGAAAAAGCTTGAACTTCAGCTGGCGCTTGCTTGTCCTCAGGTTCGTTAAATGCTGGCAATTGTTTGATTTCCAATACCTCAATGTCGGCTTTATCCGAAAAGTGCTTTTGCATAAATTTCAAGAGTTTCCGATTGGTTGAGCGATCCGAATTGGTTCCAACGATAGCAACTAGTTTCATCTTGGTACCCCTTTCATTTATTTAATCTACTTTCATTATACTACTTTAGAAAATCTTGTAAATCCTTGATAATAAAGACCGTGTTATTCTATCAGATTATCGTACTTTAGTACAAGTTCGTGAAAAAATTAACAAAATATCTTCATAAACTATTGACCGGCTTCCTTAACTATGATATAGTCTTGGTGAAAAAATATACATTTAAGGAGGATGTTTTTATGAAAGAGACATTCAATCGTTGGAGGATTTTAGTCGCGTCTACAGCCATTCTTCTTTGCACAGGTGCCGTCTATTCCTTTTCTGTTTTTGCCGGACCACTTAGCAGTTCAACAGGCTGGTCCATGTCTGATATTATGTTAGCATTTGCTATCAACTCTGCAATCGGCCCTATCCCCATGATTCTAGGAGGTTATTTAGTTGACAAAGGTTATGTAAAATGGACCATCGCCCTCGGCGCTCTCCTATTTGCTAGCGGATTTTACTTAACCGGCTATGCCAATTCACCAGCCATGCTTTATTTGACCTATGGATTAATGGCCGGGCTTGGTCAAGGTTTTGCCTATTCAGGTGCCCTCTCCAATTCACTTCGCCTCTTCCCTGATAAACGTGGCTTAGCCTCTGGAATTCTGACAGGTGGCATGGGATTTGCTGCAGTCATCGCTTCTCCAGTCGCGAGCAATCTCATTCAACAACAAGATGCCTTCTTTGCTTTTCGTACCATTGGGCTAGTCTATATTGTTGTTATCATCTGTGCAATTTTCTTTATCAAGGCGGCTCCAAGCGGCTACCAACCAGCAGGCTGGAAAGCTCCTATCCCAACCAAGCAAGGAGCTACTAATAAAAACTGGAAACAAATGCTACAAAGTCCTCTGTTTTACATTATCATTAGCATGTTCTTTGTCGGCGCCTTTTCTGGTTTGATGATTGCCTCTCAAGCATCACCAATCGGTCAATCAATGTTTGGACTCTCTGCAGGCACTGCAGCTCTCTATGTCTCTCTTTATTCAATCGCAAACTCTAGTGGTCGTTTTATCTGGGGATCACTTTCTGATAAAATTGGCCGTTCAAAGACCTTATTAATTATCTACTCTGTCATTGTCCTAGCTTTATTTTCCCTAACTATCGTCCCTGGTCAATTCGGGTTTACCTTAGGAATTATAGGACTTGGTATCTGCTTTGGTGGTGTTATGGGGGTCTTCCCATCTATCGTCATGGAAAATTACGGTCCTGCAAATCAAGGGGGCAACTACGGTATCGTCTTCACTGGATATTCTTTAGCAGCATTTTTCGCTCCCAAAGTCGCTGTTCAAATAGCAATGGCTAATAATGGAAATTATAGTGTAGCTTTTTATGTTGCTATTGCTTTGGCCTTCATTGGACTTATGCTTACTATTTTTTATATGAAAAAGAAAGCTTAAAGCCCGAAAACTTCCTAGATAAGGAAGTTTTTTTGGTATAATAAACGTAGTAATAGTATATTGGGAGGATTTACCATGGCAGACCGTTCACGTTTCTTGCGAGATAACCCATCTGACTTCCCATATGATTTTGAAAGACAAATCCTATCCAAGCAATCTTCTAATACAATTTATCATTGGCATCCTGAATTCGAGATAATCTATGTCAAAAAAGGAACTGCTACCTTCTATATCAACTCTGAGCGCTTTGAAAGTCATGAAGGTGATATTTTCCTAATTCAGCCAACGTCTCCTCACGCTATCTACCCTATTGAAAATCAAGAACAAATTTCAACAGTTTTTCGTATCCATTTAGATTTCCTAGGTAGAAGTCAAATTGACAGTTTTAGCCAACGCTATATCCAACCCCTCCACTCTGGTCACTTTTGCCTTACTCCTCAAATATCACCAGGCGATAAGGCCTATGATCAAATTCAATCCTGCCTTCTTTCCCTCTTTTCTATCCTTGAAGAAAAAGGCATATACTACGATCTACTCATAAAATCTAAACTATACGAATTGCTTCATCTTCTCTTTAAGTATAGATACGTCAATCGACACTATACAGATGATACCTACCAAAAACTAAAAGAAGTGATTTGCTACCTTGAACAGCACTACTCCGAACCCATTCATATTGAGCAACTAGCTACAACATTTGGATATAGTAAAAATCACTTTATGAGTATTTTCAAGCAACATACTGGAGCCAGTTGTATGGACTACCTGCTCCAGTTACGTCTTGAAAAATCCTGTGAGAAACTCGTCCAAACCAACTTCAGTATTCAAGAAATTGCAAGCCAAGTCGGTTTCACCAACCTTTCAAACTTCAACCGTCAATTTAAGCAGCACTATCACTTAACACCTAGACAGTATCGAAATCAACAACTTAAAAAGAAAACATGATTCTTTCTCCTTAGTCTTTTCTAAGGAGTTTTTTCAAACAAAAAAGCCACCTGATTGGGTGGCCTGTTTAGGGAGATTATTATGAAAAAGAAAGGATTAGGATCTCATTAAATAAAGTTAGGAGGTCTTTATCTAATGACTATATGATACACGAGGAGACTTAAAATTACCTTAACTTTTTTCTGATTTATCATTTTTTTAGAAAAATTTTTTCCAAATGAAATTTCCTTTCTCAAGTCACAAAAAAGCCACCTGATTGGGTGACTTCTTTAGGAGATTATGATGAAAAAGAAAAGTTTGGGATTTCATTAAATAAAGGGTACTCAATGAAAATCGAAATCAGACTAGGCAGATAGACGCAAGCATAACTATAGTTAGCTAAGTCGACTCTAACGAAGGTTGATGAGATTTTCGAAGAGTATTAGGAGGTCTTTATTTAATAACTATATGATACAAGAGGAGACTTAAACTTTACTTAAGAAAAAATGATTTTTTTATCTTTTTCGATCCACCCAAATCATGCCTGTACAATCATAAGTAGATAAGGTTTCAAATCCCAGAGAACGATAGAATCCCAAGGTTTTTTCTGTCTGTTCGGTCACTAGTTGGACTTGATAGGCATCTTTGAAGTCACCTAAAGCCTCTTTCATCAAGTCGCTACCAATCCCTTGGCGCTGATAGCTAGGCAAAACGATCAAATCCTGGACAAAAATCGATGAGAAACCATCTCCGACCAAACGGACCAAGCCCACCACGGCATCGCCATCATGTGCCAGATAAATCGCTAATGAATGAGACAAGGCCTTCTCCAACATCTGAGGTTGATGTGTATAATTTGTCCATCCAACTGCATGATAGAGATGCGAAACATCCTCTAGCTTGACGATTTCTTGCCTTCTAATAGTAATCATCTCAATACCTCTCAGAATTCTCTCAAGCTCTTGTGCTGCCGTCCATCTTTATAAAAGTTTTCAGGAGACAGCCATGCTTCCAAACGGGATTTGACTTGAGGCCAGTCCTTATCAATCATAGCGAGCCAATCCGTATCCCTCGTGCGCCCCTTATAAACGACTGCCTGACGGAAGGTTCCTTCATAGACAAAGCCCAAACGTTCCGCAGCTCGTCTGGATGGAAAATTTAGAGCATCGCATTTCCACTCATAGCGACGATAGTTAAGCTCCTCAAAAACATAGCGTGCCAAGAGATACTGAGCTTCTGTTCCTATCCTCGTCCCCTTAAGAGCAGGAGAAAAAGTGACGGCACCCACTTCTATTACTCGGTTATTCTGGTCAATACGCATGAGAGAAAAAGTTCCCAAAGCCTTACAAGTTGTCTTATCTATAATCACGTAGTAAAAACGGTCCTTACGAGCTAACATCTGATTTAAGACGGTAACCAGTTCCTCCATATCTGCCACTGGTTCCTGAAAGAGGTAGGTCCACATCTCCCGAGGAGTATCTGGACCATAAACAGCTAATAAATCCTCCGCATGCTTTCCCACCGAAAGAGCCTCTATCCGAGCGTAGCGCCCTTCTAAGAAATCAATGGAAGGCAATTCACCTGGTGTATAACCTTCCATTGACTCACCAATCATCTGACCATACTCATTTACTGGCATCGTTTTTCTCCTTGTTTTACGCTGAAAATACTATATCCTAAATTGCTCTATATGGAAACTAGCACTCTCCTCAAACCTCATCCACTCACTGCATTAGTGATTCGTTTTCTTTCTTTTATCTTCTAAGGCTTGATTAATCCGTTGGGTGAGCTTGTGAGTTTGCCAGATCTGGTACAACCATATCAGTCCATAAATCAACAAGAAAAAGAACCAAAGCAAGGGACTCAACAATGCTGAACCCCAGCCAAAGAATAGGTAGGTCAATACTAAAATAGTAGCTGTCGCTAATAAATGAACTCCTACACGCATACTATAAGCAAGAAACTCTAGCCTTTCAAGGATTAAAGTCAATACCCCCATAATTCCACTCATCAAAAACAAAGCTAGAATATTTTTTGTCGTTGGTGCGGGATAGGTAATACCTGAATAAAACTGAGCCAATAACACCAAACTCAAATAAACAAAGGAGGCCGTCCGCATTCCCGATACAAAATAAGCAATCAATCGCTTCATGATTTTCTCCTATAAACCTAGATAATCCATTAAGGACTTAACGTATTTCCGACTCACACTCGATTTGATACCCCGAGTCATCTTAGCCATCATGTTCCCTGAAAAGCTATCCGATAATGACTCTAAATGGTCAATGTTTATAATTGAATGACGCGATATCTGTATAAAGTTACGCCGATTAATTCGATTCTGAAAGTTTGTCAATGTTTCCTTAGTTTTATAAATCCCGTCTACCGTATAAATGGTCAACAAATTCTTATCGATATCTGCTAGAATAAGATCCTCAATTTTCACCATAACCAGATGATCATCCGTTCGAATAGGAATGACCACCTGATTGGTCGTTGAAAATTGTTCTAAATACTCCATGACCTCTCTTGCTTGGTCAGTTAACTGAGCTGCCTGAATTAAAATGTGTGGGTCTTTTTCTGAAAACTCTGTCTTCATTTCAAAACGAATCTTCATTTTCTCTCCAATACATCTTTATTTTCTCTTGCTAGACACTTTAACAAATAAAAGCCAAAGAAGAATAGCGACGAGACTGATAATAACCACTATAAAGTATGTTTCTCCCTTTGTCAATAGTTCTTGCCAGTTGATTTGGATTCCCATTTTTTCTTGAAATTCCTGTAACAGACTGTTATTTCCTGAAAATGCGATCTCTAACCGCTCTTTCATCAAGACTTGTCGATAGAGAGAAGCAATATAAGTTGCAGGGGTACATTTCATGAAAAGCTGTGCAGAATCAGGTAATACTCCAATAGGGATATAAGTTCCTACTAAAAATCCAGAAGCAGTTCCCACTATAGTTGCCAGTTTACCAAGGCTATCTACAGATTGAAAACGGTAAATCAAGAGAACATTTACCAAACTTGAAAGTAGACTGCTTAATAACATAATCAAAGCGATTTCCGGTAAATGACTGATAACTGGACTTTCTTTAAAATAAAGGCTCATAACAGCAAACATAAACACCTGCATGACAAAAGAAATGACAATACTACTGATTAGATAGGACGCCTGTAAGCCCCAGTTACCTAAATCTGTCAAGAAGAGATCTTGATCCACTTGATTTTCGCGGTCCTGAACCATTTGTTTAAGAGCTGTAAAACTGGTTGTCATCCCAGTCACAGCCAAGGTCCCACCCATCAGCCAGTTATTTAAAAGGTTCGTACTATTAGGGAGTTGGGACCAAGAATCCGTCAAATTCTTCTGCAAAAAAATGATATAAAGGAGGAAGGAAATCAATGCCCCCAATAATGAGAAAAATACTCCCGAACGATTACGAAAATATAAGATAAAATTCCGTTTCAATAAAGCTATCATTAGCGAACCTCTCTTCCTGTAAGTGCAATAAAGGCATCATCCATAGTACCCGAACGAAACTCAAAAAAATCAATTTCTTCTCGAACTTTTGCCAAATATTCAATGGCTTCCTGTGACGTCCTTGGATAAAAAAGATATTCCATCTCATTTTCTTCCTCGACTGTCATTCCAGTCTGTAGCAATTTTTCTAGATCCTTCATTTCCTTAAAACGAATTTTTAGGATATTAGATGCATACTGACTTTTAATAGCAATCGCAGAACCTTGCGCAATCACTTTCCCATGATCAACGATATAGATCTGATCCGCTTCATCTGCTTCATCCAGATAATGAGTCGTTAAGATAATAGTCATCCCTTCATCCTTTTGTAGTCGATACAGTAGATCCCAGATGGATTTGCGAGTTTGAATATCAAGACCTGTCGTTGGTTCATCCAAGAAAAGAATATCTGGTCGCGAAAGAAGAGCACGCGCAATATCAACCCGACGTTTTTGCCCACCTGACAAGGTTCCATAGAGTTGTTTCTGGAAAGCAGTCAAACCCAGTTGATGGATCAAATCATCCACACGACTTGCCGCAATCTCCTTATACTGTTGAGCACGAATCGTGAGATTTTCCCTAACCGTCAACATCTCATCCAGTACACTAGCTTGAAAAACCACTCCGATTTTCGTATTTGGCGCATATCGAATCTGACCTTGTGTCGGATTTTTCAAACCGATTAACATGGAAATAGTGGTTGATTTCCCTGCACCATTGGGTCCCAAAATAGCATTGAAACTTCCTTTTTCAAACTCTAACTGAATATCATCGACAGCCATGTGATTGCCGTACCGTTTAGTCAAATGTTTAGCTTGTAAAATCATATTTTTTCCTCCTCTTTACCACACTAGTTTAACAAAAAGAATGAAAGAAAAATCGACTTTTGAGATAAGCAGTTAAAATGAAAGGCCAAGTGGTAAAATAATGGGGGTTAAATTAAAGTAGAGCAGGCTCGTTTTTCTCCTATCGAATCACTAGAGGAAGTTTAAAACCACTTACAACCATACATTATATTTTTAAACATGCGCTATAAAAGAGGCATTTTATAGCATCCGGCAGAAAAATCCAGGAGTCAATAGTATTGTTCTCGCTAAACCAAACAATAAAAAATGAATCAGAAATCATGGCACACACTCCCTTCTAGTAAAATGAAAATGCTGAATGGGGTAGGATTGAATTTGAAGCAAGTATGGTCCTGAATTTGAAACTGCCATTAACGATAAGTCTATCTATTAGGAAAGAAATCTTCAATACAAGCAAAAACAGCTCTTGTTATCCAAGAAGAGCTGTTCTATTTTATGAAAGAGAGAGTCACTAGTGCCCCTTGTGCTTCTCTCTACATTTTTGCTGTTTGCGTTCAAATTTCTCTTGCTTGAGCAATTGCTTTTGGAGACTGGACTGTTGTTTTGAATGCTTTTTTCGTTCCTCATACTGCAACTGTAAAAGCTCTTGTGACTTAGAAGAAACTTTCTGCTTCACCTGTTTCTTTACAGCTCGCTGCAGACGCTTCGGATTCTTAATCTTCACATGCTGTTTGACTGTTGCCTCTGGACTAAAAGATAACCGAACAAACTGAGTCTGTAAAAGTTTCAAAATTTCATCCTCTTTTGGTTCCTGACCAAATGTCACTCGACAAACTTGATAAGTTCCCTCATACTCTTGTTCAAACAATCCATGCCAAAATCCATCTTCAAAATAAACTGTCAAGCCAATTGAAACGATTTCCACGACAGCACCTCCTTAAATCTATCCCTAAGAATGGACAACCAAGGAGGAAGGTTACTGATAGGCTTGCCTACGTCTGGACTACCAACCAGAACTGTGTTTTTATCTTAGTTGGGACTATTATAGCATAATCCAATTTAAAAATCCTCCAGATTCTACTCTGAAGGATTCCTATCTTATTTCACAACGATATTAACCAATTTATTAGGTACTGCAATCACCTTCACGATTTCCTTGCCATCAATCTCCACTTTGACTTTTTCGTCAGCCAGAGCAATTTCTTGCAATTCTTCACGTGATAGGTCTTTAGCGACCATCAATTTGGCACGGACTTTTCCTTTGATTTGGATGACGATTTCGATTTCGTCTTCAACCAATTTGCTTTCGTCCCAAATTGGCCAAGCTACATAAGAGATGGACTCACCTGTTGCAGCAACTGTTTGCCAGAGTTCTTCTGCCAAATGAGGTGCAAATGGGGCAATCAATTGGATAAAGCCTTTGGCATAGTCCACATAGAGTTTGTCTACCTTATTAGCAGCGTTGACAAAGACCATAAGTTGGGCAATGGCTGTATTGAATTTCATAGATTCGATTTGCTCAGTGACAGCTTTGACTGTTTCATTGTAGACCTTGTCAAGAGCGCCATTGTTTTCCGCAACAATTTCTTTACTTGTAATCAAACGGTAAACACGGTCGAGGAACTTACGACTTCCTTCCAGACCTTCTTCTGACCAAGCAATCGAAGCATCGAGTGGTCCCATGAACATTTCATAAACACGAAGGGTATCAGCACCATATTGTTCCACCACATCGTCTGGGTTGACAACGTTCTTGAGCGATTTAGACATCTTAGCTGGCGCTTGCTCCAACTCTTCTCCTGTTTCCACATGGAAGAAAGAACCGTCACGTTTTTCAACCTTATCAGTCGCTACAAGAGCTCCACGGTGGTCACGGTAGCTTGTTCCCAAAATCATTCCTTGGTTAAAGAGTTTTTGGAATGGTTCCTTAGTCGGAACAACACCGAGGTCATAGAGGAATTTGTGCCAGAAACGAGCATAAAGCAAGTGAAGAACGGCATGCTCTGCCCCACCCACATAGATATCTACTGGCAACCATTGTTTGAGGAGATCCTCGTCAGCCAATTTCTCAGTATTGTGTGGGTCAATATAACGGAGGTAGTACCAGCTTGAACCAGCCCATTGTGGCATAGTGTTTGTTTCACGACGGCCTTTGACACCATCTTCACGCGTCACTTCAAGCCAGTCGGTCAAGTTAGCCAATGGGCTTTCCCCAGTACCAGAAGGACGGATATCCTTGGTGACTGGCAAGACAAGTGGCAATTCATTTTCAGGGACAGCTGTTGAAGTTCCATCTTCCCAATGAATGATTGGAATTGGCTCACCCCAGTAACGTTGACGGCTAAAGAGCCAATCGCGGAGACGGTAGGTAACCTTCTCTTGACCACAACCTTTTTCTTCCAACCAAGCCACAATCTTAGCAATAGCGTCTTCTTTGTTCAGTCCATCAAGGAAGTCTGAATTGACATGAAGTCCATCTTCTGTGTAAGCAGCCTCTTCAACGTTTCCACCTTCCAGCACCTCTACAATTGGAAGGTCAAATTGTTTAGCAAATTCCCAGTCACGTTGGTCGTGGGCAGGAACAGCCATTACCGCACCTGTCCCATAGCTAGCAAGAACATAGTCTGCGATCCAGATTGGAATTTCCTTGCCATTGACAGGGTTGATGGCATAAGCACCAGTCCATACACCAGTTTTTTCTTTGGCAAGGTCGGTACGAGCCAAGTCAGACTTGAGACTAGCTTGGTGTTTGTAGTCTGCAACTGCATCAGCTTGCTCTGGGCTTGTGATGGCGTCAACCAAGTCATGCTCAGGAGCCAAGACTGTGAAGGTCGCACCAAAAAGCGTGTCCGGACGGGTAGTAAAGACGGTAAATTCCTTATCAGTCCCTTTCACTTTGAAAGTTACATTGGCACCAGTGGATTTTCCAATCCAGTTGCGTTGCATATCCTTGATAGACTCTGGCCAATCCAACTCATCCAAGTCGTTAAGCAAGCGCTCTGCATAGGCCGTAATTTTGAGCATCCATTGACGCATCGGTTTGCGGACAACGGGATAGCCCCCACGTTCAGAAGTTCCGTCAGGAAGGACTTCTTCGTTAGCAATGGCTGTTCCTAGTTCCTCAACCCAGTTTACTGGTACTTCAGCTTCATAGGCCAAGCCTTTTTCGTAAAGCTTGGTGAAGATCCACTGCGTCCACTTGTAGTAGTTTGGATCTGTTGTGTTGACTTCACGATCCCAGTCGTAAGAGAAGCCAAGCGCATTGATTTGACGTTTGAAGTTGGCAATGTTTTCCGCTGTGAATTCTGCTGGGTCATTCCCCGTATCCATAGCGTACTGCTCAGCTGGCAAACCAAAAGCATCCCATCCCATTGGGTGAAGGACATTGTAGCCTTGCGCACGTTTGTAACGGCTGAGGATATCGGTTGCTGTATAACCTTCTGGGTGTCCTACATGCAATCCAGCTCCTGAAGGATATGGGAACATATCGAGAGCATAAAACTTCGGTTTTGATGCATCTGTTCCTGTCTTAAATGTATGATGTTCTGCCCAGTAGCCCTGCCACTTAGGTTCAATTTCTTTATGATTGTAAAAACTCATGGTCTCTCTCCAATTTTGTGATGTTACTATTATACCATTTTTGAGGGAATTTGAAAGACGAGAAATGTTCTTTTAGACTTGGATAACAAGAAATACTGAGTCGCAAATCCACCTTATTTAACAGGAAAAAAATTAGCTCCCACTTGGAGCTAACTTCTATCAATTTTTTATTTCTGCCATCTTCTCACGTCCGAGCTCTCGATAGCTACGGTCACCAACAACTTCTACGCTAAACTGACCGTCCTCATATTCAAGAATCGTCACGCTACCATTATCCAGACCATGCGGATGCATGCCATTGATCAGATAAACAATGGTACCAATCGTCATTCCATGGCTCACAACGAGGGCATTACCCCCACCTTGTTCTTCCATTTCTTTAGCAATCGCTTCAAAGCCTTCCTTGATTCGACCACTGAGTTTTTCCCAACCTTCAGCCCAGCCTGCAGTATCAACCTCTACCAAACCTTCTGCTAGTTCTGCATAGGACAACTGATGAACATGGTCTACATTGAAAATTCTCGGAATCAATCCCATAAAGAGGTCCCCATCATAGGCCCCATCAAAACTACCAAAGCACCACTCTCTGATGCGCTTGTCCATGCGGTAAGGGATTTTCCCCTGTAGTCCAAGTTCTTCTAGGATAATTCCCATGGTTTGAATAGTGCGACCTGAATCACTGGAATAAGCGCGGTCAAACTGCAAGCCAGACTCTCTCAAGCCAATTCCCAGTTCATGGATTCCCAACTCACCTTCTGCAGTCAGAGGTGTATCACTCCATCCTTGAGCACGTCCAATCGTGTTAAACATGGTTTTTCCATGACGGACCAAGTACAATCTTACTTTAGACATTTTCTATCCTCCATTTTCTTCTATTATATCATGGATCAAAGAAATATTTGGCTTTCAAAAGCAAAGCTCCTTCTCCTAATTTTGCCACAAGAAAAGCTACCCTCATGGTAGCTTCCCTAGGAGATTATTATGAAAAAGTTTAGGATTTCTATTAAATAAAGTTAGGAGGTCTTTATTTAATGATTATAGTATACACAGTCATCCTTAAACTCAACTTAAATCCTCTCGCTTTTTTATTAATTTTTAAAACTATGGATTGGAGCTGGGATTTGCCCACCGCGAGAGATGAAATCAACAGACGAAGCCCCGTTGACCTTCATAACTGGAGCTGTCCCTAGCAAACCACCAAACTCAATCATATCGCCTTCTTTGCCCTTTGGAATAATACGGACAGCCGTTGTTTTCATGTTAATAACACCGATTGCCGCCTCATCCGCAATCATAGCTGCAATGGTTTCAGCAGGCGTATCTTCCGGAATGGCAATCATATCCAACCCAACAGAACAGATAGCCGTCATGGCCTCTAGTTTCTCTAAATTTAGAGAGCCATCTTGCACCGCAGCAATCATCCCCTCATCTTCAGAAACGGGGATAAAAGCACCTGACAAGCCACCGACTTGGTTACAAGCCATCACTCCGCCCTTCTTAACTTGGTCATTCAAAAGAGCGAGGGCAGCCGTCGTCCCATGCGTACCAACTGTTTCTAGGCCCATTTCCTCAAGGACACGAGCCACAGAATCGCCAACTGCAGGAGTAGGTGCCAAACTTAGGTCGACAATTCCAAAATCAACACCCAGTCTCTCGCTGGCCATCTGACCAACTAATTGACCGATACGAGTAATCTTGAAGGCCGTTTTCTTGACTGTTTCCGCTACCACATCAAAGCTCTGTCCACGAACTTTTTCCAAGGCACGCTTGACCACACCAGGACCCGAAACCCCGACATTGATGATAACATCTGCTTCGCCAACACCATGAAAGGCCCCTGCCATAAAAGGATTGTCCTCAACAGCATTAGCAAATACGACTAATTTGGCCGCACCCATATCTGATAGCGCAGCTGTTTCCTTGATGATACGTCCCATATCAGCGACCGCAGTCATGTTGATACCTGACTTGGTCGAGCCGATATTGACGGACGAACAAACCTTGTCTGTCTCAGCTAGAGCGCGTGGGATAGAATTGATGAGAATTTCATCTCCTTTTTGGTAGCCTTTTTGTACCAAAGCTGAGAATCCACCAATAAAGTCAACACCGATCTCCTTAGCAGCCCTATCAAGAGCCTTTGCCAAAACAACATAGTCTGTCGCATCAGTCGCAGCACCAATTAAAGAAATCGGTGTCACCGATACCCGTTTATTAACAATAGGAATCCCTAGTTCCGCAGCAATTTCATCTCCTACAGCCACTAAATTTGCAGCTTTAGTGGTAATTTTTTGGTAAATCTTTTCAGCAGCACGTTCGATGTCTGGATCAGTACAGTCCAAAAGGGAAATCCCCATGGTGATGGTTCTGATATCGAAGTTCTGCTCCTCGATCATGGCAATGGTTTCTGTAACTTGTCTAATATCCATAGCCACCTCCTAGATATTATACATAGCGTCAAAAATCGCCGCACTCTGAATATTGATTTTGACATTCAAGGTCTGACCGAAAGTTTCAAACTCATTTCGCAAATAAGTGAAATCTTGTTTTTCGTCACTAGAAACGACCGCCATCATGGTAAAGTATTCATCCAACACCGTCTGAGAAATATCGTCAATATTCAAACCCAACTCTGCAATCTTAGTAGACACGCCTGCAACGATCCCAGCCTTGTCCTTACCAACTACTGTAATAATAGCCTTCATTCTTATACCCCATTTCTACGATTTTTAGAAAACCTGAACGTTTTTGATTTTCTTTTTTCCTAGTATAGCATATTTCCATAGAAAATACTAAAAAACGCCTGCTTACGAAGTTGTTCTTAAGAAAAAAACAATTTCGTAAACAAGCGTCTACCCTATCAAATGATGATGAGTGTTCCCGCTAGGACCGAAGTCCCAGCGGTAGACCAGAGCTAGACTAAGAGCACAAGACTCCATCATCATAACACTCAACAAAATTGATGATTTTATACTAATTCGATGATCGCCATTGGCGCAGCATCACCACGACGTGGTTCAGTTTTAAGGATACGAGTGTATCCGCCGTTACGTTCAGCATAACGAGGTGCGATTTCTGAGAACAATTTTTGAAGTGCTGTAGTAGAAGTGTACTTATCAGTTGCTTCATCATAGTTTTCAGATGCGATTTCATTACGTACGAAAGCAGCTGCTTGACGACGTGCATGCAAATCACCACGTTTACCTAGAGTAATCATTTTTTCAACAGTTTTACGGATTTCTTTAGCACGAGCTTCAGTTGTCACGATTGATTCGTTGATCAAAAGGTCAGTTGTCAAATCGCGAAGCATTGCTTTACGTTGTGAGCTAGTGCGTCCTAGTTTACGGTAAGCCATGTATTCCTCCTTTATTTATCTTTTAATCCAAGACCCAAGTCAATGAGTTTGAGTTTCACTTCTTCCAAACTCTTGCGTCCAAGATTTCGTACTTTCATCATCTCTGCTTCAGATTTTTCTGTCAAATCATGCACAGTATTGATACCGGCACGTTTCAAACAATTGTATGAACGCACAGACAAGTCCAGTTCCTCAATCGTCCGATCCAAAATACGATCGTCAGATTCAGTATCAGCTTCTTTCATCACTTCAGTTGACTTAGCAATCTCAGTAAGATTTGTAAACAAATCAAGATGTTCTGTCAAGATACGTGCTGAAAGCCCTAAAGCATCTTCAGGAATAATTGTTCCATTAGTCAAGATTTCAAGGGTTAATTTGTCAAATCCATCATTGCTACCTACACGAGCAGGCTCTACTTGATAGTTGACTTTTGTAACTGGTGTATAAATAGAATCTACAGCAAGTGTTCCAACTGGTGCATTATCTTTTTTGTTTTCATCAGCAGGTACATATCCACGACCACTGTTAACAGTCATTGTCGCTTTTAGAGAAGAACCTTCACCGATTGTAAAGAGATAATGATCTGGATTTACAATTTCAATATCACTGTCAGTCAAAATATCTCCAGCTGTAATTTCAGCAGGACCTTCAACGTCAAGTTCAATGATTTTTTCGTCTTCAACGTATGATTTCACTGCAATCCCTTTAATGTTCAGAATGATTTGCATCACGTCTTCACGAACACCTGGAACTGTGTCGAACTCATGCAAGACACCTTCAATGTTGATAGATGTCACTGCTGCTCCCGGTAGAGAAGCTAGTAGTACACGACGAAGAGAGTTACCAAGAGTTGTACCGTAGCCACGTTCAAGTGGTTCGATTACAAACTTGCCATAATCTTTATTTTCATCAATTTTTGTTATATTTGGTTTTTCAAACTCAATCATTTAGTTACTCCCTCTTAAACGAAAAGCAGTGTAATGCGATGATTATACACGGCGACGTTTTGGAGGACGAGCACCATTGTGTGGCACTGGAGTCACATCACGAATTGCTGTTACTTCAAGACCAGCGGCAGCAAGCGCACGAATAGCTGACTCACGACCAGAACCTGGACCTTTTACAGTAACTTCAACTGATTTAAGACCGTGTTCTTGTGCAGATTTAGCAGCAGCTTCAGAAGCCATTTGAGCAGCGAATGGTGTAGATTTACGAGAACCTTTGAAACCAAGAGCACCAGCTGATGACCAAGCAATTGCATTACCATGCACATCAGTAATCATAACAATAGTGTTATTAAATGTAGCGTGAATATGAGCAATACCAGATTCGATATTCTTTTTCACACGACGTTTACGTGTTGGTTTAGCCAAGACTTTTACCTCCTATATTATTTTTTCTTACCAGCAATCGCAACAGCTTTACCTTTACGAGTGCGAGCGTTGTTTTTAGTGTTTTGTCCACGGACAGGAAGTCCACGACGGTGACGAATACCACGGTAAGAACCGATTTCCATCAAACGTTTGATGTTCAAGTTTACTTCACGACGAAGGTCACCTTCAACTTTGATTGCATCCACTTCACGACGGATAGCATCTTCTTGATCTGATGTAAGGTCACGTACACGAACATCTTCTGAGATTCCAGCAGCAGCCAAAATTTTCTTAGATGTTGCAAGTCCGATACCATAAACGTAAGTCAATGAGATTACTACGCGTTTGTCATTTGGAATGTCAACTCCAGCAATACGAGCCATGTTTTCTCCTTTCTATCTTATCCTTGACGTTGTTTGTGTTTTGGATTTGCTGGGCAAATTACCATAACACGACCATTACGACGAATTACTTTACAGTATTCGCAAATTGGTTTGACCGATGGTCTTACTTTCATTTCTTATCCCTCCAAGTTTTTCGATTATTTAAAGCGGTAAGTGATACGTCCACGTGTCAAGTCATATGGACTCATCTCGACAGTAACACGATCTCCCGCTAAAATACGAATATAGTTTTTACGAATTTTACCAGAAACTGTTGCTAAAATCTGATGTCCATTTTCAAGTTCAACCGTAAACATTGCGTTAGGCATTGTATCAACTACTTTGCCTTCAACTTCAATCACATCGTCTTTTGCCACGCAAAAGCACCTCCATAAATTTCGATTTGATGCCTCTAGACACAGAGACAACAATTATAAGTCAGACTATCTCAGTATAACATTTGTAGCGATTTTTTGCAAGTGTGAAAAACGCTTTATTTCAAATTTGTCAATACTTTTTCGATGTCTTTGAACACATCATTGATATCTTGATTTCCTTCAATATCGTGAACCAAACCTTTGGCACGGTAGTGAGCAATGATTGGTTCACCTTGGGCGATATTCACATCCAAGCGACGTTTCACTGTCTCAGGTTTATCATCTTCACGTTGGTAGTAATCTTCTTCTTTGTAGTCAACTGGTGGGTTGAAAACTTTGTGGAAGGTTTCACCTGTTTCGCGGTGGATGATACGGCCACTCAAACGTTCCAAGAGACAGTCTGGATTCACTTCAATGTTGATCACACCTTCCAATTCAATACCAAGTTCAGCCAATGTTTTATCCAAGGCATGAGCTTGTTCAATCGTACGTGGGTAACCATCTAACAAGAAACCTGTTTCTTTGATATCATCCTGTGACAGGCGTTCTTTAACAATACCATTTGTAACTTCATCTGGAACCAACTCACCTTTGTCGATGTATGACTTTGCAAGTAGACCCATTTCAGTTTGATTTGCCATAGCAGCACGGAACATATCTCCAGTTGAAATGTGTGCCACGTGGAATTGTTCCACAATTTTAGCTGCTTGCGTTCCCTTACCTGCTCCAGGTAAGCCCATAATCAAAAGATTCATGATCTGATCTCCTTATTTTGTATTTAAATAGAAGCAAAAAGCTAGTTTCAACTCCTATTTAAAAACAAAATAGAAGAGGGGAGACGAAAGTCTCTCTTATAGGTAGACCTTCATACTCCACTCTCTAAGCAAAAGTAGTCTTGCTTTTATTCTGTTTTGTCCATGAAACCAACATACTTACGTTTCAATAGGTAACCTTCTAGCTGTTTGATTCCTTCGATACCTGTCGAAATAATGATCAAAAGACTAGTTCCCCCAAAAGCAACCGCTTCTGAGAGCCCAAAGACATCTTTTGCTACAATCGGCAAGATTGAAATCACACCAAGGAAAAGGGAACCGACGGTTGCAAGGCGACGAAGAAGTTTTGACATAAACTCTTCCGTTCCTTTACCTGGACGGACACCATGGATATAGGCTCCGCTCTTTTGCAAGTTTTCTGCTGCTTTCTCTGGATTGATCTGTACAAATGTATAGAAGAATGTAAAGAGAATAATCAGCAGTGCATACATGGCAACACCTGTTGGAGATGTTGTAGATAACATTTCCTGTGCTGTACGTACCCAAGCCCAATCATGACCTGTAGCGCTGACAAACTGAAGAATAGCCGCAGGTGCTGCTGTAATGGAACTTGCAAAGATAACTGGGATAACACCAGCAGGATTGACCTTCAAAGGAAGGTAAGAACTGGATGGAGCACCTTGAGCAACTTTTGTATATTGGATCGGAATTTTATATTCTGCCTGTTGTACATATGTTGTAAAGTAAACAATCAACAAGACAGCGATAATGAGAATAACGACAAATATAATAGATGACGTCAACCGATCACTTGGAATATTGACAAAATAGTCCACGTAGATGCCATGAATCATCTCTGGAATTGAAGCCACAATCCCTGCAAAGATAATCATAGACACCCCGTTACCATATCCCTTATCAGTGATTTGCTCCCCTAGCCAAGTAACAATCATAGTACCTGCAGTCAGGATAATACCAATCGTAACAAAGACTTGAGGGGTTAGATCTGTCGTTAATAATTTTGCACCAGATAGAGTATTAAAACCAGCAGTGATTCCGATTGATTGCACAAACGCAAGTACAAGCGCAATATAACGAGTCGCTTGGTTTATCTTTCTCCGTCCTACTTCCCCCTGCTTGCCCCACTCTACAAACTTTGGAACAATATCCATTTGTAGCAATTGAACAACGATGGAAGCTGTGATATACGGACTCACACCGAGTGCAAAAACCGAGAAGTTCTTCATGGCATTCCCTGAAACTAAACTAAGCATGTTCAAGAAGGATAATCCACTCAAAGCTTCCAGACTTTTTGCGTTCACACCTGGTACAGTAATACTAGTCCCGATACGGAAGACAAGTATGATAAAAATCGTAAAGAGAATTTTTGATCGTACTTTCTTAACCTTGAGGGCCTCTTTTAATAATTTAAAAAACATAGGTCACCTCTCTAGATGACTTCTACTGAACCACCTTTAGCAGTGATAGCTTCTTCAGCTGTTTTAGAGAATTTAGCTGCTTTCACAGTCAACTTCTTAGTCAACTCACCGTTACCAAGAATCTTAACGCCTGATTTTTCAGCCTTTACAATTCCTGCTTCGATAAGAACAACTGGAGTAACTTCAGTACCATCTTCAAAAACGTTCAATTGATCAAGATTTACAATTGCGTATTCTTTAGCGTTGATGTTAGTGAATCCACGTTTTGGAAGACGACGGAACAATGGAGTTTGTCCACCTTCAAAACCAAGGCGAACTCCGCCACCGCTACGAGCTTTTTGACCTTTTTGACCGCGACCAGATGTTTTACCGTTACCTGATGAAGTACCACGACCAACACGGTTACGTACTTTACGAGAACCTTCTGCAGGTTTCAATTCATGAAGTTTCATTATTATTTTCTCCTCTTTTGTAAAATGCTAGCGCCGATAAGAGAGAAAAGGTTGTCTCCCTTATCAACTCGCCTATACATTCGTCATCTTAGATGACTATACCTAGTTTTAGGGGATGAGTATTGCCACATCCCCTAAAAATTCATTAGTTTACTTCTTCAACTGTTACCAAGTGAGATACTGCAGTGATCATACCACGAATAGCAGCGTTGTCTTCTTTGATAACAGAGCTGTTCAATTTGCCAAGTCCAAGTGCTACAACAGTTTTACGTTGTGATGGAATGCGTCCGATTGGAGACTTAGTCAAAGTAATTTTAATTTGAGCCATTTTATCCCCTTTCTTATGCCAAATCAGAAACTGAGATACCACGAAGGGCAGCAACTTCTTCAGCGCGTTTCAATTGTTTCAAACCTTCAACAGTTGCGCGAACAATGTTGATTGGAGTGTTAGAACCAAGTGATTTAGATGTAATATCTGCCACACCTGCCAATTCCACAACGGCACGAACTGCACCACCAGCGGCAACTCCAGAACCTTCTACAGCAGGTTTCAACAATACTTTAGCTCCACCGAATTCTGAAAGAACTTCGTGTGGGATTGTTGTTCCAACCATAGGAACTTCAATCAAGTTTTTCTTAGCATCTTCCACTGCTTTGCGGATTGCTTCTGGAACTTCTTGAGCTTTACCAGTACCAAATCCTACGCGACCGTTGTGGTCACCAACAACAACAAGAGCTGCGAAACGAAGACGACGTCCACCTTTAACAACTTTTGTAACACGGTTGACAGCAACTACGCGTTCTTCTAATTCAACTGCATTGTCTTTAAATGCCATTTTCTAGTGTCCTCCTATTAGAATTTCAATCCGTTTTCACGAGCTGCATCAGCCAAAGCTTTCACACGTCCGTGATATAGATATCCACCGCGGTCGAACACCACTTCTGAAATACCTTTAGCGTTTGCACGTTCTGCAACGAGTTTACCGACAGTAACGGCTTGTTCAGTTTTAGTTCCTTTTGAAACTTCTTTGTCAAGAGTTGAAGCACTTGCGAGCGTTACACCCGCTACGTCATCAATCACTTGAGCGTAGATGCCTGTATTAGAACGGAATACGTTCAAACGTGGGCGATCAGCAGTTCCAGAGAGTTTTCCGCGAACGCGACGGTGGCGTTTTTGGCGGAGTTTGTTTTTATCTGGTTTAGAAATCACAGTTTTCACCTCTTTAGTTTTAAATCGTGTGCTATGCACTAAGTTGGAAAATAGGTTGGTGGTTAAAAATCAACCACTCAACATTATTTACCTGTTTTACCTTCTTTACGGCGAACGAATTCACCAACGTAACGGATACCTTTACCTTTATATGGTTCTGGTGAACGAAGGCTACGTACGTAAGCAGCTGTTTGACCAACTACTTCTTTTGAAATTCCGCTAACAACGATTGTTGTTGGGTTTGGAAGTTCAAAAGTAATTCCTTCTGGAGCTTCAACTTCGTCTGGATGAGATTTACCAACAGCCAAAACAAGTTTAGATCCTTGAAGTTGTGCACGGTAACCAACCCCACGCATTTCAAGTTCTTTCTTGAATCCTTCTGATACACCAACAACCATGTTGTTCAAAAGGGCACGAGTAGTTCCGTGGATTGTTTTCATTTCTTTTGAATCGTTTGGACGGTGAAGAGTTACTTCAGTACCTTCCACACGAATTTCAATATCTTTTGAGAACTCACGAGTAAGTTCTCCTTTAGGTCCTTTTACAGTTACAACGTTGTCATTGTTAGTGATTTCAACACCAGCAGGCAACACGATAACTTTATTACCAATACGTGACATGTTTATTTTCTCCTGTTAAATTGTCAGGCCAGAATGGCCAGTTTTCACGGGGTTAAATCGATTTCTCGATTTAAAGGAATATTTAGGTTTCGATTTCAAAGTGAATCTAGGCATCGTCTCGCAGGCATAACTTTGGGTTAGGCAAGAGACGATAACGAAGAGTCACAAAGAAATTGGGAGCTAAATATTACCAAACGTAAGCGATAACTTCTCCACCAACGTTCTTTTGGCGAGCTTCTTTATCAGTAAGCAAACCTTCAGAAGTTGAAAGGATAGCAATTCCAAGTCCGTTAAGAACTTTTGGAAGATCTTCACGTTTTTTGTAGACACGAAGCCCTGGTTTAGAAACACGTTTCAAGTTAGTGATAACTTTTTCACCGTTTGGTCCGTATTTAAGGAATACACGGATGATGCCTTGTTTGTCATCTTCGATGATTTCTACGTTCTTAACAAAACCTTCGCGTTTAAGGATTTCAGCAATCCCTTTTTTGATGTTTGATGCAGGTACTTCAAGTACTTCGTGTTTCGCTTGGTTAGCGTTACGAATACGAGTTAGGAAGTCTGCGATTGGGTCAGTCATAACCATTTTGTTTTTCTCCTCTTACTAGTAGTTTGCAAGTTGCACTTGCTAGTTAATGATTGAGCTGGGCTCAGATAGTATTGACACATTCAAATGAGAGAACTCTTATTTGAACACGAGCTACAACCTGTGCAAAAAAAGATAAATTTGTTTTGGAGCATCGCTCCTTCTCCAATTTTCCTATTTTTGCTGTGGTTGTTACGCTCTTTGTATCATGATATTACCAAGATGCTTTTGTTACACCAGGAATTTGTCCTTTGTAAGCTAATTCACGGAAGCAAACACGGCAAAGTTTAAATTTGCGGTAAACTGAATGTGGACGACCACATTTTTCACAACGAGTATAAGCTTGAGTAGAGAACTTCGCTGGACGTTTGTTCTTAGCAATCATTGATTTTTTAGCCATTAGATTTACCTCCTATATTATTTTGCAAAAGGCATTCCAAGGCCTGTAAGCAATGCACGTGACTCTTCGTCAGTGTTAGCAGTTGTTACGATAACGATGTCAAGACCACGAGTTTTGTCAACGTCATCAAAGTTGATTTCTGGGAAGATCAATTGTTCTTTCACACCAAGTGTGTAGTTTCCACGTCCATCAAATGATTTTGTTGGAACACCGTGGAAGTCACGTACACGTGGAAGTGAAACTGAAACCAATTTGTCCAAGAATTCGTACATACGTTCACCACGAAGGGTAACTTTTGCACCGATCGCTACACCTTCACGAAGACGGAAGCCGGCGATTGATTTTTTAGCTTTAGTGATAAGTGGTTTTTGACCTGAGATGAGTGCCAATTCTTCAGCAGCTTTTTCAAGGCTTTTAGCGTTTGATACAGCTTCACCAACACCCATGTTCAAAACGATCTTATCTACTTTAGGCACAGCCATCACTGATGAGTAGTTAAATTGTTCTGTCAAAGCAGGAACTACTTCATTAAGATATTTTTCTTTTAAACGATTTGCCATTATACTTCTCCTTTCCTTCGTGATTAATCAAGCACTTCGCCTGATTTTTTGTTGTAGCGAACTTTCTTACCGTCTACAAATTTGTAACCAACACGACCAGCTACACCATTTTTATCCAATACTTGAACATTTGATACGTGGATAGCTGCTTCTTTCTCGATGATACCACCTTGAGGAAGCTCGTTAGTTGGACGTTGGTGTTTCTTAACGATGTTAACACCTTCAACGATAACTTTGTTTACTTTTGGAAGGGCAGTAAGGACAACAGCTTCTGTTCCCTTATCTTTACCAGCGATTACGCGAACTTTGTCGCCTTTTTTTACAAACATTAGGTTTCTCCTTGATTTTTCTTACGCCCACAAGGGCACCCTAGCTTGAAGCTAGGGGACTAGTTTGTTTCTAAAAATTAAAGTACTTCTGGAGCAAGTGACACAATCTTCATGAAGCCACCTTCACGCAATTCACGTGCAACTGGGCCAAAGATACGTGTTCCGCGAGGAGTTTTGTCTTCACGGATGATAACTGCTGCGTTTTCGTCAAACTTGATGTATGAACCATCAGCACGACGAGCACCTGATTTAGTACGAACGATAACAGCTTTTACAACGTCACCTTTTTTAACCGCACCACCAGGAGTAGCTTGTTTTACAGATGCCACAATGACATCACCGATGTTCGCAAATTTACGTTTAGAACCACCAAGAACTTTGATAGTCAAGATTTCGCGTGCACCGCTGTTGTCTGCGACTTTCAAACGAGTTTCTGTTTGAATCATTTCAGTTTTCTCCTTTCAGGCTTGATTAGATGATGACCGCTTCTTCAACAACTTCTACAAGACGGAAACGTTTTGTAGCTGAAAGCGGACGAGTTTCCATGATACGTACGATATCGCCTTCTTTGGCAACATTGTTTTCATCATGTGCTTTGTATTTTTTAGAGTAGTTAATACGTTTACCATAGACTGGGTGGTTACGTTTTGTTTCAACTACAACTGTGATTGTCTTGTCCATTTTGTCAGATACAACACGTCCAACAAGAACTTTACGATTATTGCGTTCCATTGAAATTTCTCCTTCCCTAGTCTATTATTTCGCTTCAGATTGAACTGTTTTGATACGAGCGATTTGTTTTTTAACTTCTTTCAAGCGAGCTGTTTGTTCCAATTGACCAGTAGCAGCTTGGAAACGAAGTTCAAACAATTCTTTTTTCAATTCGTTTTCGCGCTTCGCGAGTTCTTCTTGAGAAAGACCACGAAGTTCTTTAACAAATTCTTTTACTTCATTAAGTTTCATGCCTTCTCCTTATTCTGCTTCACGTTTTACGAATTTACATTTAACTGGCAATTTGTGGCTAGCAAGACGAAGCGCTTCGCGAGCGATCTCTTCAGATACACCAGCAACTTCAAACATCACTTTACCACGTTTAACTGGTGCTACCCAACCTTCAGGTGCCCCTTTACCAGATCCCATACGCACACCGATAGCTTTAGCAGTGTATGATTTGTGTGGGAAGATTTTAATCCAAACTTTACCACCACGTTTCATGTAACGAGTCATGGCGATACGAGCAGCTTCGATTTGGCGGTTAGTGATCCAGTGGCTAGTTGTAGCTTGAAGACCGTATTCACCGAAAGCTACTTCTTTTCCACCTTTTGCTTCACCGCGCATTTTTCCACGGAATTCACGACGGTGTTTAACACGTTTAGGTACTAACATTGGTTATTTACCTCCTTTAGTGTTTTTACGAGCTGGAAGAACTTCACCACGGTAGATCCATACTTTAACACCAAGTTTACCGTATGTAGTATCTGCTTCTTCCCAAGCGTAATCGATATCTGCACGAAGTGTGTGAAGTGGAACAGTTCCTTCAGAGTATCCTTCAGCACGGGCGATATCTGCACCGTTCAAACGACCTGATACTTGAGTTTTGATTCCTTTAGCTCCAGCACGCATTGCACGTTGGATTGCTTGTTTTTGTGCACGACGGAAAGCAACACGTTGCTCCAATTGACGAGCAATTCCTTCACCTACAAGATGAGCATCCAAATCAGGTTGTTTGATTTCGATGATGTTGATGTGTACTTGTTTTCCAGTCAATTTGTTAAGTTTTGCACGGAGTGCATCAACGTTAGCACCACCTTTACCGATAACCATACCTGGTTTAGCAGTGTGAAGTGAAACGTTAACTTTGTTTACTGCGCGTTCGATTTCGATAGTTGAAACTGCTGCGTCAGCAAGTTCTTTTTGAACGAATTTACGGATTGCAAGATCTTCATGAAGGTAATCCGCGTATTCTTTTTCAGCATACCATTTGGCATCCCAATCACGGATGATGCCGACACGCATACCAATTGGATGTACTTTTTGACCCACGATTTTACCTCCTTATTTTTCTGCAACAGCTACAGTGATGTGAGCTGTACGTTTGTTGATTGGTGAAGCTGAACCTTTCGCACGTGGACGGAAACGTTTCATAGTTGGTCCTTCGTTTGCGAATGCTTCAGATACTACCAAGTTAGCTTTGTCCAAACCAAAGTTGTTTTCAGCGTTAGCTACAGCTGAATTCAAAACTTTCAAGATGATTTCAGCAGCTTTGTTTGGTGTGAATGTCAAGATTGCAATAGCATCGGCTACGCTTTTACCACGGATGTTGTCAAGAACAAGACGTGATTTACGAGGTGAAACACGTACTGTACGAGCCATTGCTTTAGCTGAAGTAATTTCTGCCATTTATGTTCTCCTTATTTTCTACGTGTTTTCTTGTCGTCTGCAGCATGACCTTTGTAAGTACGAGTTGGTGCAAATTCACCAAGTTTGTGACCTACCATGTCTTCTTGGATGTAAACAGGTACGTGTTTACGTCCGTCATAAACTGCAATAGTGTAACCAATGAAACTTGGGAAGATCGTTGAACGACGTGACCAAGTTTTGATAACTTTTTTCTTTTCGTCGTTAGCTTGAGCTTCAACTTTTTTCATCAAATGCTCATCGACGAAAGGTCCTTTTTTAAGACTGCGTCCCATTTTTATGTTTTCTCCTTTAAATATTGTACCACAGCGGCTTGCGCTCACATGGAGCGCTACCGAGCTGGCGGATTTCCTAGTTGCTTAAGCGACTAGTTTACTATTATTTCTCGTTGCGACGACGAACGATAAGTTTGTCAGATTTCGCTTTCTTGTTACGAGTTTTAAGACCAAGAGCAGGTTTGCCCCATGGAGTAGATGGTGCTTTACGACCAACTGGTGCTTTACCTTCACCACCACCGTGTGGGTGATCGTTAGGGTTCATTACAGAACCACGAACTGTTGGGCGGATACCTTTCCAACGGCTACGTCCCGCTTTACCAAGGTTCACAAGTCCATGTTGTTCGTTTCCGACAACACCAACTGTAGCACGACAAGTTCCAAGAATCATACGAACTTCGCCAGATTGAAGACGAACAAGAACGTATTTACCTTCTTGACCTAATACTTGAGCAGAAGCTCCAGCTGCACGGACCAATTCTCCACCACGACCTGGTTTCAACTCGATGTTGTGGATCAAAGTACCAACTGGGATGTTTGCAAGTGGAAGAGCGTTTCCGACTTTGATATCTGCTTCAGGACCTGAAACGATACGTTGACCAACTTCAAGACCTTTTGGAGCGATGATGTATGCTTTCACACCGTCAGTGTAGTGTACAAGAGCGATGTTTGCAGAACGGTTTGGATCGTACTCGATTGTTTTAACAACTGCTTCAACGTTGTCTTTGTTACGTTTGAAGTCAACCAAACGGTAGAAACGTTTGTGTCCACCACCTTGGTGACGAACAGTGATACGACCGTTGTTGTTACGACCAGCCTTGTTCTTCAAAGCAACAAGCAATGATTTTTCAGGAGTGCTTGTTGTGATTTCAGCGAAATCCAAAGAAGTCATATTACGGCGACCGTTTGTTGTTGGTTTATAAACACGAATTCCCACGATATTTCCTCCTTAGATTATTCAGCTTCAGCAGCAAACAACTCGATTGCTTTTGAATCAGCTGTAAGAGTGATGATAGCTTTTTTAGTTTTGTTAGTAAAACCAGTGTAACGTCCAACACGCTTAGCTTTAGGTTTTACGTTGATTGTGTTAACATTTGCAACTTTAACACCTTCGAAAGCAGCTTCAACAGCTTGCTTGATCAAAAGTTTGTGTGCACGAGTGTCAACTTCAAATACATATTTACCTGCTTCAAGTTGAGCCATTGAGCTTTCAGTGATGACAGGTTTTTTGATAACATCATACAAATTCATTATGCAAGAACCTCCTCGATTTTAGAGATAGCTGCTTGTGTGACAAGAAGTTTGTCGCTATTTGCGATGTCAAGAACACTTGCAGTTGTAGCAGTTGCAACTTTCACATTTGGAAGGTTACGAGCTGAAAGAGCTGCGAATTCATTTCCTTCTTCAAGGATAACAAGAACTTTAGAATCGATGCTCAATGCTGCAAGAACTTTTGCAAATTCAGCAGTTTTTGGAGCTGTAAATGAAAGAGCGTCTACAGCTACGAATTTGTTTTCAGCAACTTTTTCAGAGTAAACTGATTTAAGAGCTAGGCGACGAACTTTTTGTGGAAGTTTGTAGCCGTATGAACGTGGAGTTGGCCCGAAGACAACACCACCACCACGCCATTGTGGTGAGCGGATAGAACCTTGACGAGCACGTCCAGTTCCTTTTTGACGCCATGGTTTGCGTCCACCACCTGATACTGCAGAGCGGTTTTTAACAGCGTGTGTTCCTTGACGAAGGCTTGCGCGTTGACTGATGATCACATCAAACACAACTGATTCATTTGGTTCGATACCAAATACTGCATCGTTAAGAACAACTTGGCCAGCTTCTTTACCAGTTTGGTCAAATAATGTTACGTTTGCCATTGTGACTGATTTCCCCTTTCTTTATTATTTACCAGCTTTAACTGCTGATTTGATAGTGATAAGAGATTTCTTAGCACCTGGTACGTTACCTTTGATAAGGATAACGTTCTTTTCTGGAACAACTTGTACAACTTCAAGGTTTTGAATTGTTACGCGGTCGCCACCCATACGTCCTGCAAGGTTTTTACCTTTGAATACGCGGTTAGGTGCAACAGGTCCCATAGAACCTGGACGACGGTGGTAACGAGAACCGTGAGCCATTGGTCCACGTGATTGTCCGTGGCGTTTGATAACACCTTGGAAACCTTTACCTTTAGAAGTACCAGTTACGTCAACAACGTCTCCAGCTGCGAATGTTTCAACTGTGATTTCAGCACCAACTTCCAAGCCTTCAACGTTTTTGAATTCACGAATGAAGCGCTTAGGAGCCGTGTTAGCTTTCGCTACATGTCCTTTAGCAGGTTTGTTGCTCAATACTTCGCGTTTGTCATCGAAACCAACTTGGATAGCGTTGTATCCGTCTGTTTCAACAGTTTTAACTTGAAGAACAACGTTTGGAGTTGCTTCAATAACTGTTACAGGGATCAATTCGCCAGCTTCAGTGAAGATTTGAGTCATTCCCACTTTTTTCCCTAAGATTCCTTTTGTCATGAGAAAATAGTTCCTTTTCTATATTTTTTATTCAAAAAGTTTTTAACGAGCGTTTTTCATGCTCAAGGTATCAAGCTTTAGATTAAAGTTTGATTTCTACGTTTACACCACTTGGAAGATCCAATTTCATCAAAGCATCAACTGTTTTTTGAGTTGGGTTAACGATATCGATCAAACGTTTGTGTGTACGCATTTCAAATTGTTCGCGAGAGTCTTTGTATTTGTGAGTCGCACGAATGATTGTGTAGAGGCTACGTTCAGTCGGAAGTGGGATTGGACCCGCAACTTGTGCACCTGTACGAGTAGCTGATTCTACGATTTTTGCAGCCGCTGTGTCAAGCGTACGGTGTTCGTAAGCTTTCAAACGGATACGGATTTTTTTGTTTGCCATCTTTTTCTCCTTTTCGTCTATTTAAGATAATAGGCTAGCTCCACAAGAAAACCGACGCGCGTTGCGTGGCAATGCAACCGAGCGTGTCGCAACCTCTTGCATCAAAGCTAAGGCTGTAATTTACAGCACCATAATAGAATAACACAAAGCCCCTGCGATTGCAAGGGATTTGTTAGGTTTTTTTCGTTTTTTTAGGATGAAACTGTTTTCCTATTTCAGCTTCCTATAACTTCTGATTTACGATCTTAAAATTTATTCTTTTCTTCTATATAATATGAGTCATTTTGACCTTGAATTTACTTTCTGATTGATCCACTAAGATATCTGCTTTAGACTCGGTTTCTCTATAGTAATGCAGATACTGCTCCCGTCTCATCTGATGGCTAGCTAACACAAAGGAAGCATCTCGATTTCTCATTGTCGTATCCCGAGCTAGACGTCTCTCTAATTCTGTTTCTTCGTCCGTGTAGAAGCAGATGGTTTTGTCAAAGAGTTCCTTTGGTAGAAAACCCACAGACATCCCTTCGACAATCAGAATTGGTTTGGCTCCTGACAAGACCTCACTAGCCTTCCAAGGCTCTTCAATTGTCAAGACATCCATACCCGCCTGCAAGGCGAGAATATCTCTCTGCAAACTTGCCAATTCATGTGCCACTGAGAGACAAGCTGTCACCTTTTGATCTGTCGCTTGCTTTGGTACTACCAGATGACGGTTTGAAGTAATGTAAGGATCAGTTTCTAATAAGTTTACCTTTGCAGAATCTAGGGCTTGGTACAAGTCTTGGGCAAAGGTAGACTTACCTGATGCCCCATGACCGTAAATCCCCAGTGTGTTGACTTTCCCCGATTCTATCTCTAAAACCAGACTGTTTATGAACTCTCTTTTATTCATTCTCTCTTCACCTGCTCATAGCTTTCTTTTCCGTCATTGAGCTTATCCCAAATCACTACTTGCCCACTTTTGAGAGATTTTTGCACATCGATAATTCGTTGATTAGAGGAACCGCGGAACTGGAGCATGAGATTGCGCTTGCTTTTGTCATAACGTCCATCGACAAGGATGTCAATCAGAGACAAGAGTTCCAGTTTATCTGGAGTCTCCAGCATCATTTCTTCCCAAGTGTAGCCCGTCCATGACCAGATATCCTTGTCTGGTAATTCCTTTCGAATGCGCTTAACGAGTGGCAAGAGAATCCCCGTATTGAGAAAAGGCTCCCCTCCCAGCAAAGTCAATCCTTGAACATAGGGCTGGGCAAGGTCTGCCATGATTTGTTCTTCTAACTCTGCTGTATAAGGAATGCCTGCATTGAAAGACCAGGTCGCCACATTATAACACCCCTCACAGTGAAACATGCAACCTGCGACATAAAGAGAATTGCGCACGCCTTCTCCATCGACAAAGTTAAAGGCCTTGTAGTCAATGATTCTCCCTTTACTAAGCTCCTCGCTTTTCCATTCACCTGGTTTTGGTGTATTCCATGTCATCCTTCTACTCCAACTCTATCCAATAGCGCTCCGTTCCGTTTCGAACATCCTCAAACACCCCACCATTTGCCACAATCACCGCCCTACTAGCAGGATTTTCCGTACTACAGGTCACAAGCGCTTTTTTGATGTTCTTTTCCTTGGCAACTTGCAGACCTTGTCTGAGTGCTTCTTTGGCATAACCTTTGCCTCTTTCAGTGGGGCGGATGGAATAGCCGATATGGCCAGCATGATTCAGTAAACCCTCATTCAGTCTCAATCGCAGATTCAAAAATCCTAGAGCACGACCTACATCATCAAATGATACAAATTGAATAGAAGGAACACGATTTTCAGGCAAGTTTATTCCCATCTCTTTTTGCATATTTATTTCCAACCACTCTTCATACACAAAGTTCTCTGTATCCCAGAAACCACCATCATGAGGTGACTGTACTTGTTCAAACTCCGCAATCATCTCTAAAACTGTTTCTTTATCTGCCAATGTTGGTCTGCGTAGTATCATTTTTACCTCCAATTAAGAGAAAAGCGAGAGGCAACTCTCACTTTTATTTTTTCTTGTTCTTGTTTAAAAACTGTTCTCTGAGGTTGAGCAAGCGTTCTTTTTTACCTATTCCACCTTTCGAGTGTTTCTCGTGATAACGGGTCACTTGTGCGCGTCCCTTATCGTCTAATTGGTATTTCCCCATTGCGTTTCCTTCTAATTTGTTACTTCATGTCCAGCTGTTTTGATAGTAGAGCCATTCATGTGTTTGACACGCGCAGCGATTTCCTTGTGGCGTCCGTTAACCATCGGACGCGCTTGAGGATTTCCCAGATAACCACACGTACGTTTGACCACATCTACTGTTTTAGGGTCGCTATTGCCACAGTTGGGACAAGCAAAGCCTCTTTCAGTTGGTTCAAAATCCCCTTCAAAGTCACACTTGTAACAGCGATCGATCGGAGTATTGGTCCCTAGATAACCGACACGGTCATAGGCATAGTCCCAGACGGCTTCCAAGGCTTTAGGATTTTGCTGAAGAACTGGATACTCACAATAATGGATGAAACCACCTGACGCACCTGCTTCTGGATAAACTTTTTCAAAATCCAGTTTTTCAAACGGTGTTGGATTTTTACGGACATCATAGTGGAAAGAGTTGGTGTAGTATTCCTTGTCTGTAATATCAGGAATAGGGCCAAACTTCTCTGTATCCAAGCGACAAAAGCGGTCTGTCAGACTTTCAGACGGTGTGGAGTAGATAGAGAAATGGTAACCATATTGGTCAGACCACTCTTCTACACGACGCTTCATGTCACGGATAATCTCAAGCGTGAACTCCTTGGCTTCAGGATTTTTTTCCCAGTTATTGCCAAAGAAGACAGTAGCCACTTCGTACAAACCAATGTAGCCCAGCGAAACTGTCGCACGGCGATTCTTAAAGAGTTGATCTACACTTTCTTCTTTTCCGAGACGGCGACCGAAGGCTCCGTACTGATAGAGGATAGGGGCATTCGCTGGTGTTGCTTCCTTGGTTCTTTCCACACGGTAAACAAGAGCATCTTCTGCGATGTTCATACGCTCGTTGAAGATTTCCCAGAACTTATTCATGTCACCCTCAGACTCGAGGGCGATACGAGGCAGATTGACTGTCACAACACCTAGATTCATACGGCCTGAATTGACCTCGACGCCATTCTCATCCTTCCATCCTTGAAGGAAAGAACGGCAACCCATAGGAACCTTGAAAGAACCTGTCAGCTCGACAATCTTATCATAGGACAAGACATCTGGGTACATCCGCTTGGTTGCACACTCAAGAGCCAACTGTTTGATGTCGTAGTTAGGTGAACCTTCCTCTAAGTTGAGTCCTCTTTTCAGCGTAAAGATGAGTTTAGGGAAGATGGCTGTACGATGTTCTGAACCAAGACCCTTGATACGAATGGTCAAGATAGCTTTTTGAATTTCACGCTCAAAACGACTAGTTCCTAGACCAAAACCTAGTGAAGTAAAAGGTGTTTGTCCATTTGAAGTGAAGAGAGTGTTGATTTCATACTCAAGAGATTGCATGGCATCGTAGATATCTTTCTGCGTTTTCTTCCATGCGTAATCTTCCCGTTTTTCAGGCAACACCCATTCTTCTGCATCCTTGAGGTGTTTTTGGTAATTCTTCTCTGCATACGGAGCCAAGACTTCATCGATACGGTCAGCTGAACAGCCCCCGTACTGGCTAGAAGCGACGTTGGCGATGATTTGTGAAATCTGAGCTGTCGCAGTCTGGATAGACTTGGGACTCTCTACCTCTGCATTTCCAATCTTAAAACCATTTTCTAGCATGCCTCTAAAATCAATCAAACAGCAGTTGGTCATCGGTGTGTAGGGGCTATAGTCTAGGTCATGATAGTGGATATCCCCCTTTTGGTGAGCATTGGCTACGTGCTTAGGAAGCATTTGCAGTCCGATTGATTTCCCAACAATCCCTGCTGTCAAATCACGCTGGGTGTTAAAGACATCGCTGTCTTTATTGGCATTTTCATTGACAACCGCCTGATCTTTATTGAGAAGTTTATGAATGCTAAAGTTGATATCTGTCGCTTTTGAGCGCTCAAAATCCCTTTGTGTCCGATAAGTGATATACTCCTCAGCCAGCGCATATTCTTTGGCTTCAAGGAGTTCATGCTCTACGATATTCTGAATCTCGTAAATCTTGACACCTTGAGGGAAACGACTGTGAATTTCCGCAACAATACGCTCAAGCAGTCCATTTAGACGTTTTTCGACCAAGGGTGTCACATCCATGACTTTGTCGGCCGCCTTGTGGAGAGCCTTGTCAATCTTGTCTACATCAAACACTACACGTCTACCATCTCGTTTTTCAACGAACAAAGTGGGAACGGTTGCAAGGTTTTCTTCTAATACAATCATATCCATGCTCTTTTCTATTTTTCTTCTTAAGTGATATTATACCACTCTAAAAAGAAAAATCAATATCTTGTGTTAAAAATTCTAAAATTTTTAAAAATACACAAGATATTGATTTGTTATTTAGATTTATAAAGCTTGAATTCCTTACTATCCGTCTGAACAAGCTCGTATTTTTCACTAAGTAGGCTCTCTACATCCGACCACAAGGCAACCTTTTGATTGACCAAAATCATCTTCGGTTGATTTTCTTTCAAGTCATTGACTAGTTTCGTTTTATTCTCGTCGCTTGCAGTATAGAGTGTTGGTGTTACTAGAGAGCTTGGCGCCAAACGTTCACTTGCGCGGTAGAAATCTGGCCGATTATCCCAAGCATAGACACGATCCTCAGAACTCGTTTGCTGTTTGACCAAGCTAGCAAGCTGCTCACGTTCCTGATAAGTACTTGGATGCGAAATATAGCGACTCAAAACAGGTAGGAAAAGTAAATAGACTATCGCAACTAATGGTAGATAGAAATTTCCCTTGAGGTAGCGACCAAAGAGTGATGAAGAGCGGACTCTTCGTCTACTACGACTGATACGATCAGGGCTTCCTTCTTTGATGTTGGTTAACAATAACAATGTCAGAAAGGGCAAAATCGCTGCCAAACGTGAGCCATGCAAAGGTTCCTTTGAAAGAATTAACAAAGAAAGAGTTACTAATAATCCTAAAATAGCGCCTATTGAGACAGCAGATTGTTTAGCTGACTTGATCTGAAACAATCCTGAAAAGATCAATGTCAGAATCCCAACACCGATGGATAGCAAACCATAGAAAGCAGCATTCTCCATAAGATTGTCATTTGAAAATAGACTAAGCGTATCTATTGGATACAAAGTATGGCTAATCGCATCACCAAAAGTTCCTGTTAATACAGTATAATAGCCAATTGGATAAAAAATGATAGAAAATCCTAGAGCTGATGCGAAAAATTGATACAAACCATGAGCAAATTTACGCTTGGCAATATTAAATCCAAACAAACTTAAGGCAAGTGTAGCTGCAAACAAGGCTGTGGGAATAGGTGATAGGAAGAAAGCTAATGCTAAACTCATCCCAACTCGCAAGAAACCTTTATCGTTACTTGGATCATCCAGATAGTCAGCCACTAGGCTAAAACTATAAAATAGAAAAGGTAAGACCACAGCCACTGCATAGCTACCAGCAAATCCCAGACTGCCCACAAGCAGATAGAAAACCAACAAAAGCTGTCTAGCTTGCTCTCCCTTACCTGTCAAGGTATCTGCGGATTTAAATAGAAAAACACCAGCTCCGAACAAGGCCAACCACTCCACCAAAGCAAAAAGAATACTCCCTTGAGAGAGATAGATTAGTACGTAATAAAGCAGTCCATTTGAACCATAATAATCCGTGTAAATCTGCCCACTCTGATGTAGCGCCCAACCAGTATAAAGATCTTGCATCTGTTGGGGGCTCACCAAACCAAAGATCAGAGGCAACATTACAGAAACAGCTGTAGCAGCCAGACTCCAAATTGCCACACTAAAAAACGGAAGTGGAGTTCGTTTCCTCTTACCTCGCTCCAGTCCAAATTCAGACTCTTGATCCAGCCGTTCCCGATACTGGTATCGAGATCCTTCTAGCTGTTCGTCTTTTTCCCCATATATGTTCATTCAATTTCTCCTAGTAAGTTTATCTGTTTTAGTATATCAAAATCTTACAGGAATGTCAGCTAGGGATTGATATTTCCTTAACTTCTTATCTAGCTCAGCATAGCGTTCAATCTCTCGAAAACGGTGTAAACTGCTTGTTTGAAACTCTAGGATAAAATCATAGTCTTCTTGATTTAGCATTTTCATCCTCCTGCTTATCTATTCGCAAAAAGACAAAAATAAGATCCAGCCTTGAGCTAGATCTTGTTTGTATAGTTAGAGCATAGGCGCAAACAACTGGACAATTTCCTTGATCAGGCTTTGATACCAGCTTGTTTTGATGGTGTGGGGATAAATTTCTTGAGAAACTTTAAAAATCTCTTCGAAGTCCCTTTCAATATCGATGATAGACTGCGTTTTATAAAGCAAGACGGCATTTTCATAGTGGTGGAGCAAACTACGATAGTCAAAATTGATGGTTCCCACAGTAGCCACCTCTCCATCGACAAGCATTTGCTTGCTATGAAGAAATCCGGGACTGTACTCGTAAATGCGAACTCCCGCAGATAGCAAGTCTGGATAGGCTCCTCGAGTAACCAATTGGATAATCTCCTTATCTGGGATACACGGCGTAACAATTCGCACATCTACCCCTCTCAATGCTGCATTTTTGATACTCTCGGTTAGATCATAGTCAGCGATCAGATAGGGAGTCGTGATGTAGACGTAATCTGTAGCTTGATTGATAAGATTTTGGTAGACCGTTTTTCCTACCTGAGCTCGGTAGATGGGTTTTGGTCCACTACTGTAAGGGATACAAAGCCCCATCCCATCTCTAGGTTGATTTTCGAGATGGTATTGGTCAAAGTCACTAATTTCCCCACGGTTGATATACCAAGTGGATAAAAAGAGTCTGGTAAAAGCCTTAACAGCCGGTCCATCTAGGCGAATACCGCTATCCTTCCAATAGCCAAAACGTTCGATATGGTTGATATACTCATCTGCCAGATTGACACCACCTGTATAGGCAATTTGACCATCGATAATCATGATTTTACGGTGATCACGGTTGTTATAAGCAACGGTCAAACGTGGAATCACCTTATTAAATTTGTGGGCTTCAATCCCTCGGCCACGAAGCTGGATGGTGTAATCTCCAGGCAAGGTTGCCATACAACCAATATCATCATAGAGAAGCTTCACTTCTACTCCTTGAGCCGCCTTTTCTTCCAAAATCTCCAAAATACTATTCCACATCAACCCTTCTTCGATGATATAGTATTCGAGAAAGATAAACTTCTCCGCTTTTTTGAGATCCTCTAGCATCTGATGCCACATGCTTTCCCCTGAAGGGAAGAAATGGGTATCTGTTCGATTATAGACATCCGCATTCGTGTCCATGCTGAGGAGAGATTTGATGACGCCGTAAGCCGACTTATCCTCTTCCTTTAACTCCAAACGGAGGGCTCTGCTATTGTCCTCTCGGTCAACCATTGATTGGAGCTGCTTTAGTTGCTTCATTTCTCTTTTAGATAAACGGCGTTCTCCAAACATGATATAGAGCAAGGGGCCAAATACTGGCACAAAGGCTACTAACAGCCATGTTACCTTACTCTCAGGATTCATAGACCGATTGACAATCGATACAATGGTCGCTAAGCTTACTAAAATGACAAGGATAATCCAGAGAATCGGGGCCATCTGCCCTAGATAGAGAAATAAACCAAAGACGAGAAACAACTCTGTCAACATGATGGTAATACTAAAACCATATTTGGACATGAGTAGCTGCAATTTTCTAGCTGTCATACATTCCTTTCCTTTTCTAACATTCTCCTTAACTGCTTGATAAACTACTGTTTCTACTAGTATACCTCAGTTCAGGGGTAGATGGCAACCTTTTACCTTTTTATATTTTTAACTAAGATATTAAGAGACTTAAAAAGAACTACCAAAATGATAGTTCTTTCCAGCATTATTTAGCTTCTTTTCACTTTATGAATTAGAAGAGTTCTTTGTAGAGAGCTATAGTTTCTTCCAAGGTTGGCATAAATGGATTGCCCGGCGCACATGCATCAATCAAAGCATTCTTAGAAAGGTAGTCAAAGTCAAAGTCTTTTTCTTGGATACCGAGTTCAGTTAGTTTCTTCGGAATACCTACTGTTTCAGACAGTTTTTCAATTTCAGCAATAGCATAGTCAGCACATTCTTGGTCTGTTTTCCCTTCCACATGGAGTCCCAAAGCCTTGGCTACATTGCGGAAAGCTTCTGGTACACGTTTGGCATTTTCACGTTCTACAACAGGGAGAAGCATGGCACAGCAGACACCATGCGGTAAATTATATACTGCACCGAGTTGGTGAGCCATAGAGTGAACGTAGCCCAAACCAGCATTGTTAAAGCTCATACCACCGAGGAAGATGGCATTGACCATAGCCTCACGCGCTTCGATATCTTGTCCATTAGCTACAGCACGAGGAAGGTACTCCTTGATGAGCTCAATAGCTCCGATAGAGAGTTTCTTGGTCACATTATAAGCACCTGGTGTTACCAAGGCTTCGACAGCATGGGTAAGAGCATCCATACCTGTCGCTGCTGTCAATCCTTTCGGTTTTGAAAGCATGAGTTCTGGATCATTGACAGAGATAAGGGCGAGGCTGTTCTTATCAACCATTACCATCTTGACCTTGCGTTCTTCGTCAGTAATGACATAGTTAATGGTGATTTCTGCTGAAGTTCCAGCTGTTGTATTGATAGCAACCACTGGCAACCCTTTTTCAGCAGACTTGTGGAGACCCTCATAGTCTTGAGGTTTTCCACCATTTGTAGCAATGATAGAGATACAACTAGCCGCATCCTGTGGAGATCCTCCCCCAAGACTGATGATGAAGTCACATCCATGCTCTTTCAGGGCAGCCACTCCGTCTCTGACGTTCTTGCAAGTCGGATTTGGCTCAACATCGCTAAAGATCACATATTCGATCCCCTCAGCATCTAGTGGTTTTAGGACCTTAGGTAAAATATCACTGCCTTCGATGAACTTATCTGTCACCAAAAGGGCCTTCTTATACCCCAGTTCCTTGATATACGGACCTACTTCATTTACAACACCTTTACCGATAAGGTTAACTGATGGAACGTAAAATGTAGCCATATGCTTTTCCTCCTGCGTCTTTGCGCTATTTGATTATTTACTATAAGTATACGACCTTATAAGAAGTTTTACAAATATTTGTAAGCGCTTTAAGTAAAAAGTTAGTAAAGAACAGCCAGCCACTTTTTCAAGAAAAAAAGCTCCAAAAAGATAGCTTTCATCTCATTGGAACTTTTACTTAATCATTATTGCTTAGTTAATACCACTCGGTCAGATGCCTCTCGGTCCATATCGTCGATAATCAATTGATTACCATTAACTGCGTAAATCTTGACATCATCACCGATAATAACACGTTGATTTTCTGGTTCAAAGCTGACTTGCTTGATTTCCTTATCTCCATCTGGCTCGACCTCAGTCCATATACCAGTTTTACCTGTTACAACAAGAGTGATTTGGTCATTCTCATCTTTTCCAGTATAGGTACCATCGATGTTCGTAGGTTGAGCTACAGTAGTGTCCTGACTTGAGGACGTTTGTGGTTGACTAGCACTTGTAGCAGCACTAGAAGATGATTCTTGTTGAGAAGATGATTGCTGAGTAGGGGCTTGTGCCTTAGGTCCACAAGCTGCTAAAAGACTAAGAATTGCTAGGGAAGCAATAGAAAGTGTGAATGTTTTCGTTTTCATAGCGATTTCCTTTCTTTTGTGCCAATGTTTTGCTGGAATCGTTTCCAGATATACCTCCTAGCTACAGTATAGCAACTTAAACCTAGAAGGTCAACTAATCTCATCGCTCCTTAACAAACTCGCTTGCACTTCCGAGATAAAGTAGAGGGAGCCCGTCACGAAAAGCAAGTCCTGGTCATTGGCCTTATCTTCAAATTCTCTGATAAAGTCCCCATAGGAGGGAATCAAATCATAACCCGCCACATCCTTTTCATCCAGAGAGCCTTGGTGGTCAAAGCCTGTTACCTTAAGTTCCACCTGAGGCAACTGCTCCGTTAGATAGCCTAGCATCCCCTGATAATTCTTACGTTTAAGGGCGCCAAAAAGGATTTGAACTTGGAAGCCTTGCTGGATTTTTTCCTGAATAAACTCGACCAGACGGGTTAAGGCTGGAAGATTGTGAGCTCCATCTAGGTAGATTTGCGGACGAATCCGTTCCAATCGACCCGCCCAATGTGTTTCTTTCAAGGCCTGTCTGGTAAGCTCTTCTTCGACCCTTTCCTCTCTTGACGCCATAAATAGAAGAAAGGTTTGTAAAGCCAAGGCGGCATTTTCTTGCTGATAAGCACCTTCCAAACCGATTTCAAGCTGGGAAAAGCTTGCTAGGCTGCTTGAGAAATTTCCAGTTTTCAAAGCGAAGTCTTGCCCAGCTTGATAAAGGTCTACGTCCAACTCTTTTGCTCTTTTTTGACAAACAAACTCCGCTTCTGGAGCAAGCTTGGCAATGACCGCCTTCTTGCCAGACTTGAAAATACCAGCTTTCTGCTCTGCTATTTCCTCCAGACTATCGCCCAAGGTCTCCTGATGATCTAACCCAATGGAAGTAATAACTGCGATCTCTCCTGTTACAACATTAGTCGTGTCAAGCAGACCACCAATCCCCACTTCTAGCAGGACTAGGTCAACTCTTTGCTCTTTAAAATAGATCAAAGCAATCAAGGTCAACAACTCAAAAAAAGACAATTGGTCATGTGTTTCTAAAAGAGTCTTTTCCATCTCTTTGACTTGGCTAGCTATACGGATAAAGTCTTCATCTGCGATGGGTTGTCCATTGATACAGATTCGATCATGGATACTGATGATATGAGGAGAAGTAAAAGTACCAACTTTTTTACCATGAGCAACAAACAACTCCCTCATAAAGGCAATAGTTGACCCCTTACCGTTAGTCCCTGTTACGTGGATAATAGGATAAGTCCTCTCAGGATTCCCCAGCAAATCCACTGCTTGCTGCATTCGTCCAAGTCCAGATCTAAAATTTAAACCAATTCGACTATGAAGCCATTCTTCTACTTCAAACATACATGTCTCCTTAACAAAAGTCCAATCAACTACCGCATCAAAGTATGATTACAAATAAAAAGCGAGGTTGGAACTAAAATCCCGACCTCTTACCTGGTTAGCTAATCACTAGCTACTATGAATTTCAACGTGGGCTAAAAACGTCCACCGGATATTCCAACTCTTCCAATTTCTAGGAGTTGGGCTAAAAACGTCCCCCGGACGTTTTTACTCCTCCATAAAGCTGTTGAAGACTTCTTCAATCATGTTCCATTCGTCTTCTGAGTCTTCTGGGATTGGTTGCAATTCGCCTTCTGTTCCGTCTTCATTTTCGATGAATGAGTAAGCTTGGATTTCAACTTCACCGTTCTCGTCTTCTTCTGCGTTAACTGGCACTAGAAGAACATAGTTTTTACCAAATTCTTCTTTTCCGTCGATGGTCAAAAGAATTTCAAACAAGGTTTCATTTCCTTGCTCATCTACTAGTGTAATCAATTCACGTTCTTCGTGGTCATGGTTGTGATCGTGTGACATAGTTTCTCCTCTGTCTTAAAATTTTCTATCTAAATAATTTTGCAAAATTAGCTGAGCAGCCAACTTATCGATAACTTTCTTGCGCTTATTGCGACTGATATCTGCTTGTTCAATCAACATACGCTCCGCAGCGACCGTCGTCAGACGCTCATCTTGATAGTCTACTGGTAAACCAAAAAGTTCCTCTAATTTTGCTCCATAGGCTTGACTAGCTTCTACTCGCGGACCGCTGGTATTGTTCATGTTTTTAGGCAGACCTACTACAAAGCGTTCCACCTTATAGCTGTCAACCAATTCCTTGATACGGTCAAAGCCAAACTGACCCTGATCCTCATTGATTTGGATGATTTCAAGTCCTTGAGCAGTGAATCCTAGTGGGTCGCTAATGGCCACGCCTACCGTTTTTGAACCGACGTCCAATCCCATAATTCTCATAGATTATAGATCGACTCCTTGTCCTTTAAGGTAGTAGCGCACCAATTCTTCAACAATTTCATCACGCTCATACTTACGGATTTGATTTCGTGCATTGTTGTAACGAGGAACGTAGGCAGGGTCTCCACTCAATACATAACCGACGATTTGATTTATCGGATTATAACCCTTTTCATTCAGAGAAGCATAGACATCTGTCAACGTTTCACTGATTTCCTTCTTGTTGGAATCATCCAATTTAAAACGTACAGTTTCTTCAGTAAATCCCATTCTAACACCCTCTTTCCTTAGAATAGTACTATTATAGCATATTTCCTTACGTTCTACAATTAAGTCAATCCATTTATTTGGATTTTCTTACTGTTCTGTCGCACCATTTGCCACTCTGTCTGCGATATATTGGCTTGGTTCATTTTTCAAAAGAGTCTCTAAGCCAAGATTTTTCAAATAATCTGTCTGTGACGCCTTTTTGACATCCAAGACTTGTAAATCATAGGTCGTTGTGGTCTGGATTTCAGTCTCACTGAGCAGTTTGGTTTCAAGTGTAAAACCTGCCAATTTGCGCGCTTCCTGAAGCATTTCATCCTTTTCTTCTGCTTCTAAAAGAGCTTTTTGAGTTTCTTCAAGACCGTGGTCAGCGATAAAGGATTTCAATTCCTCACTTAAGGGCCGTATCTGCCGAATAACCAATTTTAGAAATTGTTTCCCTTTATAGGTAATGGTTTGCGTTTGCTTGACGCCATCTCCTGACTCAGGGAAAATCAAAGTCTTGGTCACAACCGTATTCTTTTCCGCATTTTCCAAAACGGGCAGAGTAGACTGGAGCGTTTCGGATTCATGTTTTGAACTGGATGTCGTTTCCTTCTTTTGGCCACATCCTGCAAGTAGCAGGAGGAGAGTAGCTGCGCCAATTACTATCTTTTTCATAATTCCTCACATAATTTTTTGATAAAAAATGAACAAGGCTAGGAGATACCCCAGCCTCGATGTTTATAGAGCTGCACGCAAACGTGCTTCTGCATTTTCTACATTACGGACAGAGCGTGGTAAAAAGGCACGGATATCATCTTCTTTGTAACCGACCTGCAAACGCTTCTCGTCAACTAGAATAGGACTTTTTAAGATCCGTGGTGTTTCCATGATTAAGTTGAGTACTTCATTGACACTCAAATCTTCGATGTCAACTCCTAAAGCTTTCGCATAGCGGTTTTTTGACGATACAATGCTAGCAATTCCATTATCTGTCTTTGTCAGAATATCAAGTAGTTCTTCTCTCGTAATCCCTTCTTTACCAAGGTTTTGTTCTTTATAACTTAACTGGTGTGCGTTGAGCCAAGTCTTCGCTTTCTTACAGCTTGTGCAACTGGAGACGGTATAAATCTTAATCATGTGCCTACCCCTTTCGCTACATGTTACTATCAGTTTAGTCTATTATACCATAAAAAACATCCGACTTGCGACCTATTTTTAAAAAAATTTAACTTTTTTAGCGATTTTCGTACTTTTTTCTTGACAAAATCAATTTATAGCCAACTTTTAAATTTTTTGATATAGATTCGTTTCACTACTGTAACACTGATCATATAGAAAACGATGATCAAAAGCAAAAAGAGGAAATAAATTGGTTCCAAAGGGGTTAAATGAAGCAGGCTAGCAATTGAAGAGTAGGGAAGGAAGGTCACAAAACTAGCTGCTAGCAAGGTTGTACCAAGAACAAACCATGATGGACGACTTTGTAAGAAAGGAAGTTTTGCTGAACGAAGCATATGGATAACCATGGTTTGGGACCACATGGATTCAATGAACCAACCTGTCTGGAACAAAATGATAAAGGCCGTTGCAGACTCTGCTCCGTGAACATAGGCATGACCTGTCGCCATTGGGACAATGACAAAATAGAGCAAGATAAAGGTCAAAATATCAAAGGCAGAAGAAATCGGACCCATCCAAATCATAAAGCGAGTAATGGACTTGGCTTCCCACTTATGAGGATGTTTCAAAAAGTCTTCATCCACATTATCAAATGGCAAGGCAATGCAAGAAAGGTCGTAGACGAGGTTTAACACAATCAAGTGAATCGGAGCCATAGGAAGGAAAGGTAAAAAGATACCAGACACTAAAAGTGAAAAAATGTTCCCGAAATTGGAGCTAACTGTCATCTTGATATATTTGGTCATGTTAGCATAGACTTTGCGTCCTTCAACCAGCCCTTTTTCAAGCACCATCAAATCCTTATCTAGCAAAATGACATCAGCCGTTTCTTTGGCAATATCTACTGCTGTATCAACAGAAATCCCCACATCTGCTACTTTCATAGAAGGGGCATCATTGATCCCATCTCCCATATAGCCGACACAATGTCCATTCGATTTGATTTGTAAAATGATTCGTGCTTTTTGATCAGGAGAGAGTTTGGCAAAGACAGTCACCTTCTCAACTGCTTGGGCCAACTCTTCGTCCGTCATGGCTTCGATATCAGAACCCAACAAGATTTGATCAACGTCTAAACCAACTTTTTCGCAAACTGCTTGGGTTACCTTCTCATTGTCTCCCGTCAAGATCTTTGTTTGAACACCGTGTTCTAACAAAGCTTGGATAGCAGGTGCTGCTGATGGTTTTGGTGGATCTAGAAAGGCAAGATATCCTGTTAGAATCATCTCTTTTTCATCTTCAACTGAGTAAGCGAAACCTTCTTTTAGGCCTGTTTTATAAGCGACTCCCAAGACTCGCAATCCCTGTTGATTGAGTTGGTCCACTTCTTTTAAGATTTCCACTCGGATATCATCCGTCAGAGGACTAATCTGACCTTGATATTCCACATGGGTTGAAATCGCAAGCATTTCCTCTAGGGCGCCCTTGGTTACCAAACTAACAACTTCGTTCTCATCCTTGACGATGACACTCATCCGTCTACGCTCAAAGTCAAAGGGCAATTCATCTATTTTTTGGAATCTAGTATCCAAATTTTGTAGAATAGCGTGTTCTTTAGCTTCTTTTTCAGTTCTACTGATAATGGCACGGTCCATCAAGTTTTTCAATCCCGTTTGAAAATAGGAATTGAGATAGGCACGTCTCAACACAGACAAATCCAAATCTCCATGTATATCCAAAGGATATTCAAGGACAATTTCGTCTTGGGTAAGGGTTCCCGTTTTATCCGTGCATAGAATATCAATAGCACCTAGATCTTGTATGGCATTGAGTTTTTTGATGACGACTTTTTCCTTGGCCATGATAATGGAGCCTTTTGCTAGACTGGCCGTGATGATCATAGGAAGCATCTCAGGTGTGAGCCCGACACCCACACTCAAGGCAAATACACCAGCTTCTAACCAATCTCCATCTGTCAAGCCATTGGAGAGAAACACGATGGGAACCATGACTAACATCAAACGGATTAAGAGCCAAGAGATGCTGTTCATCTCCCGCTCAAAAGAGGTCGGTTCGTCATAGGTATTGAGGGTCTGCTCGATTTCTCCCATCATGGTGTCATCACCGACTGCTAGAATCAAAGTCTTAGCACTTCCTGATATCACATTGGTTCCCATAAAGGCGAGCGCTTCTGCTTCTAGTAGACTATCAAAGTTTAACTGACTCATTTTTGACAAGGCTAGTTTCTCAACCGAGTCACTTTCACCTGTCAAACCAGACTGTTGGACAAAGAAATCACGTGATTCAATTAAAATGAGGTCTGCTGGAATCATGTCCCCAGCACTTAATTTGACTATATCTCCAACGACCAAATCTTCAATTGCGACCTCTAAACTCTGGTCTTCGCGAATAACTGTGGCTGTGTTCACAATCATTTTTGATAGATTGGTCGCAGCCTTGTCACTCCGCAGTTCTTGGACAAAGCGTATGCCACCAGAGATTAGAACGAGAACAACGATGATGATAGAAGTCGTCGGATCTTCTTGTCCAGGCTTCGCCAACCAGACATTGGTCACCATGGAAATCATAGCGATGACAAGAAGGATGATTGTAAATGGATTGATAATAGATTCGTAAATCTTTTTGAGGATACTGTCTTCTTGACCCTTGGTGATGGTGTTTTCGCCATATAGGTCACGATTTTTTCCCACCTGCTCCTCAGTCAAGCCTGTTAGACTTGTCTTATAAAAAGATAGAGTTTCGTTTAAAGGTGTGTGAATAGCTGTTGCTAATCTTTCTTTTGTAGTTTTCATTGGTTTCTCCTATCTGGTATGAATGATGTGTTTCATACACAGAGACCAATCACTTTATAAGGGCAGAACGACACAAATCAGCGATTGGCTGTGTATGTGCGGTTCTGGATGATCGTCAATTTGCATCGTTTGTCTCCTTTCCTTGTTCTAAAACAGTAGAAAATCCTGCCATAAAATGGCAGGATTGAAAAACTAATTATCTGTTTTTTCGTTCAAGCTTTAACTCCATAGGGCAATGAAATGAGCTTAGTCTTGGCCTTCGCGACCAGGACTGTTGACCAACGAGTAGTGTCTCCACTGCTTTGCGGTAGTCATCCGTATCCCTATGGTAGCCTCACCTACCGTTTTCGTCTATCAGTATAAACCTTTAAAATATAAAAGTCAATGATTTATCATAATTTTCTTAAATAACAATTAATTCTTTTGGAGCTAGAGTCAACAATTCGCAACCGTTATCTGTAATTAAGATATCATCTTCAATACGAACCCCGTATTTACCTTCAATATAGATACCCGGTTCATCAGTCAAGACCATACCAGATTTAATGACTTCTTTCGAAGTTTGGCTAAAGTAAGGTTCTTCGTGGATGTCCAGTCCGATACCGTGACCAATACCGTGGGTAAAGTAGTCGCCATAGCCTGCCTCGGTGATAATATCGCGAGGGATTTTGTCAAAGTCACGGAAACCTAGACCTGCCTTGGCTTGGTCAACCAGAGCTTGGTTAGCTTTCAGAACTGTGTTGTAGATTTCTGCCTGCTCGTCACTGACATGACCGAGGTAGATGGTCCGTGTCATATCGCTAACATAGTGGTCGTAGAGACAGCCGAAGTCCATGGTGATGGCTTCTCCCGCTTCAACCGGTTTGTGCATTGGATGGGCATGGGGTTTGGAAGAGTTGATGCCACTTGCTAAAATGGTATCAAAAGACAAGCCTGCCGCTCCCAACTCACGCATACGGAAGTCAAGGAAGTTGGCAATTTCAATCTCAGTTTTTCCTGGTTTGATAAAGTCAAGTGCATCTCGGAAAGCTTGGTCTGAGATAGAACAAGCCTTGCGAATAGTCGCAATCTCTTTCTCATCCTTAATCATACGGAGCGCTTCAACAAACTGAGTCTGCGGAAACAAGTCGATTCCCGCAAAAGCTGCCTGCATACGGTGGTAATAAGAGACCGAAATCTCGTCCTCAAAACCGGTGCGAGACAAACCCATATCCTTAACGATGCCTGCAATAACAGCCAATTCATCACGATCAGCCACAATTTCAAAATCTGTCACTTCTTGCTTAGCTGCAATGATATAGCGAGAGTCTGTCACCAAAACCTGACGGTCACGGCTGATAAAAACTGTTCCGTTCGAACCCCAAAAGCCAGTCAAGTAGTAAACATTTTTAAGGTTGTTGATAATGATTCCATCTAGTTCTTTTTCTTGCATTTTAGCTAGAAATGCTTGCACACGTTTATTCATGATGTAACTTTCCTTTCAAATAGTGTCCTGTGTAGCTGGCTTCATTGCCCGCTACTTCTTCTGGAGTTCCTGTTGCGATGATGGTTCCACCACCGACACCGCCCTCAGGTCCCAAATCGATGATATGGTCTGCCGTCTTGATGACATCCAAATTGTGCTCGATGACGAGGACTGTATTGCCATCGTCGACAAAGCGAGCTAAGACCTTGAGCAAGCGAGCAATGTCCTCAGTATGAAGCCCTGTCGTTGGCTCATCCAGAATGTAGAAAGATTTTCCTGTCGAGCGTTTGTGGAGTTCACTAGCCAACTTCATACGTTGGGCTTCTCCCCCTGAAAGGGTCGTAGCTGGTTGCCCTAACGTTACATAGCCCAGCCCCACATCCTTGATGGTCTGAAGTTTGCGTTGAATCTTAGGAATGTGTTGGAAGAACTCTACCGCATCGTTGACGGTCATATCCAAGACTTGCGAGATATTCTTTTCCTTGTAGTGGACTTCAAGGGTTTCACTATTGTAGCGGGTTCCGTGGCAGACCTCACAAGCAACGTAAACATCTGGCAAGAAATGCATCTCAATCTTGATAATCCCGTCACCTGAGCAGGCTTCACAACGACCACCCTTGACGTTGAAACTGAAACGGCCCTTCTTGTAACCACGAATCTTGGCTTCATTTGTCTGGGCAAAGAGGTCACGTATATCATCAAAAACTCCCGTATAAGTAGCTGGGTTAGACCTTGGCGTCCGTCCGATAGGGCTCTGGTCAATGTCAATCAAGCGGTCTACATGCTCAATCCCCGTAATCGTTTTAAACTTACCAGGTTTGTCTGAATTGCGGTTAAGCTTTTGAGCGATAGCTTTTTTGAGAATGCCGTTAATCAAAGTCGATTTCCCTGAGCCAGATACCCCCGTCACCGCGATGAATTTTCCTAGTGGGAAGCGAGCAGTGATATTTTGCAAGTTGTTCTCACGCGCTCCTGTCACCTCGATAAAGCGGCCATTTCCGACACGGCGCTCTTCTGGTACTGGAATGGCACGTTTACCTGACAAGTACTGGCCTGTGATGGACTTGCTGTTGCGAGCCACCTGTTTGGGCGTACCTGCGGCAACAATCTCTCCACCAAAAACACCCGCACCAGGACCAACGTCAATCAGATAATCCGCCTCACGCATGGTGTCTTCGTCGTGTTCCACTACAATGAGAGTATTGCCCAAATCACGCATCTTTTTGAGACTGGCAATGAGACGGTCATTATCCCTCTGGTGGAGACCAATCGACGGCTCATCCAGGATATAGAGGACACCTGATAGGTTAGACCCAATTTGGGTCGCCAAGCGAATACGCTGGCTCTCACCACCTGAAAGGGTACCTGCCGAACGCGACAGCGTCAGATAGTTGAGCCCCACGTTATTGAGGAAGGTCAATCGATCCTTGATTTCCTTGAGAATAGGACGGGCGATGATGGCTTCATTTTCAGACAAGGTCAACTGACTCACCAACTCCAAGTGGTCTGCGATAGACAGGTCTGAGATTTCACCGATATGTGGCCCTTGCTCACCACCCACACGGACAGACAAGGCCTGGTCATTGAGACGGTAGCCGTGGCAAGTTCCGCAGGTTAGCTCATTCATGTAGAGACGCATCTGGGTGCGTGTGTAATCACTGTTAGTCTCATGGTAACGACGCTTGATATTATTGACAACCCCCTCAAAAGGAATGTCAATGTCGCGCACACCGCCAAATTCATTTTCATAATGGAAATGGAATTCCTTGCCATCAGAACCATAGAGAATCAAGTTCTTATCTTCTTCTGACAAGTCCTCAAAGGGCTTATCCACATCCACTCCAAAGGCTGTCATGGCCTGCTCTAGCATATTTGGATAGTAGTTAGACGAGATAGGATTCCAAGGTGCCAGCGCCCCCTCACGTAAGGTTTTGCTAGAGTCTGGCACTACCAAGTCAGTATCAACCTCCAGCTTGATGCCCAAACCGTCACACTCACTACAAGAGCCAAAAGGAGCATTAAAGGAGAAGAGACGAGGCTCTAACTCTGGTACGGTAAAACCACAAACCGGGCAGGCATAATGCTCAGAGAAGAGCAACTCAGAATCGTCCATAGTGTCGATAATCACATAGCCTTCTGCGATACGAAGGGCAGCCTCGATTGAGTCAAAAAGTCGGCTACGGATGCCCTCCTTGATGACAATACGGTCAACCACGACATCGATATTGTGTTGCTTGCTCTTGGACAGCTCTGGAACTTCGGTCACATCATAGACCTCCCCATCCACTCGGACACGGACATAACCGTCTTTCTGAACCTTTTCAATGACACTCTTATGTTGCCCTTTTTTCTTACGAATGACAGGAGCTAAGATTTGCAGGCGCTGGCGTTCTGGCAATTCTAAGACCTTATCCACGATTTGCTCTACAGAAGAGGCCTTGATGGCCCCATGCCCGTTGATACAGTAAGGCGTCCCCACACGTGCGTAGAGGAGACGCAGATAGTCATTGATTTCAGTCGTTGTTCCAACGGTCGAGCGCGGGTTTTTGCTGGTGGTTTTCTGGTCGATGGAAATAGCTGGGCTGAGGCCATCAATGGCATCTACATCTGGTTTTTCCATATTGCCCAAGAACTGACGAGCGTAGGCTGACAAGCTCTCTACATAGCGGCGTTGCCCCTCAGCATAGAGGGTATCAAAAGCTAGACTGGATTTCCCAGAACCTGACAAGCCCGTTACGACGACCAGCTTGTCTCTAGGAATCTCCACATCGATATTTTTTAAGTTATGGGCACGTGCCCCATGAATCACAATTTTATCTTGCATCTTTGTTCTTTCTAGTCCATTGTTGCTTTCCATTATACCAAAAAATGTGAAATTCTATTACCCAAAAAGCTGTTTTTATAGTATAATAGTACGGTGCAAAAAATGAATCACTGAATAGTAGGAAAGGATAGGGGATATGAAACAAGTTTTTCTCTCAACAACAACTGAATTTAAAGAGATCGACACGCTTGAACCGGGTACTTGGATCAACCTCGTCAATCCTACACAAAATGAATCGTTGGAAATCGCCAACGCCTTCGATATCGACATCACCGACCTCCGAGCACCACTTGATGCGGAAGAAATGTCCCGTATTACCATCGAAGATGAGTACACTTTGATCATCGTGGACGTTCCCATCACAGAGGAGAGAAACAACCGCACCTACTACGTAACGATTCCGCTTGGGATTATCATCACCGAGGAGACCATTATCACTACCTGCTTGGAACCTCTCCCAGTTCTCGATGTCTTTATCAACCGTAGACTGCGCAACTTTTACACCTTCATGCGTTCACGCTTTATCTTCCAGATTCTCTACCGCAACGCAGAGCTTTACCTTACGGCCCTTCGTTCGATCGACCGTAAGAGTGAACAAATCGAAAGTCAACTTCACAAGTCTACTCGAAACGAAGAACTGATCGAGCTCATGGAATTGGAAAAGACCATCGTCTATTTCAAGGCCTCACTTAAGACAAACGAGCGCGTGATTAAGAAATTGACCAGTGCAACTAGCAATATCAAGAAATACCTAGAGGACCAAGACCTGCTCGAAGATACCCTGATTGAAACCCAACAGGCCATTGAGATGGCAGATATCTATGGAAACGTCCTTCACTCTATGACAGAGACTTTCGCCTCTATCATTTCCAACAACCAGAACAACATCATGAAGACTCTGGCTCTCGTGACCATTGTCATGTCTGTCCCAACCATGATCTTCTCAGCCTACGGGATGAACTTTAAGGATAATGAAATCCCTCTGAACGGTGAGCCACACGCCTTCTGGTTAATCGTCTTTATCGCCTTTGCTATGAGTGTCTCGCTCACTCTCTATCTCATCCATAAAAAATGGTTCTAAGAGGAATCCCTATGTCTCAGATTGATTTACAAAAACTAACTAAGAAAAACCAAGAGTTTATCCACATCGCTACCCAACAATTTCTCAAAGATGGTAAAACTGACGCTGAAATCAAAGCTGTCTTTGAGGAAGTTATTCCTAAAATCCTTGAAGAGCAAGCCAAAGGTACGACGGCGCGTTCCCTCTACGGAGCTCCAACCCATTGGGCTCATAGCTTCACTGTCAAGGAGCAATATGAAAAAGAGCATCCAAAAGAAAATGACGATCCAAAACTCATGATTATGGACTCAGCCCTTTTTATCACCAGTCTCTTTGCATTGGTTAGCGCTCTAACTACCTTCTTCTCTACAGATCAGGCTATTGGCTATGGGTTGATTACCCTCTTGTTGGTTGGACTTGTAGGAGGACTTGCCTTCTACTTGATGTACTACTTTGTCTACCAGTACTATGGACCAGACACAGACCGTAGCCAACGTCCTCCATTCTGGAAGTCAATCCTCGTCATTCTGGCCTCTATGGTCCTTTGGTTGGTTGTCTTCTTTGCAACAAGCTTCCTACCGGCCAGCCTCAATCCAGTCCTTGCTCCATTGCCTTTGGCTATCCTAGGAGCGGCTCTTCTCGCCCTTCGCTTCTATCTCAAGAAACGTTTCAACATCCGAAGTGCAAGCGCGGGCCCATCACGTTATTAAGAAAAGTGAAAAGCTATGGCATATAGTCAATCTTTAGCTCAGCAGATTCGAAAAATTCTAGCACTCAAACTTCCTCCCCAAATTTTCGAAGAAGAGTTAGAAGAAAAGAAACTGTTTGGTGGCCTGGCCTTTATGATTCGTGGGAAAATGGTCCTTACAGTCAGTTCCAGAAAGGACGAACTGGTTATGGTGAGAATTGGCAAAGAAATGGAAAAGCAAGTTCTACCCCGAATAGGAGCTCATACTACATTGATGAGAGGGCGACGTTATCATGGCTATATAGACCTAGATATAGAAGGTCAAAAAGAACTTCCTTACTGGATTGATTTAGCCCTCTCCTATAATCAAGAGTTGACCAAGTGACGCATATCTAGTGAGATTAGAAAAACGAAAAGCAACTGCTCAGGCGGTTGCTTTTTACTACTTTCTTGATTTAAAAGCATTCTTCTGACATTCGCCATAGCTTTCTCTTATCTTTTTTGATAAAATAGGCTCAATCAATTTCTAGGAGGATGAGATATGGTTTCTACAATTGGTATTGTTAGTTTATCTAGTGGCATTATCGGAGAGGATTTTGTCAAACACGAAGTGGAATTGGGTATCCAACGCCTCAAGGATTTGGGACTCAATCCTGTCTTTTTGCCCCATTCGTTAAAAGGCTTGGACTTTATCAAGGATCATCCTGAAGCACGTGCAGAGGATTTGATGCAGGCCTTTTCGGACGATAGCATCGACATGATCCTATGCGCCATCGGTGGGGATGATACCTATCGTTTGCTACCTTATCTTTTTGAAAATGACCAGCTTCAAAAGGTTATCAAACCAAAGATTTTTCTTGGCTTCTCGGATACCACTATGAACCACCTTATGTTGCACAAACTAGGGGTCAAGACTTTTTATGGGCAATCCTTTCTAACAGACATTTGTGAATTGGATAAAGAGATGTTGCCCTATAGTCTCCACTACTTTAAAGAATTGATAGAGATGGGAAGAATCTCAGAAATCCGCCCTAGCGACGTTTGGTATGAAGAACGGACTGACTTTAGTCCCACGGCCCTGGGAACAGCTCGTATCAGTCATGCAAATACTGGTTTTGACTTGTTGCAAGGAAATACCCAGTTTGAGGGAGAAATCCTCGGCGGTTGCCTTGAGTCTCTCTATGATATCTTTGACAACTCTCGATACGCAGATAGCACGGAGCTCTGCCAAAAATACAAACTCTTCCCTGACTTATCCGACTGGGAAGGAAAGATTCTCTTACTAGAAACAAGTGAAGAAAAGCCTGAGCCTGATGACTTCAAAAAGATGTTGCTGGCTTTGAAAGAAACTGGAATATTTGAGATAATTAGCGGTCTCTTGGTCGGAAAACCAATGGATGAAACTTTCTATGACGACTATAAGGAGACGCTATTGGATGTAGTTGACAGCAATGTCCCGATTGTCTATAATCTGAATGTCGGCCACGCAACTCCAAGAGCCATTGTGCCCTTTGGCGTTCACGCTTATGTGGATGCACAGGAGCAAGTCATTCGCTTTGACCATAACAAAAAATAAACAATTTCTCTATTTTTGTGCTTTGGTATTGATTTTCGTTACAATTTGTGTCTAAATTTATTGCATTTTGCTTATTTCTATGATATCTTTTTGAAGGAGGTATATATGACTAAACAAAAAATAAATCAAATTGTCGGTTCAATTGGAGCCTTTATCGGGATTATTGTATTTATCGCCTACATCCCACAAATTTTTGCCAATTTACAAGGCAACAAAGCTCAACCATTCCAGCCTTTATCCGCAGCAGTATCTTGTTTAATTTGGGTTATTTACGGGTGGACAAAAGAACCTAAGAAGGATTGGATACTAATTATTCCAAACTCAGCTGGCGTTGTCTTAGGTGGACTGACATTTCTTACTGCACTATAAAAGTTACTAGCATATAATCAAAAAGCTGAGATGAGTTTCTCAGCTTTTTCTCTTGTATAACTACTAAAACGTCACATACTACTGATAACTAAAATAATCAAGGAAAGGCTGTTGCCTAACATATGAACAACTAGAGGATAATAAATATTCTCTTTTTCTTTCACATAAATAATAGAAAAGGCAAGGCCTCCACCTAAGTAACCAACTGCACTGACCCACTCTGATAAAGCCAAACTATGCATATGTGCCAAGGCAAAGACAAGTCCTACCAGAATAATGCTTAGTAAACCTGGCAACCGTTTTTGAAAGTGATGCAATAAAAGCTGACGGAAAAAGAGTTCTTCCACAAATGGTCCAATGATGCAGGCAAAAACTGCTATCAGTAGCGGTTGTTCTTGAAAGGTGCTTTGAATATTCGACTGGTTTAGACCTTGTCCGACTAGCCCAAAAAACTGCCTCAACATCTCTGATACAAATTCAAAGACAACCGTCATCAGAATGAGAAAGAGCCAGCCTGTTAAGACGGCAAAGAAGAATTTTCTTTTAGTCTTTCTAATCTCATTCCATTGTTGAATCAATCTATCCTTGAACAAGAAAGAGCCATATAGAGCTAATACTACATAGACTAGATATTTTAGATAATTCGCAATGGCAGATGGCATCGAAGAAGCCAGCAATTTAACGCCATCAAACACAAAGAGAACTGTATAGAGAATCGCAAAAATCAGAATTCCCTTATTTTTGTTAGACATCATTTAATTCCCTTCCATTCACAATCATTCTCATGGTCGTCAACCAGACCAGCAGCTTGTAAAAATGACAAAACCGCGACTGGACCTGTAAACTTGAAGCCTCGTTTTTTGAGATCTTGAGATAATTTTTCAGACAAGGCTGTTTTAGCAGGTGCCTGGCGATAGTCAGGGACATCATTGATGATGGTTTGTCCATTGACAAAAGACCAGAGATAGGCATCAAAAGAGCCGTAGGTTTCCTGGACTTGTAAAAATGCTTGGGCGTTGGCACGCGTCGCAAAGAGCTTGGCACGATTTCGGATGATGACTGAATTCTCTAACAAGGCTTCCAACTCCCCATCTGTCATTTCCGCGACCGCTTGAATTTGATAGCCATGAAATGCTTCTCGGAAAGCTTGGCGTTTGTTTAGTACCGTTTCCCAAGACAGACCAGCCTGATAAGTCTCCATACAGAGCAGTTCAAAAAGAGCGCGGTCGTCATGAAGGGGCTTGCCCCACTCCTGGTCGTGGTAGGCGATGTAGAGCGGATTGGTCATCTTGACCCACGAACAACGTTTTGGCATACTCTTCTCCTATTTTACCAACATCTTAAGAGCTGATTTGATATAGTTCTCGGCTGTATCTGTCGTTCCTTCAAAGAATTTCTTGATTTTCTTGAGTTCAGTTGCCTTGTAGCCCAGTGCCAACATGGCTTCCATGGCTTCTTCCAGTTCTTGGTTTTCAGCGCTGGTTTGCACTGCCGCCTTGGCAGGAAGGTCATCACTAGCCACGACTACCTTGCCTTCCAAGTCCAGCAGCATCTGCTGGGCTGTTTTCTTGCCAATTTTAGGGAATTTTGTCAAGTAGGTGATGTTCTTGGTCTCAATCGCTTGAACCAAGCCAGCATTGTCATCGGCAGCGATAATTGCCAAAGCTGACACAGGACCAATCCCTGAAACCGAGATCAAACTGAGAAAGAGCTTCTTCTCATCTTCTGAGCGAAAACCGTAAAGCAGATGGGCGTCCTCACGAACAACTTGGTGCACATAAATTTGAGTTTCTTGATTGACCTGACCTGAGTAAGCATAGGGATTGGCTACATGCAAGATATAACCGATACCATTCGCCTCTAGGACGATGTATTTAGCAGTGATTTTGGTAATAATTCCTTTTAGATATTCGTACATAATTTTTCTCCATTATTTTGCCTATCTAGTATATCATATTTCCCCAAGACAGACTGCAACAAAAGGTGCAACCTCTGGTTGACAAAAAGTACAGGAGATTGTATTCTCATTATAAGTAAAAATTGTTAGGATAGAGGTAGAAAAAGGAGGGTAGAATGATGAAACTCGCAGAAAAACTATTTGAACTCAGAAAGGAAAAAGGTTGGTCCCAGGAAAAGCTAGCAGAACAAATCAATGTTTCTCGGCAAAGCATCTCCAAATGGGAGTCTGGACAAGTTCTTCCAGAAATCGAAAAAATCATTGAATTAAGCAAGATTTTCCAAGTGACAACTGACTATCTACTACTAGATAAAAACTCTGAAAAAGCTTCCACAGCAGTGATCTGGGAAGAAGACAAGGAAAAATACTATAAAGAGGTTAAATCCTATGGTCTCTGGCAAGTGATTTATATTTTCGTCTTGGCTCTGGCTATCTATCTCTTTTTAGCCGGTTCTAGTTTCCCAGCCGAATTCACTGCCTGGATTTGGCTGACCTTCGTTCTATTGATTGCTTCAGCTACTGCGATCAACAAGACTCTCAAAACCAAACAACGTTATCTTGATAAAGTGATTGGTCTTGCGAATCCTTCAAACCAAGACAACTCTGCGAAACCTTGAGTCAATTGATTCATATTTTTCATACTTTGATAGGACTGGTCTTGTCAAGCAAGTGTAAACCTCATGTCAAGTTGACATGTCCAATCAAAGTTTCCACCTTAGAAAAGCTAAAAAGCCTTGTTTGGAAAAACAAAGGCTTTTTGTGTTCTTAATATTTCCCCAACTCACGGAGGCTAGTATGATTTTCCTGAATGCGTCGGAACATTTTTTCCATATCCGACTTGGTGAAATGCACCAAAACAGGACGTCCATGAGGACAGTTATATGGGTTGTCGCATTGAGAGAGCTGATAAAGGAGCTGTCTGGCTGAGTGGTCATCGATACGGTGATTGGCCTTGATAGACCGCTTGCAGGACATCATGATAGCCAGCTCCGCTCGGTATTTCTTGATAGAAACTTCCTTGGTCAAGAGCAGCATGTCACACATTTCATAGATGCCAGACTCGATTTCTTCCTCTGCCATCCAAATAGGATGTTCACGTAGAATAAATTGATTTTCTCCGTACTCTGCTAGAAAGACGCCCACTTCCTCTAAGAGAGGCATTCTTTCTCTAAGACGAAGGGCATCATCCGCAGGAAACTCAAAGATGTAAGGTACTAGGAGTTGCTGCTGACTCTGGTCAACATTCCCAATGCTTTCACGGTATTCCTCGTACTTGACCCTTTCCTGAGCCGCGTGCTGGTCTATGATGTAGAGCCCATCTCGCCCTTGGGCAAAGAGATAAGTCCCGTGCATTTGTCCAAAAAATTCCAACTCTGGGAAGCTTGATGATTCTTCTCTCTCCAGCTTGTCATAGGCCTTATCCAGACTGGCAAGGTCTAGCTCTGGATGGTCTAGTTGGTCATAGTTAGCTGGTTTCCTCTCTGCAAAATGCAGTTTTGCAGGCTTGGTCAACTGGTCCAAGGTTTCCTTGGCAAACAGGGTTAAATCCTGCCCATCCTCAGTTAATTCAACCTGATGATCAGCTACCTCAGCTTGACTGGGTCTTGTTACCTCTGTTTTTTCATAGTAAAGCGTATTTTCTTTGAGTGGAAGAATGGTCTGCTCTACCTTTTGACGATTGCGCACGGTCGATTTGGCAAGATTTTCCAAGGCATCAGGGATTAAGGCTTGTTCCTTGAGACTATTTGAAATAGCTTCTGAAAGCAGCGCCATCAGTTCTCTTTCCTTAGAAATCCGCACTTCTTGTTTGGTTGGATGCACATTGACATCAGCCAGATAAGGATCGATATGGATGTGAATGACTGCCAGTGGAAAACGACCTACCATGAGCTTGCTTCCATAACCATCTAAAATGGCACGATTGAGCAGGAAGTTCTTGATATAACGACCATTGATGAAGAGACTGATATAGTTGCGATTAGCTCGAGTCAATTCAGGTAAAGACACAAAACCTGTAATTTCGAAATCTAAATCAGAGTTCTCAATGGCAATCATCTTCTTAGCACTCGCCAAACCGTAAATCCCTGCGATGGCTTGGCGTAGTTGACCAGTCCCTGCTGTCCGTGTCATTTCCTTGCCATCACTGATCAAACTAAAAGAAATCTCAGGATGAGCCAATCCCAGACGGTTAACAATATCAATGATATGAGACAACTCCGCTTGCTGGCTCTTCATATACTTGAGGCGGGCAGGCGTGTTGAAAAAGAGGTCCTCCACACAAACTTTGGTCCCCACAGGACTAGTCGCTGGGATGACTTCCTCAACTTGACCTCCACGCGCAACGAGCTTGGTCCCATGACTCGCACCATCCACCGCCGTCAACAGAGTCAGCACACTAACAGAGGCGATAGAGGGCAGGGCTTCACCTCGAAATCCAAGCGTCCGAATCCGAAAGAGATCAGCTTGATTTTTTATCTTACTGGTCGCATGGCGACGCAAGGCCAACTCCACCTCATCGTGGGCAATTCCATGACCATTATCTGTGATTTGGATTTTCTTGAGACCAGCTTCCTCAATCTCAATGATAATCTGGCTAGAGCCCGCGTCAATGGCATTTTCTACCAACTCTTTGACTACACTGGCAGGACGTTCAATGACCTCTCCTGCCGCGATTTGGTTTGCCAGCACCTCTGGCAATTCAATAATATGAGACATCTTTCAGCCCCTTTCTGTATCTATTTTCCTAGAAATTGATTAGTGCTATTATACCATATTTCAGATACTATCAGAAAAAGCAAATACCACATAGACTCCAAATCCCTCCACATAGGCAAAAGCTCTTGCCAGAGGGAGTAAAATAGTGTTTAATAAAGTTGTACAAGAAGTGATCACAATTTTGTATAAAATGTAAGGAGAGAAATTTATGAAAGTAGAACTACAGATTAGTGAGACTTATAAGGAGGAAAAGCTGATTGTCCAAGCTCCTCAGCCGACCGAAAAAGTCCAGAAAGTCATCGAGTTCGCTGAAAATCTTGACCAAAAAGAAACAATCAAAGGAAAGATTGATGATCAGGTCTATCTAGTTGAAATTGGCAAGATTCAGCGCTTCTATATAGAGAATCGAAAGGTTCTAGCAGAAACTGCCAGTCAGACCTACAGCATTGATTTGCGGCTCTATCAGGTTCTTGAAATTCTGCCGACCACTTTTATCCAAATTTCCCAATCTGAAATCGTCAATATCGACTCCATCTCTCATCTCAGGCTCACGCCCAACGGTCTGGTTGAAATTTTCTTGAAAAACGAAAGTTTCACCTACTCTTCACGCCGTTACCTAAAAACCATCAAGGAGAAATTAGAACTATGAAAAAACAAATCTTTCACGATGCAGCCGCTGGTGTACTTATCGGCCTCATCCTCTCTATCCTCTTTTCACTCATTTATGCACCAAGTACCTACGCCCCACTAAGCCCCGAGTCTCTTATCGGCCAAGCGATGGCTCAACATCAGGTTCACGGTGCCCTAGTCTTGCTCTACTGCATGGTCATCTGGTCAGCTATCGGCGTTCTCTTTAGCTTTGGCAGCCGATTATTCAGCCGTGACTGGAGCCTGCTCCGTGCAACACTTTCCCACTTCTTCCTCATGCTGGCTGGCTTTGTCCCACTAGCAACTATGGCTGGTTGGTTCCCTTTCCACTGGACCTTCTATCTCCAGCTCATTCCAGAGTTTGCGATCGTCTACCTCATCATCTGGGTTATTCTCTATAAAAGAGAAGCAAAAAAAGTGGACCACATCAATCAACTCTTGGCCCATAAAAAGTAATAGAGAGAAATCCCACTCACAAAGGCGAGAGTGGGATTCTTTTTATAACTTTTGTTTAAGCTCAACTAAGACATTCATAGCCTGCATAGGTGTCATATTGTATACATCCAGTTCTGCTAATTCTGCTAGGATAGGATGCTCTTCAGGCGCGTCAAAGAGTGACATCTGCTCTGTAACAGCACTTGTTTGTCTCATCGGAGCTGGACTTTCTGTACCCTGACTCTCTAACTGAGCCAAAATCTTATCTGCCCTTGCTAAAAGTTCTGCCGGTAAACCAGCAATCTTAGCAACGTGGATACCATAGGATTTGTCAGCTGGTCCTGGTTCGATCTTGTGAAGGAAGGTGACCTGCCCATCCTGCTCCAAGGTTGCCACGTGGACATTGACCAAGTGTTCCAAACTGGACTCCAGACTAGTCAACTCATGATAGTGGGTCGCAAAGAGGGTTTTGGCTCCGATATGTTCATGAATGTATTCGATGATGGACTGGGCAAGAGCCATCCCGTCATAAGTTGCAGTTCCGCGTCCCAATTCATCAAAGAGAATCAAGGAATTCTTGGTCGCATGCGAAATGGCATTGTTGGCCTCCATCATCTCCACCATAAAGGTTGATTGACCTGAAACCAAGTCATCTGCTGCTCCGATACGGGTAAAGATAGCATCGAAGATAGGCAAATGGGCACTCTCTGCCGGCACATACGAGCCTAGCTGGGCCATAACCGCCATCATGGCTAGTTGGCGCATATAGGTGGACTTCCCGCTCATGTTGGGTCCCGTGATCAGTTGAATGCTGGTATCTTCTGACATCTGGATACTGTTTGGAATGTAGGTCTGCGCTCCCATGACCTTTTCAACGACAGCATGGCGCCCTTTCTGGATATCAATTTGTGAATCGTCTCCAAACTCAGGTCGAATCAAATGCTGTGTTTCAGCCACAACTGCGAGACTTTGCAAGACATCAACCGTCGCAATTCCTTGGGCTAAAGCCTGCAAACGCTGGATGTACTTGCTGACTTCCTCACGGATACGCATAAAGATTTCATATTCTAGGTTGGCTGACTTCTCACGCGCCTCCAGCATATCTCCCTCGATACGGGCTAATTCTTCGGTACCAAAGCGTTCTGAGTTTTTCAGCGTCGCCTTTCGGAAAAAGTGGGCTGGCACATTTCCCAGTTGCGAATTGGTCACATGGAAGTAGTAGCCATCCTTTTTATTGTAGTCAATCTTGAGCGTGCTGATGCCAGAGTTTTCTCGCTCCTTAGCCTCAATCTCAGCAATCCAGCTAGTCCCTTCTCTGAGCACACGACGGTATTTATCCAAGGTCTCATCAAATCCCGTACGGATAATGCCACCTTCCGTAATCACATGAGGAGCTTCAGGGGCTATCGCTGCGCTAATCAAACTCTCTAACTCTGGAATGGCATCCAACTGTGCGATGAGATAAGCTAAAGCAGGCTGCTCCATTCCCTCTAAAATCGCTCGAATCCGTGGCACACTAGATAAGGTAGTCGCCAGTTGCAAGAGATCCTTGGGATTGGTCTTGCCAAAAGAAACCCGACTAGCCAAGCGTTCGATGTCATAAACACCCTTGAGACTGTCTGTCAAATCACTGCGCTCAAAGAAGTGGTCAAGAAAGACCTGCACCACCTCTTGACGTTGGACGATTCGCTCCTTGTCAATCAAAGGACGATGGATCCAAGAACGCAAGAGTCGCATACCCATAGCTGTTTTGGTTTCATCCAAAAGCCAGAAAAGACTGCCTTGCTTCTTGCCGGAACGAGCATTCTCAACCAAATCCAGACTAGCCTTTGTCGCATAGTCCATCTGTAAGAAATCTTTGATTTCATAGCGGATAACTGGTTTGAGATGATTCAATTCCCGCATCTGGGTACGGTGAACATACTGGAGGAGCTTACTAGCTGCTGCTTGCTCCACAGCTGCCAGTCGTTGATCCAGTAAATGAATATCCTCAAAGCCTTCCTTCTCATAGGAAAGCACCAAATTCATCTGACGGCTGAGGATTTGTTCTTCTTCCTCAGACAAATCATAACCCAGCACCACTTCACGAGCCTTGAGGTTACGGATTTCCCCACAAACCAGCGTGAAATCCAATAAACCTGTCACATAAAAGTCACCCGTCACCAGATCCATATATGCCAGACCAAACTGATTGCCATCACGATCTATGGCAACCAAGAAATTGTTCTGACTATCGGGCTTACTACTATCAACCACTGTACCGGGGGTGATGACCTGAACCACCTCTCGCTTGACAACCCCAACCGCTTGTTTAGGGTCTTCCATCTGCTCGGCAATAGCCACCTTATAGCCCTGCTCAATCAAAACATCGATATACTGCTGGGCAGAATGATAGGGAACACCAGCCATGGGTATCGGATTTTCTGCATTTTTATTACGACTGGTCAGTGAAATCTCTAAAATCTGCGCCGCATTGACCGCATCTTCATAAAACAGCTCATAAAAATCACCCATCCGAAAGAGCAAAAAAGCATCTGGATATTGCTTTTTAATATCCACATACTGCTGCATACCAGGTGATAGTTTTTCTGTCGTCATATTGGCTCTCTCCTTGTCAAAAATAAGGCTTGGGAACAAGTCCCAAAACCCTATTCATCCTTCATCAAATCTAGCAAACGCTCTTCCATGAGCTTGGCAACATGCTGGTCTCGACAAATAACCAGTAAGGTATTGGCACCAGCAACCGTCCCTAAAATCGCCTCGTCCTTATTTTCATCAACAATATTTGCTAACACGGCCGCTTCTCCCAGCTTGGTATGAAGTACCAAAGTAAACTCTGCTCTCGCAACCCCTTCTAGATGATGCGACAAAAACTCTACCAAATCAATCTTTTCTGTTTCATTCGCTAGCACATAATACACCATACCATTTTTCTTAACCTTGATCAAGCCGATCTCGCGCAGGTCGCGAGACAAGGTCGTTTGCGTCACAAAGACATTCCGAACTTCTAGGCGATCTTGGATATCCTTTTGTGTAGCTAGTTTTTCCTCAGTGATCATCTTTTTAATCAACTGGTGCCGTTCTTTTTTTCTCATATCAACCTCTTACATGAATATTTATAACCGATTTCGGGTTTATTTTTAGATATAATTATACCAAAAAAACTGAATAATTCAAAAAAATCTTTCTTCTTTCACTAAATTTATGATAAAATAGAATAAAAGTCCAAAAGGAGCCTACTTATGAGTACAAAAAAACTGATTGCTAGTGAATTGGCTAGCGTCATTGATAGCCTAGATCAAGAGGCTATTTTAAATTTACTAGAACAACCAAAAAACTCTGACATGGGAGATATCGCTTTCCCTGCTTTCTCACTTGCAAAAGTCGAACGCAAGGCACCTCAAATGATTGCTGCTGAAATCGCTGAAAAAATCAACAGCCAAGCCTTTGAAAAAGTTGTTGCAACTGGCCCTTACGTCAACTTCTTCCTTGATAAATCTGCCATTTCTGGAGCAGTTATCAAAGAGATCATCGAAAAAGGATCTGACTACGCTCAACAAACGGAAGGCAAAGAGCAAAATATCACGATTGACCTATCAAGTCCAAACATCGCAAAACCTTTCTCAGTAGGTCACTTACGTTCAACTGTTATCGGAGATGCTCTTTCTAATATCTTTAAGAAAATGGGCTACAACACTATTAAAATCAACCACCTTGGAGACTGGGGTAAACAGTTTGGCCTTCTCATGGTTGCCTATAAAAAATGGGGAAGTAAGGAAGCCGTCGAAGCTAATCCGATTGACGAATTGTTGAAATTGTACGTTCGCATCAATGCTGAAATCGAAAATGACCCAGTTCTTGATGAGGAAGGACGTCTTTGGTTTAAAAAATTGGAAGACGGCGATCCAGAAGCAACTCAACTCTGGCAATGGTTCCGTGACGAAAGTTTGGTTGAGTTCAACCGCATTTACAAACTGTTGAACGTTGAATTTGACAGCTTAAACGGGGAGGCCTTCTATAATGACAAGATGGACGAAGCCGTGCAAATCCTTGAAGAAAAAGGCTTGCTAGAAGAATCACGCGGCGCTAGCATTGTCAACCTAGATGATGTCGAACTGCCACCTGCTATGATTAAAAAATCTGACGGTGCAACCCTCTACATTACACGTGATATTGCGACAGCTATCTACCGTGCACGTACTTACAATTTTGTTAAGAATATCTATGCGGTTGGTCAAGAGCAGTCTAACCACTTTAAACAGTTAAAAGCCGTCTTGAAAAAAATGGGATTTGACTGGAGCGATGATATGATTCACGTAGACTTCGGTTTGGTAACCAAGAATCGTCAAAAGCTCTCTACTCGTAAAGGAAATATCATCCTGCTCGAACCTACTCTTCAAGAAGCTATCAGCCGTGCCAAAGCACAAATCGAAGCGAAAAATCCTGACCTCGAAAACAAGGAACAGGTTGCCCAAGCTGTCGGAGTGGGAGCTGTTAAATTCTACGACCTCAAAACGGACCGCAGAAATGGTTACGACTTTGACCTTGAAGCTATGGTTTCCTTTGAAGGAGAGACTGGTCCATACATCCAATACGCTTACGCTCGTATTCAGTCTCTACTTAGAAAAGCAGACTTCCAACCAAATGCTCAAGCAAGTTACAGTCTAAATGATGCTGAAAGCTGGGAAATTATCAAACTTCTCCAAGACTTTGCCCGTGTCATCAAACGCGCATCTGTTAACTATGATCCATCGCTCATTGCCAAGTATGCAATCAGCTTGGCTCAAGCTTTCAATAAATACTATGCCCACACTCGTATTCTGGATGAAAGCCCAGAGCGCGACAGCCGTCTAGCCCTCAGCTACGCAACAGCTGTTGTTCTCAAAGAAGCCCTTCGTTTGCTTGGAGTAGAAGCTCCAGAGAAGATGTGATTCAGTACTAACAATTGGAACTAAAGTTCCTAATTGTTAGACGCTAGCCGCTTAGTATGCGGACTAGCTAACTGCTTCACTAGTATTGTAATAGAAATAACATCGATTTCTATTACAATACGTCGTAACTATGGCGAATTGCCTAAACGCTTTACTAATTCACCAAACCAAATAAAATCGATTTGATTTGGTTCATGTCGTAATCTTTAAATCACTTAATTGAAAAGCGAAAATTTCTTTCGCTTTTCTTATGTCATCAACTTTTTTATCAAACCAGGAGAAATTTTATGAGCCAGTATGCTTATATCTTAGTTCTTATCAGTCTTGTCGTTCTTTTTCTCATCAATAAATACGAAAAAGAAAAACTTCAACAACTCCTTCAGGAACAGCTTCTGAAGGACGAAGTTTTCAAAACAGACATACGCGAAAGGATCCAAACAACGGAAAATATCAATGATGTGATTGACTACATCAATAAAGGGTACCGTTTGGGACTCCTGCTTTCTAAGGAAATCACTGAGCAATTGAAATAAGGGAATCCGAGAAGTTTTTTTCTCGGTTTTTTTACTCCCATCAATACCATTTCCTTGTGATAATCATATCTTTCATATGATTTTTCTGAAATTTTCTAAATTTTTCAAAAATTCTCTTGCATTTTTCATAAGTTTCTTGTAGAATAGTAGCTACCTATTCAGATTATTCTGAAAATTCAAAAATAGGAGGTTTTTATGTCACAAGTTACTTCATCACACCAATCTACCTGGACAAGCAAGCTAAAAGCAATGGGACCTGGGATCCTAATGGCTTCCGCTGCAGTCGGAGGTTCTCACATCGTATCCTCCACTCAAGCCGGTGGTTCTTATGGATGGTCGCTGCTTCTCTTGGTCATCTTAGCCAATGTTTTTAAATATCCATTTTTCCGTTTTGGTGCCGAATATACTGCCGACACTGGTAAAACCTTGGTCGAAGGTTATGCCGAAAAAGGGAAACTCTATCTCTGGATTTTCTTTATCCTAAATGTCTTTTCTGCTATGGTCAATACAGCTGGAGTCGCTATCCTTTGCTCAGCCATCATCGCTAGCGCCTTTCCAATGATTGGTCTTAGCATCACTCAATGGTCCCTTATCCTTGTTGCGGTCATTTGGGCTATGTTGCTCTTTGGGGGCTACAAACTATTGGACGGTATGGCAAAATGGATCATGTCTGCCTTGACTATTGCAACTGTTCTTGCCGTCATCATTGCTGCCGTTAAACACCCAGAATACAGCTCTGATTTTATCGAGAAAACACCTTGGCAAATGGCAGCCCTACCCTTTATCGTTTCCCTTCTAGGCTGGATGCCTGCCCCTATTGAAATCTCAGCTATCAACTCACTTTGGTCAGCCGAAAAGAAAAAGACCGTCAACTTTAATACAGAGGATGCTCTTTTCGACTTTAACGTTGGTTACATTGGAACGGCTATTCTAGCTGTATTCTTTGTAGCACTAGGAGCACTCATTCAGTATCCTACAGGTCAAGCAGTTGAAGCTGCTTCTGCCAAATACATCTCGCAATTTGTGGGTATGTATGCCTCTGTTCTTGGGGAATGGTCTCGATATTTGATTACCTTCATCGCTTTCCTCTGTATCTTTGGGACAGTCATTACTGTCATCGATGGCTATTCACGTGTCAACCAGGCCTCCCTTCAACTCTTGGCAAATCAAAAAGAGGATAATCGTAAATCTTTGAACATCTGGATGACCATCACAGCTATCATTGGTATCGTCATCATCAAGTTCTTTGCTGGTCAAGTTTCAACCATGCTCCGCTTTGCCATGATTGGATCTTTTCTTACAACACCATTCTTTGCCCTTTTGAACTATGTGTTGGTGACAGGTGAAAATAAAAATCTTCCTTCTTGGCTAAAACTCCTCGCTATCGCAGGATTGATTTTCCTCTTTGGATTTGCCATCTTCTTTATCTATGCACTTGCCATCGGAAAAGCAGGTTAGTTCACAAAGTATCACCCTCGTCTGGGTGCTTTTTTCTGCATTCAAAAGGCAGTTGAGAAAATCCAACTGCCTACTTGAACGATTCTAACTTTCTGAATCCAATCCATACAAATCCGCAATAATCGCTGCGACCTTTTTAATATCTCCCAGCATACCACGCATTTCAAAGTCTGCTAGGACCGGGAAACCAAAGCGCTGGCTATACTGCTTGGCTGTCAGGCAGTATTGATTGTTAAAATTGCGATTACCAGATCCCACTACACCAAAACACTTACTGGCATTGTCCCCATAGGCGATAAAATCACCCACTGGAGTCGTTAAAATCTCAACATCGCCGTTATCGACACCATTTCCACCTTCTAGATAAGTTGGTAAGAAGGCGACATAAGGGTGATCCATATCAAAGAATTCTTGACCTTCCTTGACCAGATCCTTGATATGAATCTTTTGGACCTCAATCCCTTCGTACTGAGACAAGAGATAGTCCTTAAGTCGAGTTACAAAACTCTCTGTATTCCCGCTCAAACTGATATACACTAAGGATATTTTTTTCATGTTAACCTCGATTTTTATGTTTACGATATAAAAAGAACTAACAAGATTGTAACTTGATAGTTCCCTTTTGTCAACTCTTATGCGAGTTCTTCTGTTTCGACTTCCTCAGTCAAGTCCTTTTGTTGACGCCACATCTTGTAAAAGACAATGGCAAGGAAGAGGACATTGATAACAACAAATAAAATCGTTGTTCCCTTTCCAAGGACTTCTGTTCCTAGTCGCAAAGTTTCATCACGGATGGCTTGTACAGCATCTTGCATACCCATGTAAGTATAAATCGAACCAACAATGGCAAGCAAAACATAAGCAATGTAAGCATAATTTGCATATTGCAAATTATTACGAACCAAGAGCACAATACCTGTGACTACTAAAATCGCAGATAAAATAATCAAAACGATGTTAACAGTCGAATGCGATAATTCAGCTGTCTTATGTAGATAATTAATCGTATCCTCCAGTTGCTGGGCGCTAGCACCTTGAATTTGAGCTTGACTGGCACCTAGTGTTTCTTTACTAGGAACTGGACTTAGTATTCCAAACAAAGACATAGCTGAAATCAATGCTGATAGGACTAATAGAACCCAAAGATAAATTGGTTTCTTTTTCATAATTTTTCCTCCTTAAGGTATTTTGGACATTATAGCATTTTTTGCACGTAAATACAAGTTTTACAGGGAACTTTCGACTTGTTTGCGGTAAGCTTTTGGTGATTTTCCGCACAATTTACGGAAAACCTTGTAGAAATATCCAACATTGCTGTAACCAACAGCATAGCAAACATCTTCAATACTATCATTGGTTGAAAGCAAGAGCTGTTGCGCCGCCTTGATGCGCTGTTTGTTGAGCAGTTCTGCGAAGGTTGAGTTGGTTTCTCGCTTGATCAGCTGACCGAGATAGACAGGATTAATAAAGAGATCCTTGCTGATATCCTTAAGTGAGAGCTCTTTCTGATAATCACGCCCAATCACCTCCAGAACACTCACCACATTTTCATTCATGCGGTACTGGCCAAAGAACTTGGTCAAGGTTTCTTTGATATAGGCAACCAATTCTTCAAAGGTGTTAATGGCATGGATAGCTTTGACAATCTCGGTCATATCATCCGCTTTTAAGTGCTCAAACAAGTGGAAGACATCCATGACAAACTGGGTGAAGAGCTGTTTGGTGATAGCCACGCGCGGTGTGTTCTCTAAGACAACCTTCTCCAGCAGGGTTAATTCTTCGATGATTTGATTGATATTTCCTTGGATAATCACGCGATAAATCGGTTCATAATAAGCAAATAGACTCTCGGATTTTTCTAGATTGACAGAACCGTAAAAGAGAGCTTTTTCTGCGTTGATCTTCCATTTTTCAAAGGCTTGTTGGTAGGGCGCTACAAAAGGCGTCACTACGATTCCATCTAGTGGTTGATCAGAGATAAAAATCTGCCAGTCTTGACCTAAAACATAGTAAGGAATAGTGAAGGAGCCCTGCTTTTCCTTGGAAAGACCTATCCACCAGTTGTCTTTACCTGCTAAGAAGTTGACAAAGCCTTCTTCATCCAATTCTTGGCTGAGAGTCTGGCTCTGCTCCACTTTTTCCTGAAGTTGGCTCGCAATTTTTTCTAATAAATGACTCAACTCAACCTTATCCACTGGCTTCACCAGATAATCCACGACACTCAGGTTCATTGCTTTCTTGACATAGTCAAATTCCTGATAACCTGACAGCAAGATATAATAGGTATCTGGAAGCAGCTCCTTCATTTCCTTAATCATCTCAAGCCCTGTCTTATCTGGCATATTGACATCGGAAATGATCACATCTACTGGATTTTCCTTGACATAGTCTAAAGCATCATCAGCATGATTGGCTGTTGCGACGACTTGCATATCCCATTTTTCAAAGGGGATTAATCGCTTGAGCCCCTCTGTCACCATATACTCGTCGTCTACTAATAAAACTTTATACATTTCCCTTCCTTTCTATTCATTTTGAATAGTAATACGGTAACGAACACCTTCTTGCTCAGCTGACTCGACACTGATTTGGTAGCGATCCCCAAAATAGAGAACAAAGCGTTCGTGTACATTGACTATTCCAATTGATTGTCGCTCTCCGCTATAGCTTGCCTCGTGCTCAAAACTTCTCTGAGTTAGTTTTTCTTGCAAGCTAGCTAGTTTCTCAGCAGTCATCCCGCGACCATTGTCTACCACTAGGATTTCAACAAAACCTTGGCCCTTCAAGACCTTGATGCTGATGACATTATCTGTTCGACGGTGGTCAATACCGTGGGCAAAGTAGTTTTCGACCAATGGTTGGAGCGTAAACTTGGGAATCTTCATATTTTCTAATTCGGGTGCGATCTTAAAACCATAGGCAACTGACTTTGGATAACGTACCATACAGAGATAGCTGTATTTGCGACAAAATTCTAATTCTTGCTTCAGCGTCGTTTCCCGCTCATCGGAGATATTATTGCGTAGTAAACTGCTAAATTCATAGATAATATCCGCCAGTTCATCTTGGCTTTCCATGACGGCATACATGCGCAGAAACTCTAAGGTATTGTACATAAAGTGAGGATTGATTTGAGCTTGTAAGGCCCGCATATTGGCATCTTTCTGACTGAGCTCTAGCTGATAGATATCATGGATATTTTTTTCCAGACGATCCAACATATCATTAGTGGTTTCTGCAATGAGCAGCAATTCTTGATCTTTTTCAGAAGTATCGATCCGAAGTCCCTCTTCTCCTTGGGCAATAACCTCGATAGACTCTACCAAGTCCACAACCTGCTTTTGGTAATTGGAGAAGGTCTGCCTCAAGGTCACATATAAAATAATAATAAAGAGACCACTCAAACCAACAATGACAGCGGAACTAGTTAAAGTCCCAGTAAGAACAAAATCCTTAGGAACTGCTGATTGGACTTGATAGCCATGTGATGTCAAACCAACAATCCAATTTTCGCGTTCAGCTACTACATTTTCCCCTATATGAAACAATTCAGTATCAAAAGGGGAGGTGATCGTCACGGCCACAGGAATCAGACCGCGAGTATTATCAATTGCTTGGTAAAGTACATCCTGCGATAAAGAAATGTAGATAACACCTAGAGACTGATCGGAGTTAGGATCAAGTACTGGTATGGCAAAACTATTGGCTGCTGGTTTGAAATTTTCTGCTGGAATTTTCTCCCCGCTACGTTTCTCTCTAGTAGAAACGTAGACTTCCTTGTAGTCTTGCAAAACAATTGCAACACCTGTCACAAAGTCATTTCTTACATACAAATCATCAATGTTTTCATACAAGGATACTGAGACATAGGGAGACGCTTTACGTTGCAACAGCCAGTAAAAATAATCCGATGTACTCAGACTAAAATACTTGTAAATCCCTTCAATCCGTGCTCGATTTTCAACCAGTTCCTGCGCTAGCTGAGTCGACTCCCTGTGGTAATATTCAATCTCACTCACTGTTCGAGTCGTTACACGTTGAGCTACTCGCTGGGCTTCTTTTTCACGGGAACTCCAGTCAGCATAGGAGAGCATGACCGCAAAACTTGCAATGATCACAATCATCACCAAGGTATAGATGCGCAAGAGCGAGTGGAGCCAGAACGGCTTCATTTTATTTTGTCGCCAATTTTTCATGGATACTTTCATATACAGGTTCCAACATATCACTGATAAAGAAATGCCACATCCCAATTCCTACGAAGGAAAGCAAGGCGGGCATATAGTAACCAATTCCTACAAGCATGACCGTACCAAATAAAACCTTGGCAATTGCCGGCAAATTCATAAAAATTCCGATAAGAGCGAGTTTTACAGTATTTCGATAAGAGAGCTCATAGTGAACTTGGAGTTTCAATGAAACGGTATAAGCCAAAAAAACAAAGGCAACAACAAGGATATTGAGAAAGGTTGCCAAGAGATGGAAGATAGTCTGATGAGGCAATTGAACCAAAAGGTACAAACCATAGACTAAGACTAGATCTACAAGTACAAAACTATAGAAAGCTAGGTTACTCTTGACAAAGCTACTCTTATACAATTCCCAAGCTTCTTTCAAACTATAAGCTCGATAAGTATAACCGTGCTCCGCATATAAACTAATAAGAGTTGCACTAGCTGGTGCCAAACCAAAGACCACACCTCCTGCTAGTGTTAATAACCAGAAAAAAGCCGTCGCAATCATTCCTAAAAAGAAACGATTAAAGACGAATTCTAGAAACTTTCCCATAATATCCTCCTTAAAACAACTATGTGACTATTATATCATATTTCAAACGTTTTCAAAAACATAGAGCTCCCATTTACAATCCTCTAAAAGCGTGATACAATTGATTTTGACAGTTTTATATAAGGAGATTCTCATGAAGAAAAATATCTTAACTACCCTCTTAGCCGTCGTCCTCTACTTCCTCTGTCTAGGAATCGGAGTAGTACTTGGACACTTGGTCGATTCAACGGGCAATATGTTCTACGCGCCTGCCTTTTCTGCCCTTGTCGGTGGCAGTGTCTACATGCTTCTTTTGGCAAAGGTTCCTCGTTTTGGAGCGATTACCACTCTCGGACTCTTTATGGCTCTCTTTTTTCTAGCTAGTAAACACGGCGCTGGCGCTTTTCTACCAGGACTCGCCTGTGGTCTTGCAGCAGATGCTATCGCTCGCCTCGGCAACTATCAGGATAAGATTAAAAATCTTCTCTCCTTCCTCGTCTTTGCTTTTAGTACAAGTGGCCCTATCTTCCTCATGTGGATCCGTCCCAAAGCTTACGTGGCTACCTTACTCGCGCGTGGAAAATCCCAAGAATACATTGACCGTATCATGGTCGCTCCAGAGTGGGACAAAATCCTTCTCTTTGTTTCAAGCATCCTCCTTTGTGCCTTAATTGGTGCCTTGCTTGGGCAAGCTATTCGTAAAAAGTTTGCACACAAAATCTAATCACTAAAAAAGAGCTCTTCGGCTCTTTTTATTTATGACTTAATTTCTTGGTCAAGAAATCTCCTAAGAACTGGATCGTGAAGATAATCAAGATGATAATGATGGTTGCTAAAACTGTCACATCGTGATTGAAACGGTTAAATCCATAGGCAATGGCTACATTACCAATACCGCCAGCTCCGACCGCACCGGCCATAGCTGTTTCCCCAACAAGGGAAATCAAGGTCACAGTCGTCACACGAATCAAATCTGGAAGACCTTCGGATAGGTAAACACCCACGATGTCCCAGAATGTCGCTCCACTAGCCTGCGCCGCCTCAATGACACCGCCATCCAGCTCAGCCAAGACAACCTGCACCTGACGGGCAAAGAAGGCAAAGACTGCAAAAGAAAGTGGCACAAGGGCTGCATTTGGCCCAATACTAGTCTTGACAATCAAGTGAGAAAGTGGAGACAAGATCGCCAAGAGGATGATGAAAGGAACCGCACGGAAAATAGAGGTAATCTTGTCTAAAATCCAGAAGACAACCTTATTTTCCAAGACACCACCTGGCGCTGTCAAGACAAGGAAGAGACCTGCCACTAGCCCCAAGAACCCTCCAATGATGAAGGAAAGAACCGTCATATAAAGAGTTAGATAGATAGCCGTTCCCCAGCCAGCTTGACCAGCCCAGCCCATCTTGTAGACATTTGGTAAGTAAGTTTGAATAAACTCTGTCATCTTACTGTCCTCCCTTCAATACTTTTAACTGCACACCAGCCTGACGGATAGCCTCTTGAGCACCTGCTAGCGCTGCTTTTTCTCCTGACAAGACCACAACCAATTCTCCAACGGGAGTGCCATCGAGAATTTCGATATTCCCATAGAGGATATTGGCCGTTACTTGGTAACGCTTGTACAATTCATTCAAAAGTGGTTCGTCTGTCGAAGCCCCTGCATACTTGAGCTGCACTAAAATACTGTTCTCAGATAAATGTTCTACGATTTCTTGCTTCTCAATCTTAACCATGGCTTCATCAATACCTGTCGCAGTTGAGATAAAGTCCTGAGTCAAAGGTTGTTTAGGGTCTGAGAAGATTTCAAGGACACTGCCCTCTTCAATCAAATGCCCATCCTGCATAACTGCCACACGGTTGGCAATATCTTTGACAATCTGCATTTCATGCGTAATCAAGACAACAGTCAAGCCTAATTTTTGGTTCAAATCTTGCAATAAGGCCAAAATCTGCTTGGTTGTCTTAGGATCAAGGGCAGAAGTTGACTCGTCTGAAATCAAGATTTTTGGATCATTGGCCAAGGCACGCGCAATGGCCACACGCTGTTTTTGCCCTCCTGATAGCTGTGAAGGGTAGTTTTCAGCACGATCTGCCAAACCAACCAAGTCCAACAACTTGGCTACTTTGGCTTTCTTTTCTTCCTTGCTGAGTCCAGAGTGTTTGAGGGCAAAGGCTACATTTTCCTCTGCTGTCTTTTGACTCATCAGGTTGAAATGCTGGAAAATCATTCCAATGTCTTGACGCTTACGACGCAACTGCTCGGCCGTCAAGGTCACTTTGCCATCAAAAATGACGTCGTTATCAATGGTAATTTTCCCAGCAGATGGTTTTTGCAAGAGGTTAATCACCCGTACAAGGGTTGATTTCCCTGCTCCAGAATATCCAACGATTCCGTAGATATCCCCTTCTTGAATGTGAATAGTCACATCCTTGACCGCTGTGATGGTTCTCTTCTTCTGGTGAAAAGTCACATCAATCTGATCTAACTTGATAATATCTCTACTCATAGCTTCTAATCAGCTCCTCTACTAATTCAATATGGGTGTAGTAATCGGCGATTCGCACGTTTTCATCTCCACCGTGGTCTCGGCTATTGGCATTTCCTAGACCGAAAGCCACCATTGGCACTTCCAGGGCGTCAAAGACCGTATGCATCGGTCCTGTTCCCGCTGTTGTTGGCAAGACTGATACGCCCTGTGGATAGAATTTCTTGGCCAACTCGATCACATTGAGAATGGCTGGCGCACTCATATCGCTTCGATAGCTCATCTCTCCCAAGGTATAGTATAATTCTACCTTATCAAAGCCATTTTTGTCTAGCTGTTTCCGAATTTTTTCCAGAACATCATGCGGTTCTAGGCCAGGAACCAAACGAACCTCTAGCTTAGCACTAGCTTCTGCTGGCAAAATCGTTTTAACCCCTTGCCCTTGATAACCTGACTGAATCCCTTCGATATTAAGGGCTGGCTCGAAAAAGAAACGTTTTAGAAAGGCTGCGCGGTCCTCTTGTAAGAGAGGCAATTCCAAGCCATAAATGCGACTAATTTCCTCAGGATTGCGTTGGGCATAGGTATCTACCAAGGCTAGTTCTCGTTCATTTGGCTCTTGAACATCCTCGTACAAGCCTTCTACTAGGATTCGGCCATCTGCTGCACGTAGACTACTTAAGGCCTGGATAAGATACCATGGAGCTGATTCCACGACACCACCATAACTCGAGTGGATATCCACATCCGCACTTTTCACCTTAGCATCAAAGGTCACAATCCCCTTGTTTCCGCCAGAGATTTCCAGCTGTTCCAAGGCGTTCTTGGTCCCTTGTTCCCAGACTAGCAAGTCCGCCCCACGCAGTTTGTCTGCGTGTTTCTCTAAATACTTATCTAGATCCATGGAAGCAGATTCCTCTGCCCCTTCCATGATAAAGCTGATATTGACAGGCAGGTCATCATGGTGCTGCATATACTTTCTCAAAGCACTCAAACGAGCTGTGATGTGGCCTTTGTCGTCGTCAACCCCACGTCCATACATAAAGCCATTTCGCACAGAAAGGGTAAAAGGATCCTCTGTCCACAACTGGTCGCCATCCGCTGGCACGGTGTCATAGTGATTATAGAAGATCAAGGTCTTGGCATCTGGACGCGAACTCTTGAAATGCGCCATGACAAAGGGAGCCGTGTAAGTCTCATCAATCTCCACTTCAGCCCCAACACGTTTGAAAATCTCACCCAGATAGTTTGCGACTTCCTTGAGTCCAACCTGCTGAGCAAAGACTGATTTCTTGGAAATCAAGGTACGCAAAACTTCAAAATAATGCTGGGCCACATGATCCTTTTCAAATTTTTCAATCTGCTCTTGTTCGCTAGGAAAAACCATTTTCTCTCTCTTTCTACTACGTACTTGCGTCCTTGGAACGACTGCAAGTGCTTCTTTAAAATCAACTCTCTATACAAAAGCAAGAGGTGGAAACTCTCTCCCACCTCCCTGTGTCTTATTACCAAACTGGTTGGTCCAAACCGTCTGATGTTTCTTCGATAACTTTTTTCACTTCATCAGTGTGGTAAGCTGCAATAATTTTCTTGATGGCATCCGCTTTAGGTGATGACTCCCAATCTTTTTTCGCAACGATGATGTTGTACCATTGTTTTGAGTTTTCGTCAGCTTGTTCTTTGAAGAGTGCTTTCTTGTAGTCCAATTTTGCTTCTGTAACGAAGGTATTGTTTACGACGGCAGCGTCAACTGATGACAATGAACGAGCGGTTTGGCTAGCGTCCAATTCAGTGATTTTCAAATTCTTTGGATTTTCTTTGATGTTTGCGATAGTAGCAAGTTCAGTTCCAGAAACGTCCAATTTAATCAAACCAGCTGATTGAAGCAAGTAAAGCGCGCGGCTTTCGTTTGTTGCATCGTTTGGTACAGCAATTTCACCCTTATCTGGGATTTCTTCCACCTTCGTGTACTTGTTTTCTTCTCCATTTTTACCTGAGTAAAGGCGGATTGGTGAGATGTAGGTATCTGCAATCGCTACAAGGTCTTTCCCGTTTTCTTTGTTCCAGTTGTTCAAGAAGTTGTAGTGTTGGAAGGCATTCAAGTCTACTTCGCCATCAGCAGTTGCCTTGTTTGGTTGAGAGTAGTCAGTGAACTCTGTGAATTCCAATTTAATACCATCTTTTTTAACCAATTCTTGGATTTTATCCCAACGTTTTTCTTCAGAACCACTGCGGTTAACTGTTGCGATTTTAACAACTGTTTCATTGTCCGCTTTCTTTTCTGAATTTCCGCAAGCTGCAAGAGCCAAACCTGCGACTGTAGCGATAGCTACTACACCGAGCCATTTTTTGATTTTCATGATTCCATCTCCTTTAAAAATAATACTGTAATAGTATCTCATACTTTATTTGATTTCGCAAATTGTTATTAGATAGGCAGACATATAGTTTAAAACTATATGTCTAAAAATTAGAAAATCATCCGCCTTTCTCAGACTGAATGATTTCATAAGACTATTTAATGTCAGCTTCTGCTGGAAGGTAAGTGTCTCCGAAGAATTGTTTAGACAATTTTTCAAGAGTTCCATCTTTGTAGAGTTCTTGGATACGTTTGTCTACAAATGATTTCAACTCATCTTGACCTTTAGCAAGAAGTGGGTATACGTAAGGTTGTTGGTCGCTTGGAAGCTCAATCACTTTCAAGTTGTCCAAACCTTGGTTTTTGATAACTGTTTCAACACCGATTTTATCAAAAATCTTGTAGTCAAATTGACCATCGCTCAAACGAGACATGATTTGTTGGAAATCAGCCTTGGTGTAGTTAAGAACCGTTGGGTTGTCTGCGTGTTGTTTGTTATAGTCTTCCAGTTGTTTAGCTGTTGTTGTTCCTTGAACGACTTCAGTAGATTTTCCACCAATATCATCGAGAGACTTAATACTGTTGTCGTCCTTCTTCACAACGAGAACGTTAGGGTTTTTAGCAGTTGGAGCTGCGTAAAGGTATTTTTCAGCACGTTCTTTGGTATAGCTGATGTTGTTCACAGCCATTTGGTAGCGATCAGCGTCAAGACCTGCAAAGACACCTGACCACTCTGTCTTCTCAAACTTAACATCGTACTTGTCAGAGTCTTTAAAGATAGCACGGACTACTTCAATCTCATAACCAGTCAACTCGCCATTTTCTTCGTAGTTAAATGGTTTTGGTGAAGCGTTGGTCGCTACGACAATTTCCTTCTTAGCAGATGTTGCTGCTTCGCTAGATGCGCTATCTTTCTTATCTCCACCTGAGCAAGCTGCTAGTACACCTGCGGCAACAAGTCCTAGAGCAGCAAGAGATGAATATTTGACGATTTTTTTCATGTCATTTCCTCCAAAATAGAATACTGTACTATCTTAACAGAAAAAAATTTTTTTCGCCATTATATGATACCTATCTCGGTGATAGGTTTTTTTTATGGCTGACTAAAAGACCAGACGCAAGACTGCAATCAGGACTACTCCAAAAAGAACCGTACCCACTAGATTGCGGTAGCGGAAGGCTACCAATGCCGTTGGAAAGACTGCTAAAAAGTCCAGCCATTTGATTTGGGGAAGGCTCCCAACCTTGCCGGTCACTACGCTTGAAAGGATCAAGGCAAAGATAATGGAAACAGGTAAGAACTTCAAAAACTGCTCAACGATAGCTGGCAACCCCTTGTACTTAACCAAGATGAAAGGAATCATACGGGGAATCCAAGTCACCAATCCAGAAAAGACGATTGCCATTAATATATACTTACTGACCATCTAAGACCACCCCCATGGTACAACCTAGCAAGGTCGCAAACAGAACAGCTAGCGACTGAGTCACCACCGTCAAGAGCAAAAAGAAAGACACCGCAACAACTGCTAGGATCAGCAGCAGATTGCGGACAGGGACCCGTCTTTGCATAATCTGAAATTGCGAAGTAAAAATCCCGATAAACATCCCAACAAGGGCAAAGTCTAATCCAAAGACCTCAGGATTTGGAAGAAGGGCACCTAAAGCTGTCCCCGCAACTGTCCCAATAAACCAGGCTACATAACTATTGAGATTGTTCCCGTGCATCCACATGGGATGAACCTTATCTGTATGGGCTAATTCTCCCATCAAAACCCCATAGGTCTCATCTGTCAGGAGACTGGACATACCGATATTTTGCCAGAGACTAGTATGACGGAAATAAGTCGACGCATGCAAGCTCAGCAAAAAGAGTCGCAAGTTGATCAAAAAGACCGTCATAGCAATAGCTGCTACAGGCGCTTGTACTGCAATCAATGCCAACATGGCAAACTGGGCGCTCCCAGCATAAACAAAGAAGCTCATCAAGCCCATCTCAACAGGTGTCACATAAGGTGCACCGATAATCCCGCAAGCCAGACCAATGCTGACATAGCCAAGGGCAGTCGGCATGGCAGCCTGTACACCTTCCCAAAATCCTTTTTCTTTCATCTTTCTCCTCTTATTCTCTTCGATTGAGGCTGTTCAAGGTCACAGCCACAGCAAGGACTATTATAACACATTAAAAGAAGAGAAAAAAGTTTAGAGTTTGAAACTAGTAGCTAGCAAAAAATGCTGAAATCCCATGAGTGTTATTAATGCATCCTAAACTGATCCACCCGAATAGTATACTTTTTATCTTCAATTTCTTTAGCATCTTCATCTTCTGTCGGATAAACATCGATCCAAAATTCTCTCCTTTGTCCTTTCAACTTGACTTTATAGCGATAGCCGTCATCGTATAGTCCTACCGTCTCGGTAGTTACAGATTGAACATTTGGAAGAGCTTCAATTTCTTTTTTTATAGTCTGGGATAGATTGTTGAGCACTACATATTGCTCCCCTTTTGAAGCTACAGGAATATGAACTGTCGCTTTTTCCAAGCGATGTGATTTTGAAAATGTGAATCTTGCTCGACCTGTATAACCATTCAAAGCAATATTTTCGTAATCATAGAAAAGACGCCCTGTTTTATAGAAATAAGGGTCTTCAGCACGCCAAGTATCGCGATAGGCCATTTCTGTTTCCTCCTCCACTTCGCTAGCCTCTCCAAATACTTCTTCAAAGGATTTAGGAGACATGCCGAATGAAAGGGATTCAAACAAGACCAGTTGTGTCTTTTTGATATTCTGGCAAGCTGATAAAAGCATGAGTAAAGCTCCAAGAGCAAGCAGACTACTGATTATTTTTGTAAATTTCATATTTCTACTATACTAAAAAACTCTCAGACTGACAAACTTTGATAGAATCGGATTCCGTGATTGATTTTAAAAATGCTTCTTTTTGTTTTAAATTGAGCAAGAGTCAGTAACAAACCGTCATAATAAGAAAAAGACTGGGCAGCCAGCCTTATCTATGTGATGTAAAAAATTCTGCCAATCCTAATACCCAAACACCAATAAACTCACGATAATTAAAAAGCTATTCCACAAGATGTGGAGTGCCATTGACCAATAAATTGAACGTGTATAACGAAAGAGCATACAGAGTAGCAGACCTGCTCCTGCATAAATGATGAAGTCTGTTATCACCCATCCATATTGCAAAACATGGATAAGACTGAATAGAGTCGAGGAGACAATTATGTCAACATAGTATTTTTTAAATTTAGTTAGGGATGTCATCAGAAGCCCCCGAAAAACCAACTCTTCAACTATAGGAGCAATGAGACTACCGTATAAAATGCGCGTTATAAAGTAACTAATTCCTGTCAAATTAGCTGCTTCTTTCACTATTGCACTCCCATTTTGCGTGCTGGGAAAGATCCGAGTCGTTATATTTACCCACAAAAACATCAATAGAAAGGAAAGAAAGAAGATACCCAGATAGGACCAACGAAACTCGAATCGACCGTACTCTTTCCAACGTTGACTCTTTACAAGAACCACAGTAGCAACAATTCCCTCAATTACTATCAATAAAATTTGAATCCCATAAAATCCCAAATCAGATAACTGGCTCACTGAGTCTAATTTTGCTACAAGATTAAAAATCAAGTAATAGGACACAAGCACCAAAATGGTCCCTAGATAAAATTTCGTTTCTTTCCCTTTCATAGTTGATCCTTTTAAGTTTTATTTACGTCTTCTTTCAGCCAAACCTGCCCAGAGTCCTTTCATCCAATCAAAAGCTCCGTAAGGGCTTGGTCCAATACCTCCGCCTCCCCAAATCGGTAAAGCAATTCCACCACCATTGCCTGGGTTAACCACAAGGCTTCCTCCGTAAACTGCCTCTAACTCCACTTCTGTTAGTTCCATTGTTTCTGCAAATTGTAAATTCAACATCATTTACACTCCTTCAATTATGTTATTTGTAAACCACTTCTGCGACCTAGGATTTGCTTCAAATGTCTTACAAGAACAGTGTAACACGAAAATTGGCTTATTTTAGAAAATCGCATATTTGATATTTTTTCTCATGGAAATTTCACATTTGCGATTTTGATTGATTTGATTATTTCACTGATATAATATAGTTACCATTATGTAGGAGGACATGAAATGAAGAAACAAATCATAGCATTATTGACAATCGTTGCTGATATTATTATCATTTCCCATCTTTAGCTAATCGATAAGTTCTTTATATTGCTGTAAGCGTAGTTCAAAAAGGGCTGTTAATTGTGGATTTTCTAATATTTGCAGAGATTGGATAAAGTGTTCAATCTCTTTTTGATTGCTTCCCTTAGTTTGAAGGAAAACACTCATCTTCTTTAAAAATTGCCACAATAATTTCTCAAAAACATCATACGGACGAAGCATGCTCTCCAACTCGGACTCAAAGATTGGGATGTAAGAGAAAAGCTTACGCTCTATGAGCTCTGATATGATATTCAGATAGCCACTTTTCATATACAGTCTATTGTGTGCCAATTCTTTAAATTCCTTGGATTTTTCGAGTAAGGAGGTTGATAAAAAGATCAGATCTTGATTACTCAAGAAGGGCATGGTATTGCAAAAAAGATAGAGTTCAAACCAGGTCCAAGACTCGATAGCATAGAGGTAGCTAGTCAAAAACTCGCTATCCTCCTCTTCTAGCAGATAGTTTTTATCCAGAGAATGGATAGCGTTTTTAATCACAATAGCATTCAAACGACGATAGGTCTGCGCTATCTGTTCCTGCTCGACCTTCTCTAATAGTTGCTCTAAACCCGCTATATCTTGATGGGCAAAGCGATCCACAACCTTTCGACCAAATCGCATATGGGGAGATTCTTGGTAGTTATTAAGCTTGTGCCCAAACTCATCAAAGGTCACATTTATCCCTTGGATAGCTAGGATCAGCTTATCCGCAGACAGCATAGACTGTCCTAGTTCAAACTTGGATAGCTGGGATGCTGTCAGTCCATCACAAGCTACATCTGACTGCTTGAGTTTTCGCGCCAAGCGTAATTCCTTGTAAAATTCTCCCAATTCCTGTTTTTCAATCATGGCTAAACTCCCTTTTAAAGATTCCCTTTACTATTCTATTCGTAAAAAATTTTACTTTTTTTATCATATTATAAAATATTTTAGCAAAAAAGCCAGCTCAAAGCTGACTCTTTATTCTATGGTATCAAAAGCGAGACTCGGTTTGGCATTGAGATCCAAGCCTGCAAAGTTTTCTTTGTTCCACTCGCTGACGCTGGCATAGGCAATCATGCCTGCATTGTCTCCACATAGGCGCAGAGGAGGGATAATGACCTTGACATCTGTGATTTCAGCTGCCAAGCGTTCTCTGAGACCTTTATTGGCAGCCACGCCACCGGCCACGACTAGGGTTTTAACAGGATATTTCTCCAAAGCTTTCTTGGTTTTGGCCATAAGAATATCCATGACTGCTGCTTGGAAGGATGCACACAAATCCTCTGTAGACAGGCTTTCTCCCTTTTGCTCAGCATTATGATGGAGATTGATAAAGGCAGACTTCAAACCTGAGAATGAAAACTCTAGATTGTCCTCCTTAATCATGGCACGAGGGAAATCATAAATATCCTGCCCCTGATGAGCCAACTCATCAATCTCGCGACCTGCAGGATAGGTCAAGCCCATGACACGACCGACCTTGTCATAAGCCTCCCCAACCGCATCATCTCGTGTCTCCCCAACAATCTTGTAATCGCCAGCCTCAGAAACATAGACCAACTCTGTGTGGCCACCGCTGACCAAGAGGGCCAACAAAGGAAACTCCAAAGGCTCCACACTCTGAGCCGCCATGAGGTGGCCAGCCATGTGGTTAACGGGGATAAGTGGTAGACCATGCGCCCAAGCAAAGGCCTTGGCAGCTGACAAACCAACTAGCAGAGCTCCAACCAATCCAGGTCCATAGGTAACCGCAACAGCTGTAACGTCCTCTTCGGTAATTCCTGCTTCTACTAGAGCCTCCTCGATACAGGCTGTAATGATCTCGACATGGTGACGACTGGCAACTTCTGGCACCACGCCCCCAAAGCGTTTGTGACTCTCAATTTGACTAGCAATGACATTGGACAAGAGCTGGTCGTCGTTTTTTAAGACGGCAACACTGGTCTCATCACAAGATGTTTCAAATGCTAAAATATATCTATCCTTCATCTATTTCTCTCTTCATGATGATGGCGTCCTCGACTGGGTCATGGTAATAGGACTTTCGCTCAGCGATGACCGCCATCTTTTCTTTCTTGTAAAATGCTTGCGCTCGATGATTTGACTTTCTGACTTCAAGGAAAATTTCCTTATCTGTCGGCAATGTTGCAAACAAGGCTGATGCAATTCCATGACCCTGATAGGCTCCTTTGACAGCGATTTGCAGGATTTCTGCCTCAAAGAGATTCTCCTGAACGGCTAGAAAGCCAATCACTTCTGTCCCATCATAAGCCAGAGCATACCAAGTTTGGTCTTGGGACAGGTCTGCTTGGATTTGTTCCAGCGTCCAAGGACTGACTGGGTAAACATCTGCCATGACAGCGTAGATGGCTTGAGCCAGGTCAGGTTGCTGTTGGATTCGTTTGATTTCTATCATAGGCGTTTAATGTAAGACTCACCAGACTCGGTATGGTTCTTGAGCCAGTTTTCCTCAGCTTCTACACGCTTGAGATAGTTTGGTACAAAATCGTGCAAGGAGTCTGCTTTCTTGTCCCATGCCCAAAGAGCTAGATTAGCTGCATTTGGCAAGGTTTCCTGGTAACTAGCTTGTGGTAGCTGTTCTTGGATCTGCTCCACAAAGGGGCCAACTTCTCCGACAAAGGTTACCTGTTCAGCATTCTTGACCTGCTCTAGCACTTCCGCAAAGGACAGGTGTGCTTCTTGCATGACAGGTTTGGCATTTTCATAAAATCCTGCGTAAACATTGTTGCGACGTGCATCCATCAGGGGAACAAATAAGCCTTCTTGTTGGCGCGGTACCAGAGCCAAGAGGCTAGACATGCCAACTAACTCAATGTTCAGGGTATGAGCCAAGGTCTTGGCAGTTGCTACCGCGATTCGCAAACCTGTGTAGCTACCTGGTCCTTCAGCTACCACGATTCGATCCAAATCCTTGGGTGTCCAATCCAAACTTGCCATCAAAAAATCGATGGCTGGCATGAGGGTAATACTGTGATTCTTCTTGATATTAATCGTCATCTCGGCAAGAACCTGCTTGTCCTCTAAAATGGCTAGAGAAAGAGCCTTGCTGGACGTATCAAAAGCTAATACTTTCATAACACATTCCTATCTTTTTGTCTGTTTACTATTATACTACAAAAGCCAGCGCATGGGAATTTTCTTTATTTCCAAACAAAAGTGCCTGCCACTTAAACAAAGAGGAAGGCACAAAAATTTTAAAAAAGTTGTAGATTTTTCTATCTTTTCCGAATAGAAAAGTAACCAAGGCAATTGAAAGGTCCTTCATAGGAAGTTTAGATAAGTCATATATGCTTCAACTCGGTTTTCGATGCGAGAAATCATCATCGTAACAATAAAGAGCTCATCTAAAAATAGAAAAATCCGCCCCTTCTATCAAGACGGGGTGAACTTTTCGTATCTGTTTATTTAGATGAATAATTAAGTTTAAGCATTTAAACCGAAGTGAAAAACAAACCAGACAACATAGGTGACAAGAAGCAGAAATATAGAGTAGAGTATTACAAAGGTCAGCTTCCAAAGGAATTTTGTTTTTCGGTGCTCTAGATATGTAAAAATAAGATTTCCTCCATAAACACAAGCTACAAAGACTACAAACATCAAGAGGCGAACCCCAATCGCAAATTCAAACAAACTAAACATCCTTAATCCTCCTTGTTTTAAAAGCTATAGGGAACGTTCCCATCCATAAATTTCCCTTTCTCTTTCCATTATAACACCTAAGTGCTCTCCAACCAAATTCTATCTATCTTTTTGCCCCTCTTTCCCTCACAACTTTCTCATTTTCCGTCTTTTACTAATTTTTCATTTTGTGGTATAATTGAAATAATTGTAACGAATCAAGGTCAATCTAGACACAAAATGGAATGAAATCAAGCAAATCTCTACTAAAAGTTTGGAATAAGCTGACCTGTAAAATAGAAAGGAACTATATGATTTACAAAGTTTTTTATCAAGAAACAAAAGAACGTAGCCCACGTCGTGAAACAACACGCTCACTTTACCTAGACATCGATGCCAGCTCAGAACTTGAGGGCCGTATCGCTGCTCGTCAACTTGTCGAAGAAAATCGCCCAGAGTACAATATCGAGTATATCGAACTCTTGTCTGACAAATTGCTAGATTACGAAAAAGAAACTGGCGCCTTCGAAATCACGGAGTTCTAATATGGCCTATACTCTTAAACCTGAAGAAGTCGGCGTTTTTGCCATCGGTGGTCTGGGAGAAATCGGGAAAAATACATACGGAATTGAATACCAAGATGAGATTATCATCGTCGATGCTGGGATTAAATTCCCGGAAGATGACTTGCTGGGTATCGACTACGTTATCCCCGACTACTCTTACATCGTAGACAATATCGACCGCGTCAAGGCTGTCTTGATCACACACGGACACGAGGACCACATCGGTGGAATTCCTTTCCTGCTCAAGCAAGCAAATGTCCCTATCTACGCTGGACCACTTGCCTTGGCTTTGATCCGTGGGAAACTCGAAGAACACGGTCTCTTGCGCAACGCCAAACTTTACGAAATCAACCACAACACTGAGTTGACCTTTAAAAATCTCAAGGCAACTTTCTTTAGAACAACCCACTCTATTCCAGAGCCTTTGGGAATTGTCATTCATACTCCTCAAGGAAAAATCGTCTGTACGGGTGACTTTAAGTTTGACTTTACTCCAGTTGGGGAACCTGCAGACTTGCACCGGATGGCAGCCCTTGGTGAAGAGGGTGTGCTCTGCCTTCTCTCTGACTCGACAAATGCAGAAGTGCCAACCTTTACCAACTCTGAAAAAGTCGTTGGTCAGTCCATCATGAAGATTATCCAAGGCATTGAAGGACGCATCATCTTTGCATCCTTTGCCTCAAATATCTTCCGTCTCCAGCAGGCAACGGATGCCGCTGTTAAGACTGGACGCAAGATTGCTGTCTTTGGACGTTCGATGGAAAAGGCCATTGTCAACGGAATCGAGCTTGGCTACATCAAAGCTCCTAAGGGAACCTTTATTGAGCCAAATGAAATCAAAGACTACCCTGCAGGCGAGGTTCTGATTCTCTGTACAGGTAGCCAGGGCGAGCCGATGGCAGCCCTCTCTCGTATCGCTAACGGAACCCACCGTCAGGTGCAACTCCAACCCGGTGATACCGTTATCTTCTCTTCTAGCCCAATCCCTGGAAACACCACTAGCGTCAACAAGTTGATTAACATTATCTCAGAAGCTGGTGTCGAAGTCATCCACGGTAAGATTAACAATATCCACACCTCTGGACACGGTGGTCAGCAAGAGCAAAAACTCATGCTCCGCTTGATCAAGCCCAAATACTTCATGCCTGTCCATGGTGAATACCGTATGCAGAAAGTCCACGCTGGACTAGCGGTGGATACGGGTGTCGAGAAGGACAATATCTTTATCATGAGCAATGGTGATGTGCTTGCCCTTACTGCTAACTCAGCCCGTATCGCAGGTCACTTCAATGCCCAAGACATCTATGTCGATGGAAATCGTATCGGCGAAATCGGTGCGGCTGTCCTCAAAGATCGTCGTGATCTATCTGAAGACGGTGTCGTTCTAGCAGTCGCTACTGTTGACTTCAAGTCTAAAATGATCTTGTCTGGGCCTGATATCCTCAGCCGAGGCTTTGTCTACATGAGAGAATCTGGTGACTTGATTCGCCAAAGCCAGCGCATCCTCTTCAATGCAATTCGTATCGCACTGAAAAACAAGGACGCTAGCGTGCAATCTGTCAATGGCGCCATTGTCAACGCTATTCGCCCCTTCCTCTATGAAAATACAGAACGTGAACCGATCATCATCCCGATGATCCTCACACCAGATGAAGAAGAATAAACCAACAAAACAGCCCCGTCTTCGGGGCTGTTTTTCTCTATGCTTTCTTTTCTTGATTTTTAGAAATACTACGATTTTTACCTTCCAAATACACCATCAAAATAGAAATATCTGCTGGGTTTACTCCCGAAATACGGCTGGCCTGGCCGATGGTTTCTGGATTGATGAGTTTGAACTTCTGGCGAGCTTCTGTTGCGATAGAATCAATGTCATCCCAATCAATATTGGCTGGAATGCGTTTTTCTTCCATGCGTTTCATCTTGGCAACCTGATCCATGGCTTTGGAAATATAGCCTTCATACTTGATTTCTGTTTCAATCAATTCGATAATCTTGTCATCCAAGTCCTCAGCAGCTGGCCCGATGAAGGCCACCACATCCTGGTAAGACACTTCTGGACGGCGAAGGAATTCCTTGGCTGTCACTGCATCTGTCAACGGCTTGAAGCCCATCTCCTCAACCTTGGCATTGGTTTCCTTGACTGGCTTAAGTTTGATGCTATCGAGACGCTTCATCTCATTGTCAAATTGATTTTTCTTGATTTCAAAACGAGCCCAGCGTTCATCATCCACAAGTCCAATCTCACGACCCATCTCGGTCAAACGCATATCGGCATTATCATGACGGAGGATGAGACGGTATTCAGCACGACTGGTCAAGAGACGGTAGGGTTCAATGGTTCCCTTGGTCACCAAGTCATCAATCATCACCCCGATATAACCGTCACTGCGCTTCAAAATCAATTCAGGCTTGCCTTGGATTTTCAGAGCCGCATTGATACCCGCGATAATCCCTTGACCAGCTGCCTCTTCATAACCTGATGTACCATTGGTCTGACCAGCTGTGAAAAGTCCTGAGATTTTCTTGGTTTCCAAAGTCGCACGCAACTGATGAGGCAAGACCATATCATACTCAATAGCATAACCTGTTCGCATCATCTCTGCATTTTCCAACCCTTTGATAGAATGAACCAACTCACGCTGTACATCCTCAGGCAGACTAGTTGAAAGACCTTGAACATAAACTTCCTCTGTATTGCGCCCTTCCGGCTCAAGGAAGAGTTGGTGACGTTCCTTATCCGCAAAGCGCACAATCTTGTCCTCAATTGACGGACAGTAGCGAGGCCCCACTCCCTTGACCACACCTGTAAACATAGGCGCACGGTGAAGGTTGTTTTGGATAATCTCATGACTGGTACCGTTGGTATAAGTCAACCAGCATGGTACTTGGTCCTTGACATAATCTTCATCACGTGAAGTGTAGGAGAAGTGATTAGGCACTTCGTCTCCTGGTTGGATTTCTGTCACATCGTAATTGATAGAAGAAGCCTTGACACGTGGAGGGGTTCCTGTCTTGAAACGACCGATTTCGAGGCCCAGTTCCTTGAGATTATCAGCTAGGTTAATCGAAGCTAGGCTGTGATTAGGGCCAGACGAGTACTTGAGGTCTCCGATGATGATTTCCCCACGGAGGGCAGTTCCTGTGGTCACGATAACAGCCTTAGCAGCATATTCTTGATGGGTCGCTGTACGAACACCGACAACCTTGCCATCTTCCACCAAGATTTCATCAATCATGGTCTGACGAAGGGTGAGATTCTCTTGATTTTCAACTGTCTTGCGCATTTCCTTAGAGTAAAGCTCCTTGTCAGCCTGCGCACGAAGAGCACGGACAGCTGGACCTTTCCCAGTGTTGAGCATCTTCATCTGGATGTAGGTCTTGTCAATATTCTTGGCCATTTCACCACCAAGGGCGTCGACTTCACGCACGACAATCCCCTTGGCAGAACCACCGATAGAGGGATTACAAGGCATGAAAGCCAGCATTTCAATGTTGATAGTCGCAAGCAAGACTTTACAGCCCATACGGCTGGCAGCCAAGGAAGCCTCGACCCCAGCATGTCCCGCACCGATTACAATAATATCGTATTCTTCTGTAAAATTATAAGTCATTTCTTAACCTTTCAAAAATTTCTCGCAAATAAGGAACTAACTTCTCCTCCTCTAGAGCTTGAGCCATAGTAACCCATTTAAAGTGTGTATGCTCTTCAGGATCTAATCTGATAATTGGCTTCTCCCCAACCCACTCTGCTTTATAAACTAAGCGAGTAAAGACCGTATCCTTAGAGGCATCCAGTTGACTATCTTCGTGAAGAAGTTTGAGCGAACTGCTATCTAGCCTAACTCCCGCTTCTTCAATGCATTCTCTAAGAGCACCATCTCGCGGAAGTTCACCCTTTTCAACCCCGCCACCAGGAATATCCCAGTAAGTTGGATAAACGTTGGGTTCTCCTCTTTTAATTTCCGAACGCTGAATGAGCAAATAATCACCACCACTATGAATAAGTACATGGGCAATAAGCTTAACCATCATTTTCTCTCCTATTCTTCAAGATGAATGTGTCTTAGTTGGCTGTCCCAATCTGGTAGGGCTGTTTTTAAAAAGGCTGGAACTAGCTGTATATTCTGGAGTTCATCCAAGTCAATCCACTCACAAGGCTGCGGTTTTTCGTCTTCCTGCATGGTCAATGGAGCATCTTCAAGCAAGTCCACCAGATAATGAAATTCGATGTTGTGATAGGAAACACCGTCCTGTTCAAAACGATTTTCAACCACGAAAGCTAGCTGCCCAGCTTGAGCTTTGACACCCAGTTCTTCCCTCACTTCACGGACTACCGCGTCTTCCGTGCTTTCATTGACTTGAATCGCACCGCCAATAGTGTAATACTTGCCCTTGTCTTTGGTGACTAGGAGCTTGCCATTTTGGAGAATCAAGGCTGTCGCCCGAACACCAAAAACAGTATTTTCCACTTTTGTCCGAAAGTCTTGTTGAGTCATTTTTGTCCTTTCCATTAAACGACACAAAAACAGTCAAAACTCCAAAGAAGTGCAGGACAAAAAGCCTGCAACATCCATGAGCTTTGACCATCATTTCTATTGCTTTTATTATTGTAGCAAATTGAGAAAATTTGTCAATCTAAATGTACTGACAAACTTGTCCATCTCGATAAGCATTGTCAATCAAACCACCACCGAGACACTCTTCGCCATCGTAAAAGACAACTGCCTGTCCTGGTGTGATCGCGCGTTGCGGTTCCGCAAAGATAACTTCTGCCTTATCTCCTTTGACATGTACTGTCACCTTAGAGTCAGGCTGACGGTAGCGGAATTTAGCTGTACATTCGAGCGTAAATTCCTCTGGCATGTCACGAGTAAAGTGAACTTGACTGGCCTCTAGACTGGTTGACATAAGCGAATCATGGTAGAAACCTTGTCCGACATAGAGGATATTCTTGCTTAGGTCTTTTCCGACAACGAACCACGGCGCATTGTCTCCTCCGTGTTGGCCACCGATACCAAGTCCGCCACGCTGACCAATCGTATAATACATCAGACCTGCATGCTCACCCATATCGCGTCCATCCACAGTCATCATGCGACCAGGCTGAGCTGGCAGGTAGTTACTGAGGAAGTTTTTAAAGTTCTTTTCTCCGATAAAACAAATCCCTGTCGAGTCTTTCTTCTTAGCAGTCGCAAGTCCTGCTTCTTCTGCGAGTCTGCGAACTTCAGGCTTTTCCAAATGTCCCAACGGGAACATAGTTTTTTGGAGTTGTTCTTGCGAAAGCTGGCTGAGAAAATAGGTCTGGTCCTTGCCATTGTCCACGCCACGAAGCATGTGAACGATGCCATCCTCATCACGCGCCACTCGAGCATAATGCCCCGTCGCTACATAGTCTGCTCCCAAGGTCATGGCATAGTCCAAAAAGGCCTTGAACTTGATTTCCTTGTTGCACATAACATCTGGGTTTGGCGTGCGTCCTGCACGGTATTCTGCTAGGAAATACTCAAAAACGCGGTCCCAGTACTCTTTTTCAAAATTGACAGAGTAGTAAGGAATGCCAATCTGGTCTGCCACCGCAGCCACATCCTTGTAATCTTCGGTTGCCGTACAGACGCCATTTTCATCTGTGTCGTCCCAGTTCTTCATGAAGATACCGATCACATCGTAGCCCTGCTCCTTGAGCAAGAGAGCCGTCACCGACGAATCAACACCACCACTCATCCCCACGACAACACGTGTTTTAGAGTTATCACTCATGGTAAGTCTCCCATCTATTCGTTTATTCATACCCTTCAAAATTCTATTCATTATGACTTTCAATAGAATTTCTTTAAGTATAGTCTTTTCGTTTGCTTTTAGGACTAGGCAACGAGTCGCAGGCATAACTTGAGTTAGGCAAGACGAGTTAACGACGTAATAAAAGATAAACGAAATGACTAATTCACGATTGAAGGTCGTGTGTGCTTTAACGATTGAAGGTCGCTTGAGCAGTATTCATTATAACACGCTTGGTTGGAGAAGACAAGAAAGAGGCTGATAAATCATCTCAGCCTCTCTTTCTTACTTTGCAAATGAATCAATTTTCCCCTTTAAGTTCTTTTTTCGCTTGTTCTATCTGGTATTTCACTTGCTCAAAGCCGGTTCCTCCTAAGGAATTCCGTCTCTGAACAGCAGTCTCCGGACGCAAGTAGATATAAATATCCTCTTCAATCAAGGGATGGTAGGCTTGCAACTCCTTCAAGTCCCAATCTTGGATGTTTTTACCATGCTTGATAGAGTCTAGAACCAATTTCCCTACTATTTCATGCGCTTCTCTAAAGGGGAGGCCTTTTCCAGCCAAATAATCTGCCAGTTCGGTCGCATTCGAAAAATCATTCTCTGTAGATTGCTGCATTTTGACCTTATTAATCTGCATGCTCGATAGCATACCTGCCAACACATCCAGAGAATTCAAAATCGTTTCTACTGTATCAAACATGCCTTCCTTGTCCTCTTGCAAATCCTTATTGTAAGCCAGAGGCAAAGATTTCATGACGGTCAATAGTCCAAGTAAGTGCCCGTAAACCCGTCCTGTCTTCCCTCGAATCAATTCGGCCATATCAGGATTTTTCTTCTGGGGCATGATAGATGAACCTGTTGAAAAGCTATCAGACAAGCTAATGTACTGATACTCAAAACTGCACCAATTGATGATTTCCTCACAAAAACGACTCATATGCATCATCAAAATGCTGGCATTTGATAGAAATTCCAAGATAAAATCACGGTCACTCACTGCATCCAAGGAATTGGTATAGGGTTGTTGGAAGCCCAGTAAATCACTCGATAATTGACGATCGATTGGAAAAGTTGTCCCCGCCAATGCAGCCGCACCCAGTGGAGATAGGTCCGTATGTTTTAGGTTAAATGCAAAACGTTCGCTGTCCCTTTGAAACATATTGTAATAAGCCATGAGATGGTGGGCAAAACTAATCGGTTGGGCGTGTTGTAAATGGGTATAGCCTGGCATAATGGTTTCCACATGTTTTTCAGCCAAATCCAGCAAAACACTGTTCAGATTCGCCAACTTATCCAAGACATGGTCAAGTTGCTCCTTTAGATATAAGTGCATATCCGTTGCGACTTGGTCATTCCGAGAACGAGCCGTGTGTAGTTTTCCAGCCAGAGGACCGATTTTCTCTGTCAGCAACACTTCCATGTTCATATGAATATCTTCATTTGCAATATCAAAATGAAGCTCTCCTGTCTCTAAATCTCGCAACAAAGCTTTCAGACCATCTTGGATCTGCTCTGCCTCTTCCAAGCTTAAAATGCCAGTCTGTCCTAGCATTTGAACATGAGCTAGGGAGCCCATCAAATCAAATTTTGCCAGCTGGTGGTCAAAGGAAATACTCGCACCGAACTGTTCTACCCACTCTTCCACAGCGCCTTCAAATCGACCACCCCATAATTTTGTATTTTTCGACATATCTTGTCGTCCCTTTCTATCGCGTCACTACTCAACATTTTTCTGAACTTCTGAATAAACCTTAGTCGGAAGCCCCCAAAGCTTGATAAATCCAACGGCTGCATCTTGGTCAAAGGTATCCGCACTAGTATAAGTCGCCAAATTTTCATCGTAAAGAGAATTTGGAGATTTCCGAGCCACTACCTGGGCGTTCCCCTTATAGAGTTTAACTTTTGCAGTTCCATTGACAACTTTCTGTGTCTCCTTGATATAGGCAATCAAAGCCTGAGTTGCTGGGCTAAACCACAAGGCATTATAGATGAGATTGGACAACTCATTTTCGATAATAGGTTTGAAATGAGCCACTTCTCTCACGAGAGTCAAGTCTTCAATCTCCTTATGAGCTGCCAATAAAGTCACAGCACCTGGGCACTCATAAATCTCTCTTGACTTAATACCGACTAGGCGATTTTCCACATGGTCAATACGACCGACACCGTGTTTGCCTGCAATTTCATTTAGCTTTTGAATCAAATCAGCCACTTTCATCTTCTCACCATTGAGGGAGATGGGCACCCCGCAGCTAAACTCAAGGTCAATAAATTCTGGACTGTCTGGTGCCTCTTCTGGAGAAGATGTGATTCCAAATGCTTCTTCTGGCGCTTGGTTCCAAGGATTTTCCAAGACACCACATTCATTTGCACGTCCCCATAGATTTTGGTCGACAGAGTAAGGATTGTCAAGGTCAGCTGGAACTGGAACGCCGTTTTCTTTGGCATATTGGATCTCTTCTTCACGAGACCATTTCCACTCACGAACAGGCGCAACCACCTTTAAATTGGGATCCAAAGCTGCAATAGAGACTTCAAACCGAACTTGGTCGTTTCCCTTACCTGTGCAACCATGAGCAATTGTGGTTGCCCCCGTCTGATGAGCTATTTCAACGAGTTTTTTTGAAATAAGAGGGCGACTCAGAGCAGATACCAAGGGATACTTTTGTTCATAGTAGGCATGAGCCTGAAGGGCCACTAAAACATAATCATTAGCAAATTCTTCCTTAACATCAATGACATAAGACTCTACAGCCCCAACCCTGAGAGCTTTATCATGGATGAACTCCAAATCTTTTCCCTCACCCACATCCATACAAACAGCGATCACATCATAGTCTTTTTTTAACCATGTAATAGCAACTGACGTATCCAATCCACCTGAATAGGCTAAAATAACTTTTTCCTTACTCATTTCTCATCCTTCTTTCTATTTTTCGATAGAGGCTTTAAAAGCATCGTCAATCAATTTGTCCAACTCCCCAGAATCCTTCAACTTCTGGATGGTTTTGTCAACCGCCTCTTTTAATTCTTTACTGTCTTTTTTCATCGCAACAGCGTAGGAATCTTCTTTGTCATTGTCAACATCAAACTCAGCGACGGCTAGGTCTGGATTATTCTCTACAAATCCTTTCGCCACTGGTTCCTCAAAGATAAGAGCATCCAGTTGCCCTGATTTCAAATCTGTTATCAAATTTCCATTTTTAGGAAGTGAAACGAGAGAAGAATTCTGTAAGGTTTCTTTGACCAGAGTTTCCTGGATAGAACCTTTCTGCGCTCCAACCTTTTTCTGAGCTAAATCCTTCACTGATTGGTAATTCGTTAATTCAGATTTTCTTACGATAACCTTATTTTTCGAAGCGTAGTAGGGAATTGAAAAATCGTAAACTTGACTTCTCTCTTCCGTTTTAGAAACACCTGATATGGCAAGATCGGCCTTACCTGAATCAAGACTAGCTAGTACATTGTCAAAACTCATTGGAGAGAACTCCACTTCTACACCTAGTTCCTTTGCGATGGCTTTGGCTAGCTCAACATCTGAACCTACAATCTGATTTTTCCCATGAACCAATTTCTGGTATTCAAATGGAGCAAACTCTGGATTTAGGGCCACCACCAATTTTCCTTTAGCCTTAATGGCTTCAACACCTTGGGACTGACTGTTACTACAAGCAAACAATAAGGGAAACATAAGCAAACTAAACATCGCCATCAGCACCTTCTTTACTTTATTCATAGAAAACCCCCCTCTTATTTTTATACTTTTAAATTGTATAAATAATACACTTATCAACCTCGTTTGTCAAGTCAAAACTGTATTTTATTCCACTTCAATCAAGAAAATTCTTATTATATGATATATTTTTACATATAATAAGCTTATTTATACTATTTGAGTTTTAAGACAATTTAAAACATTGCATTGAATTCATACAAAAAGATCATTCTGAAAAGATATTTACACTTTTTGTTCTAGCAAAACAAAAAAGAGTCCTAAAGGACTCTCAGAACGTAAACAAACCCTATCAGAGTTGCAAAATTGCTCTTTTGAAGGTTGGCTATTATATAGTAGAAACTCTTAGGAATGCTGATATAATGCTATTTTTAAGAGTTTTCTACTTTCTCTAGTAAAAGAAAAAGATTGAAGAAAATTGTCCAAAATGGACTTTTTCTTCAATCTGGACACTTTTCAAATCCAAACTATTCTTTATAGAAAAACTTCCTATAAAATCGAGCAATAGTTAAAATACAAACAAATATAATTCCCAAAATAGATAATACTATGTTCACAAAACTCATTTCAGAACCTATAACATAGATATGAAAAAGAGGGGCTAGTCCTACACATAGAGACAATAGATAACTAATAAATCTTATCTCACCAATTCCTGCAAAAAAATATTTCATGTAACGATTCTCCATTTGCTCCATTAAATCAGTTTTATTTTAGAATAGCATAAAATAAGCAATCCTTCAATAAAAACCATTGGCGAAATACTATTCTAAAGCATTGATAGCTCAGATTTCTCAGAATAGAGCTGTCCAAACTATCGAACAGCTCAAATACATATATATATCCATGCAATTCTAAACTTAGAATTGCTATAAAATAAATGTTTTATGAGTATTCTAGGTCTTTGACTGCTTAAAATTTTACGTTCTGAAGGATTCTAAAGCTAGAATAGCTCAAAAATCACGAGAACTAAGGTATTTGAAGCTTAAGAGTCATACGTTCTCCATAGGATTTCTCCATTCTTATTAAGCCTAATTAAAATGTATTCCTAATAAGTGATCGTCGACTGTGTTTATAGCACTTAGTTCCCTAGATAAGACTATTTCCCTTTATCATATCTGATTTTAAGCTATTCTAAGACTTAACCTATGTTTCTATTAATTACTATTTTTAAATAATTCGTATTCCTTTTCTTTGATAAATGGAACTGAAAAATTAGAGAAAAGAAGTAAAACTGAAAACAAATAGCCTGCTTTTTGAATCACTAAAAGATATCCTAAAAACAAGTAAACTATAACATCCAATGCGAAAAGAAAAAATATTCTCCTCTTCATTAAAGTACTTGTGTCAAATAATCTGATGAATAAAAATTTTATCGTAGTATCTACACAAATTTTTATCAAAAAGATAAGAGTCAGTACATGATTATCAACTGTACCATGAAGAATAAATGGAAATATGGTTAATATGAAACTAGAAATCTCTAAGTATTTTATCCGAGGAGATTGAGACACCTTGCTTTTGAACTGACTAATTTTTTTATATTCGTTAGTCAATTTAGTATCAAAATCTTTACCAATTAAATGAAAGATTGCTAACTCTAGGATAAAAACACTTATTAATACGATATAAGTGAAAAAACTTTCTGGGAAAAATTTATTGATTAAAATTGGGAAACTCATTAACAGAACCGAATTTATGGCTAGACAGATAGATACTATTTTATTTTTCACAGAATATAGAGGCAGTGATACTATTGAGTAGATAAAAGCTAAAAAAATAAGCAAAAAATACTCCGTGTCATTTATAATCCCCTTGAATGATAAAAATATATACATCCAACATACGATAATGTGTATTTTACGAATTTTATCTACACTACTCATCCTTTTTCCTCTTATCTTTGGTTCCATTTTTAAACTATGTCAACCTTTTTCACAGATTTATTTTAGATTTCTTTTTTACTTTTTATACTACTATGATACAATATTTTTAATCAATTTCAATTTATTGTTAACTTTTTCACAAATAAGGAGAAAATCATGCGCTACGATTTTGGAAATGTTTATAAAGAAATCCGTGAGTCAAAAGGGTTGACCCAAGAGAAGGTCTGTGGGGATATTCTCTCAAGAACCAGCCTATCAAAAATCGAAAGCGGGAAAACAACTCCTAAATATGAGAATATGGAGTTTCTTCTCCAGCAAGTCAATATGACCTTTGAAGAGTTTGACTATATCTGTCAACTTTATCAACCAAGTCAACGCACAGAAATTATGCAAACCTATCTCAATATGAGCTCAATCCTAGGGACTAGTGAACTCGAAAAACTATTTCAAAAATGTCAAGACTACCTCAAGATCCACCACGATCTCCCTATCAAAGAGATACGAGATATGCTAGAAATTGTTATCTATATCCGCCAAAATGGGACTAAAAAGCTGTCAACCGAAGTTAACAATACTGTAAAGAAGCTGTGGAAGAAAATAGAAAAGCAGGACACTTGGTACGAGAATGACTTAAAAATCCTCAATACCATTCTCTTTACCTTTCCTATAGAACATATCCATCTTATCACTGGAAAAATCTTGCAACGCCTGGAAATCTATAAAAACTATCAACATTTATATGACTTGCGAATGGCAATCCTACTCAACCTCTCCACCATTTACTTATACAATCAAGATAAAAACATGTGCCAACAAATCTGCTACACTTTACTGGAGGATGCCAAGAACAAGAAAAACTACGATAGGCTTGCTATCTGCTATGTCCGTATTGGGATTTGTACGGATGATTCTAAACTTATCCAAAAAGGTTTCTCCCTTCTGAAGCTAACCGATGAGACCTCCATGCTATCTCATCTCAAAAAAGAAGTAGAGACCTATCATCAACCGAAGGAAATATAAAAAAGTCGAGGAAATTCCTCGACTTTTACTTCTTATTCTGTTTCTGTTAGTTAGTTCTTAATACCAACCGTTGTTAAGCCAGAAGTTCTTGGCAGCTGCCCATGAACCGTAACGTCCTGCAACGTAGGCATCTGCTACACGTTCTTGGTTTTCAGCTGAGTAGTCACCGTTCAAGTATGAATCTGTCAATTGGTAACGTCCGATGTAACGTCCGTTTGTAGCTGTGTAGCTACCACCTGATTCTTTTTGAGCGATCCATTCTTTGGCTTCTGCTTCAGAACCACTTACAGTTGAAGCTGTGTAGCTTTCTTCTTCATAAGAAGTGCTTGTTGTAGCAGCTGGCGCTTCGTAAGTTGTTGTTTCAGTTATTTCTTCGTAAGTCGTAGCCTCTTCGATTGTTTCTCCTGTTGCAGCTGGTGCTTCATAAGTTGTCGCAGCTGGAGCTGTCCCCTCGATGACCAAAACTTGGTCCACAAAGATCAGATGAATATCCTCTATCTTATTTTTTTCTGCCAATTTTTCAACAGTAGTATTGTACTTCTCAGCGATCTCTGAAAGAGTGTCACCTGGTTTCACTGTATAAGTGACTGTTTCATCCGCAAAAGCAAGTGATGGTGCAAGGAAAGCAAGAAAAGTTGCTGCTCCTGCAAGAGTTAATTTAATTTGTTTAGTTGTTAATGTCATTTCTAAAAATTCTCCTTTTTACTATGCTTCTATCATACCGTTTGAATATTACCGTTTCTTGACGGTTTTGTGTAGAAATATTACAAAAATATTTTATATTTACTGAAACATTGATATTTTTGTCATAAAAGACAAGATTTTATACCATTTTTATCCATTTTTTCAGTTTTATAAGGGAAATAAGCACAGAACTTCATTCTTTGATATAATAGAAACAAGAATCTTTGTAAGGGGAAACAGATGCACTCACTTCGTTTTCAATCTGTCTTTGATATTATCGGCCCTGTCATGATTGGCCCATCAAGTAGCCATACAGCCGGTGCGGTTCGTATCGGAAAAATCGTGTCTTCTATCTTTGGTGATAGACCGACAGAGGTGGAATTCCAATTATTTAATTCATTTGCCAAAACCTACCGTGGTCATGGAACTGACCTAGCTCTCGTTGCTGGAATTTTAGGTATGGATACGGATGATCCTGACATTCCAAATAGCCTTGAGATTGCTCATAAGCGTGGCATCAAGATTGTCTGGACCATTCAGAAAGACAGCAACGCTCCTCACCCTAACACCACTAAAATTACTGTGAAGAATGAACACAAGTCCATCAGTGTGACAGGAATTTCCATTGGTGGGGGAAATATCCAGGTCACGGAACTCAATGGCTTTGCCGTCTCTCTCAACATGAATACCCCGACCATCATCATCGTGCATCAGGATATTCCGGGGATGATTGCCCATGTTACAGAAGCCCTCTCTCGTTTCGATATCAACATCGCTCAGATGAATGTAACTCGGGAAAAAGCTGGAGAAAAAGCCATTATGATTATCGAAGTCGATAGTCGAAGTTGCGAAGAGGCGATTGAAGAAATCCGAAAAATCCCTCATCTCCACAATGTCAATTTCTTTAAGTAGGAGGAAACATGTTTTATTCTATCAAAGAATTGGTCGAGCAAGCGGATCTAGACTTCCAAGGAAATGTCGCAGAACTCATGATTGCGACAGAATATGAACTGACCGGCCGATGTCGAGATGAAGTTCTCCTCCTCATGGAACGCAATCTAGAAGTCATGAAAGCCTCTGTCGAGCTTGGCCTTAGTGAAAACAAATCCCGCAGTGGCCTAACAGGCGGAGACGCGGCCAAACTAGACCGCCATCTCAAAAGTGGCAAGGCCTTGTCTGACTTTACCATCCTATCAGCAGCCCGAAATGCCATCGCGGTCAACGAACACAACGCTAAAATGGGCTTGGTCTGCGCCACTCCAACCGCAGGAAGTGCTGGCTGTCTGCCAGCCGTTCTCACTGCTGCTATCCAAAAACTAGACCTTAGCCACGAAGAACAGCTAGATTTCCTCTTTGCTGCGGGTGCCTTTGGACTAGTCATCGCAAACAATGCCTCTATCTCAGGTGCTGAAGGTGGTTGCCAGGCCGAAGTCGGATCCGCCTCTGCCATGAGCGCCGCAGCCTTGACCTTGGCTGCAGGTGGAACCCCCTATCAGGCTAGCCAAGCCATCGCCTTTGTCATTAAAAATATGCTAGGTCTCATCTGTGACCCCGTCGCTGGTTTGGTTGAAGTTCCCTGTGTCAAACGAAATGCCATGGGAGCTAGCTTTGCCTTTATCGCGGCTGATATGGCCTTAGCAGGTATCGAATCTAAGATCCCTGTCGATGAAGTTATCGATGCCATGTACCAAGTCGGATCCAGCCTTCCAACTGCCTTCCGAGAAACGGCTGAAGGTGGACTCGCAGCCACCCCAACTGGTCGTCGCCTACAAAAAGAAATCTTCGGAGAATAACCTTATCTAATAGGAGAAACTATGTCATCAATCTCAGCCATCTTTTTCGATCTAGACGGAACTCTGGTTGACAGTTCCATCGGGATCCACAATTCCTTTACTCATACCTTTGAACAACTGGGAGTTCCGACTCCTGATGCTAAAACCATTCGTGGTTTCATGGGTCCACCGCTTGAAACTAGTTTTGCAACGTGTCTTCCCAAGGAGCAAATCTCGGAGGCTGTGCAGATATACCGTTCTTGCTACAAGAAAAAAGGAATCCACGAAGCCCAACTCTTCCCCCGAATGACGGAATTGCTTCAAGAACTCTCGCAAAACTATCCTCTCTATATCACCACTACAAAGAATACCCCTACTGCTCATGATATGACTAAAAATCTGGGAATCCATCATTTCTTTGATGGCATTTACGGTTCTAGTCCTGAAACGCCACACAAGGCGGATGTTATCCGTTATGCTTTGCAAACGCACCAACTCCCTGCAGACCAAGTCCTCATCATCGGAGACACCAAGTTTGATATGATCGGAGCCCAAGAAACTGGCATTAAAAAGTTCGCTGTTACTTGGGGATTTGGAGAAGAGGCTGATTTACTCAGCTATCAACCCGACTGGATTGCTCATACCATTGATGATATCATCAGTCAGCTATAACAAGCTAATAGCTTCAAACTACAGAGTAAAAAGACCAAGGTTCTGTCTATACAAAACCTTGGTCTTTGATTTATGATTAATTGTATGAGTCACTCTTACTCAATATGAGTTGTTTCATTTGCAAAGGAAATGATCGCTTCTTTAAGCTCATCTCCACTGAGTGAACGGAACTCCTCAATTTTCTGATTGATGGCTTCTAGTGGCATGACATTTACCTTACCAACGAAAATCTTGTCCATGACTTGGTTATCAACCAATTCGGTCGAAACCAAGAGTTCTTCATAGAGTTTTTCACCTGGGCGAATCCCAACCTCAACGATTGGAATTTCACTTTCTGTGTGCCCGCTTAGAAGCACCATTTTCTTGGCTAAGTCATAGATCTTGACTGGTTTGCCCATATCAAGGATAAAGACTTCTCCGTCCTTGGCATAAGCGCCAGCATGGATTACTAGACGGCTGGCCTCTGGAATGGTCATGAAGTAACGTGTCATGCGGAAGTCTGTCACCGTTACAGGGCCACCTTCAGCAATCTGGCGTTCAAAGACAGGAATCACACTACCACGACTCCCAAGAACATTCCCAAAACGAACTGCACAGTAGGTTGATTTGCTACGTTGGTTAAAGCCAGTGACAATCAACTCAGCCACGCGCTTGGTTGCGCCCATAACATTCGGTGGATTGACCGCCTTGTCAGTCGAAATCATGACCATCTTAGGTACTTTGGCTGCATCAACAGCCTTGGCAACATTATAGGTTCCTAGGATATTGTTCTTGAAGGCTTCTTTTGGATTGCGTTCCATCATCGGAACGTGTTTGTGAGCTGCAGCATGGTAAACGATGGCTGGTTTGTACTGTTCAAACACTTGTAGAAGACGGTCATAGTCCTGAATATCTGCAATAACGGGAACATAATCAATCCCTTGGAATTTACGAATCAACTCATGATAAATAAGGTAGATGGAGTTTTCACCATGTCCCAGCAAAATCACGCGTTCAGGATTAAAGCGGCTGACCTGACGACAAATCTCCGAACCAATCGAACCGCCGGCTCCTGTCACCAAGATGGTCTTGCCTGTAAGCTCTGCACCAAGACGGGATTCGTCGAGACGAATTTCCTGACGACCCAAAAGGTCTGTAATGTCAATCTTCTGGAAACCACTACCTGGTTGGTGAAGCCCTTGAACAACTGTCTCAACCTTGGGCATCTTGTAACATTTGATACCGAGTTTATTACACATCTGCAGGATACGTTCGTACTCTGACGGATCAAGCGAAGGGATGGCTACGATGACGCGCTCGATTTGGTGACGTTTGGCCAATTCAGGCAGATTATCATAAGAACCCAAAACGGAAATTCCACCTAGTTTTTGTCCCTTTTTCTTCTCATCATTATCCAAAATTCCCACTAACTCAAGGTCACTAGTTGGGTGTTGGTAGCTGTTCATAAAGAGGGCCCCACCATCACCAGCACCAATCAAGAAGGTACGGCGGTGTTCGCCCTCCCCACTACCCTGCTTGCGCTTAGAATAAATCAGCTGCCAAGTGATACGAGGGAGTAAGATGAGGAAAGTACTCAATAAGATAAAGAGTATGATGAACCGGATAGAAAATAGAGGAAGAAAGGCGTAGCAGAGTCCGTAAGAGACAATGCTGCTGACGGTTACACCAAAAAAGATTTTTAAGAAATCTGTGATTTTACTATAGCGACTAATACTCGCATTGAGCCCCCAAAATCCAATCATGATTTGATAGAAGAGGAAAGCCAAACCAGTATAGATAACATAGTCCACAGGCGCTGGGTTAATCAAGCCATAAAAGAGAATGTAAGACACGATGATGGAAACCACCATACTAATAATATCAAATACACCCCAGAACACCTGCTTTTGCTGTTTATTTAAAATTTCAACCAGATCAATTACATAATCTGTTAGTTTTTTATTCATAGGAATTTACTCTTTCTTAAAAGAATGCAAATAAATTTATTGTCATTATAACATTTTTTGGCTACTTTATCTTTTACAATACTATTTATTTTTTCTTAGTAATTTTACAAAAATAAACTGACGTACAAAACCTGGACAAAGTGCCACAATCGCCTGAATGGCAATGCTTTTCGCATATTCCATGTAGGAAATTTGCCCTCTTTCAAGCATGCGCTGACGAGCTTGGCGATAGAGTCTGAGGTAGCGCAGACCGCCTCGACGTTCAAACATCCCTGCACCGACACGAACCTGACACAAGATCTGATCGAGGTTTCCAGTCTTGGCACCTGCGGCAATCATATTGAGCCAGAGGAGATCATCCTCCATATAAAGCCCATCTTCATAGTTGCCTGCCTTGAGAACCATATCCTTCTTGAACATGACTGTCATGTGGTTAAAGGCGCTTCTCATTCTCTGATAAGCCACAATGTCTGCGTGCTGAGTTGGAACACGACGGTAAGAAACAATCTCGTCAGGATTGTCAATAAACTCTGCAATATGTCCACCTAAGAGATCGAGATTTTCTTTCTCCATTAGTTGAAGCTGTTTCTCAAAACGATCCGGAACGGCTAAATCATCCGTATCCATGCGGGCAATAATGTCATACTGGCACTGCAAAACACCGTAACGAAGAGCCAAGCCTAAACCTTGGTTTTGCTCTAAGGGGCAACGTTTCACTGGAATCTCTGACTGCGCTTCCACTTCATCTAGCACTTGATAGAGTTCGGGCGTGAGCGGCCCGTCCTCAACAAGAACAAGCTCACTTGGTTTCAAGGTCTGGTTTTGAATACTCTTGATAGCATCTCTCAAAAATGTCGGATTTTCCTTTACATAGACCGACATCAAGACGCTGATTTTTTGCTTTTCAGACACAGTTTTTCTCCAATTTATAGATTTCCTTCCACTATTTTATCACAAAATTTCCTAGTTTCCTATTTTTATCTCAAATCAAGAAAAATTCTGGTAAAGAAATCTGTCCCCTTTCACTCTATTTTCAGTTAAATCATTCTAGCTTTCTTAGCAGTCCTCTCCTTGACATTGTAAGAAAAAAACCTTAAAATAAGCTGTTATTAAAATCATCCTATCGAGGTTTTTATGAAAAAACAATCACTCTTTTTTGTTCTAGGAATTGTCTTAATCGGGACTGTTTTACGATCTCCTTTTACTGCTCTTCCAACTATTTTAGGTGATATCGCTCAGGGACTGGGAGTGGAGGTTAGCTCTCTTGGGATTTTAACTAGTCTCCCTCTCTTGATGTTTGCTCTTTTCTCTGCTTTTGCAAGCCGCTTGGCACAAAAAATCGGGTTGGAGCATCTCTTTACTTACTGTCTCCTCTTCTTAACTATTGGCTCTGTCATTCGGATTTTCAATCTCCCCCTTCTCTATCTAGGAACTCTGATCATCGGAGCGAGCATCGCCATTTTCAATGTACTCCTCCCAAGTATGATTCAGGCAAGTCAGCCTCAAAAGATCAGTTTCCTAACAACTCTCTATGTCACTGCCATGGGGGTTTCAACGGCCATCGCTTCTTATCTTTCGGTCCCTATCACCCAAGCTAGTTCGTGGAAGGGCCTCATCCTCGTTCTCAGCTTTCTCTGTCTGGTCACTCTGCTAGTCTGGTTGCCAAATCATCGCCACAACCACCACCTAGAAAGCCAAAAAGAAAAGCAAGTCAAAGAGAATATTCTAAAAAGTAAAGATGTTTGGGCTATCATTATCTTTGGCGGGCTTCAGTCCTTGCTCTTTTATACAAGTATGACCTGGTTGCCAACTATGGCTATTAGTGCTGGTCTTTCTAATAGCGATGCGGCTCTCCTGGCTTCTATCTTCTCACTGATCAGCATTCCTTTTTCCATGACTGTTCCAAGTCTGACGACTCGTCTGTCAGATGGTCACCGTCGAATCATGCTGGCAATTATCTCTATCGCTGGAATGACAGGAATTGCCATGCTCTTGTATCCAAGCAACAATTTCCTCTACTGGTTAGTCGTCCATCTCTTGATTGGAACGGCCTGCAGTGCCCTCTTCCCCTACCTCATGGTTTGCTTTTCTCTTAAAACCAGTTCTCCTGAAAAGACAGCTCAGCTATCTGGACTAGCGCAAACAGGGGGCTACATTTTGGCAGCCTTTGGTCCTACCTTGTTTGGTTATAGTTTTGAACTTTTCCAATCTTGGATCCCAGCTGTCCTTGCCCTTCTAGTCATCGATATCATCATGACCGTCTCACTCTTTATGGTGGATCGGGCTGATAAAATCCTTTAATTTTTCTAAAATACTTCTCAGATATAAACAATGCAAAGCTAGACTCTGTCTGGCTTTTTTGGTGCTTATACCAACAAAAAGCACCATCCATCTGTTAGCAGAAAGATGGCATTTTTGATATAATAAGATGTATAGAAACTAATTGTCATGCGAAAAATAAATTAGTTTATAAGACAGCTACTATTTTAAATGAGGTGTACAGAATGGATGAACTGAAATACAATTTGGATCAAAGTTTAGCAGAGTTAGATCAGCTCTTTGACTTATCAGCAAAGGAGACAGATAAGACTGCCTGCGAAGCTCTAGCAGAAAAAGCAAGAATAATTTATGAGCAATACCCTGAATCAGAAGACATTGCGTTGCGGTATGCTAGGATTTTGTTCAATTTGTCAGTTGAACAAGTAAATGTAGAAGAGAGAGGGAATACCGCTAATTTAGTCAAACAAATCTTTGAGAAGTTCAACCAGTCTGAAGATATTGCGTTACAGTATGCTATGGCTTTAGTCAATTTGTCAGCTAAACAAGAAATTGTTGAGGAACTACTAAACACTGCTAATTCAATCAAACAAATTTTTGAGCAGTTCAAGGATTCTGAAGACATTGCTTTACGATATGCTATGGTTTTAGTGAATTTGTCAGTTGAACAAGTAAATGTTGAAGAGAGGAAGAATACCGCTAATTTAGTCAAAAAAATTTTTGAGCAGTTTCAGCAGTCTGAAAACATTGTGTTACGATACGCTATGGCTTTAGTCAATTTATCAGCTAAACAAATAAATGTTGAAGAGAGAAAGAATACCTCTAATTTAGTCAAAGAAATTTTTGAGCAATTCAAGGATTCTGAAGACATTGCGTTACAACACGCTATGGTTTTATACAATCTTTCAAACAGGCAAACTGATAGCAAGGAACGTAAAGAAACCATATCAGAAATAGAAACTTTAACCCTAAAGTTTCAACATTCTGAAAACATTGCGTTACGATATGCTAGGGCTTTAGTCAATTTGTCAGCTGAACAAGGAAATGTAGAAGAACTAGGCGATACCGTTAATTCAGTCAAAAAAATTTTTGAGCAGTTTCAGCAGTCTGAAGGCGTTGCGTTACAATATGCTAAAGCTTTAGTCAATTTGTCAGCTAAACAAGGAAATGTAGAAGAGAGAAAGAATACCGCTAATTTAGTCAAACAAATCTTTGGGCAGTTCAAGCAATCTGAAGACTTTGCGTTACAATACGCTATGGTTTTAGTGAATTTGTCAATCGAACAAGTAAATATAGAAGAACTAGGCGATACCGTTAATTCAGTCAAACAAATTTTTGAGCAGTTTAAACAGTCTGAAGACTTTGCGTTACGATATGCTAAGGCCTTAGTCAATTTGTCAGCTGAACAAGTAAATATAGAAGAACTAGGCGATACCGTTAATTCAGTCAAACAAATTTTTGAGCAGTTTAAACAGTCTGAAGACTTTGCGTTACAATACGCTATGGTTTTAGTGAATTTGTCAGTTGAACAAGGAAATGTAGAAGAGAGAGGGAATACTGCTAATTCAGTCAAACAAATTTTTGAGCAGTTTCAGCAGTCTGAAGGCGTTGCGTTACAATATGCTAAAGCTTTAGTCAATTTGTCAGCTAAACAAGGAAATGTAGAAGAGAGAAAGAATACCACTAATTTAGTCAAACAAATCTTTGAGCAGTTCAAGCAATCTGAAGACATTGCGTTACAATATGCTAAGGTTTTATTTAATCTAGCAAACCTTCAAAATGAAAGAGATAAAATAGACAATACAGTTAAACAAACATTAGCTATCTTAACAAATCTCTCTAGCGTTGAAATATTTAAAATTGTAGTGGAAATATTAGAAAACAATCCTGATACTCCATTAGATACAAATGATACTCCATCCACTAGCATCACAAAGATTTTAGATAAACTATGTTTTTATTCCAATGATGATTTTGACAGAAAACTACTCATTCGGGCTTTAAATCTTGACCTTGTTATAAATACAAAATACGATATTTTAAAGGATTGGATAAAACACTATAAAGATGATGAAAATAAGCTCAATCAGTTAATAGATATCTATAGAATTGTTCAAGAAATCAAGTATCAACTTGGCTTGAAAGCAAAAGATAAAAATTCGAATCTTAAATTTGGTCATTATACCAAAGGAAAAACTCTCCAAAATTTATTAGATCAAGATACAGGAAAGACAGATGATACAAAGTTTTCCGTATCTGGAAAAACTCGTTTGTATAATGCCAATTATATGAACGACCCCGAAGAAGGTGTAGTTATCGAAGAAATATTGGAACCTAGCAAAGATGGGGAAAGAACATCCTACTTCGAAAAGCGAAATATTTTAGATCCTAGTCCATGGTTTTTAATGAGCTTCACCAGTAAAACAGATGACTTGACTATGTGGTCCCAATACGGCGATGATGCACAGGGTGTTTGTCTGGTACTTAAGGAAGATGATTTCTCAAGATTTACTTCTTTCAATGATGTTTCATGGCGTCGAGAAACTACATCCCTAGAGTTCATTAATAAGATTGATTTGTCTATGTCGGAATTAAGCAGTGATTTAAAAATCTCAGCAAACGAAGCCAAGAAAAAAGAGCAAACTTTTTCTGCTAGGATTGAAGAAATACAGCACCAACCTGAAAAAAAAGATAAGGTAGCTAAAGGGAATATTGATTATCTCTACCGAATAGCCTATGTCAATGATTCAGATGGTGAGTTTAGCATAGAAAAAACGGAACTCTTCAACGACGATGAAATCAAAAAATTAGAAGAATTCTTGGAAGCTTTAAAGGAAAAAATAGATAAGAATTTGAACAAAAGAGATGATTTTTATCAAAAAGCGATTTCTGACTGTATCGAAGAAATTCGTTACTTGTTTAAATCTGTCGATTATAAATATGAGAATGAACTGCGTATCTTACGCTATGCTAACCTAGACCCAAGTAATGATAAAATCAAAATTGATAAAACCTCTGGGATAGGCAGACTTTATGTAGAACGTGAAAATTCAATTCAAATCGATGAAGTCATTTTCGGTCCTAAATTTCCAAATCCTGAGTACGTGACTCCTCTATTAAAACTTTTAGATAAGAAAATTAACTATAAGAAATCTACGATAAAATTTAGATAAAGGCTAACAACATTCTCTAAACTTCTAGTTTTTACTAGGAGTTTTTTATATATAAAATTTTTACACATATTTCTTGACAGGGCTTTCAACTTGAGATACAATATATTTGAAAAGAGTATATATAAAATTTTTATATAATATAAAGGAGGTTTCCCATGTACTTCCCAACATCCTCTGCCTTGATTGAGTTTCTCATCTTGGCTGTACTGGAGCGGGGAGATTCTTATGGTTATGAGATTAGCCAAACCATTAAGCTCATTGCCAATATCAAAGAATCTACGCTCTATCCCATTCTCAAAAAATTGGAAGCCAGTGGCTTTCTGACCACCTACTCTAGAGAGTTTCAGGGGCGTATGCGCAAATACTACTCCTTGACCAATCGGGGCGTAGAGCAGCTCGTTACTCTAAAGGAAGAGTGGACGCTCTATACCGACACCGTCAACGGCATCATAGAAGGGAGTATCCGCCATGACAAGAACTGACTATCTGACTCAGTTAGAAACCTATCTCCATAAACTGCCTGAAGCTGACCGCATCGAAGCCATGGACTACTTTAAGGAACTATTTGACGATGCAGGTCCAGAGGGCGAAGAAGAGCTCATTGCTAGTCTAGGAACACCAAAAGAAGTAGCTCATGATGTCCTCTCTAATCTCCTCGATAAAAAAGTTAATGAGGCACCTGCTCAAAAGAATGACCGTCAACTGCTACACATTGCCCTACTTGCCTTACTAGCAGCCCCTATCGGCATTCCGGTCGGGATCGGCATCCTCATGGCCATCATCGGTATTTTTATCGCAGCTGTCTCCGTCATTCTAGCCTTTTTCACCGTTTCGGTGACGGGTATCCTACTGGGCGGACTCTTTATCGTAGAGAGCTTTAGTGTCCTAGTCGAAGCCAAATCTGCCTTTATCTTGATTTTCGGGGCTGGTTTGCTTGCTATCGGTGCTTCTTCTCTTGTTCTATTAGGCATCTCCTATGTAGCTCGTTTCTTTGGCCTCCTGGTCGTCCGCTTGGTGCAATGGATTCTTAAAAAAGGAAAGAGAGGTGACAGACATGCGTAAATTGACGAAAGGATTTCTCATTTTTGGTGTGGTTTCTACAATCCTTGGTTTTATCATGATCATTGTAGGGGCCCAGTCCAATGGTATTCAAAGTTTGCTTGCCATGTCAAAAGATCCCATCTATGACAATCGTACCGAAGAAGTGACCTTTGGAAATGAAGTGGAAAAACTTGATTTGACCCTTGAAGAACATAGCCTAACCATCACAGAGTCTGTAGATGACAAGATCCACATCACCTATCATCCGTCAGTGTCTGGTCGTCACGATCTGACTACTGGCATGAGTGACAAAACACTGAGCATCACTGACAAACAAGCCTCCCAACATCGTTTTCTCGGTTCAGGAATCGAAGGCCTACTTCGTATCGCCAGCAACTATTCTCATCGTTTTGACGAAGTCGTTCTCTCCCTACCTAAAGGAAGAAAGCTGCAAGCTATCACCGTCTCAGCCAATCGTGGACAAACTAATATTCGTCAAGCCAACCTTGAAAATGCGACAATCAAAACAAAAAGCTACCACTTAAGAATAACAGAAAGCTCCATCAAGAACAGTACACTAACGACACCTAGTATTATCAATATTTTTGATACAGAATTGACAGATAGTCAAGTCAAGACGGAGGGGGGGCACATCTATGCTGAAAATATCCAGGTTCACGGCAAGGTTGAACTAGACTCTCATAACGACTTAAGACTCTTTCTTTCTAAGACAGAATTCGATCGTATCAATCTAGATATGTCTTCTAAGCACGGCGGTATTTATCGTAAAGCACAAAGAGAACATCCTAAACAAAAAGAGAATGAACTTGCCAACCCTTATAAAACGGAAAAAGCAGATGTCAAGGACCTGCTCATCATAAAAGCCAATCAGGATATCTACCTCCCCAAGGAAGAAGAGTACTCTGCCCCACCTAGAAATCATTGACAAAAACGCTTTCATCTGCTAGTCTAAAGATAGAAAAGTACCATAAAAAAGGAGGTTCCACCATGACACAAGAATGGTTTGAAAGCGCCGATCTTGAGAAGAAATCAGCTCAGACGAAATCGGAAATCCAGCCCGACCAACCAGAGACTTCGGAAATTGTGGAGACCGAACCACAAGTAAGCGAAGAAACAGCTGTCTCACCTAAAGAGTCGGAAACGCATGAGGAGGAAACTCCCGAAATAATCGGGGAAACCCAAACCGAGGAAGAGGGAGAAGGGAAAGAGGAACGCAGCCAAGAAAACTCTGTAAAAGAGAAAAGCATCCTCAGCAAAGCTTTAGAGAGCCCCTATATCCCAGACATTGACCCCCGTAAAACTGCCCGATTAAAAGAAGAAATCGCACTATTTTGGTCTTGGCTACTGGATGCTATCCAAGAACCAACTGCCAGCAAGACTACGGATCAAAAGCATCGTTATAGTGTCTTTGCCCTACTCACCTTGCTGTCGTCAATCAACCTTTTCTTTAGTATCTATCATATCAAGCGCCTCTACTATGGCTATATGATTTCTATTGCTAATAGTTCTCCTAACCAGCTCCCACCTTTGGATCTCTTTGCTGGGCTTTCGATTCTGGTCGCTAGCGCTCTATTTTACTTTTCCATCATTTTGGGAGGCTTTACTGTCCGACATGTGCTGGATCAGGAGAGCGACTTTACATTCCAAGAAGCCTTTGATCGGTATAGCAGACTCTTTGCTATCCCACTTGTCCTAACGGCTCTAGCAAGTTTCTTTGCACTCTTTGGTGGCTTACGATTTGCTGGTATCCTCACTCTTCTAAGCATGGCCATCTTTGCCCTTGGAAATCTCTTTGTGATTAGCAAGCCAAGTAAGACCAGTAGCCTCGACCCATTTTATCGATTCCTGCTAGCTGTCTTACTTGATGGCGCCATTCTCTTACCCTTCTTCATTGCAGAGCTCGCGCTGACAGTGGACTACCTTCGCATCCTGACCTTCTTTTAATCAAAATCCCTGCCATTGACCAATGACAGGGATTTTTATGCTTACTCTTTTTTGAACAAGGCCTATTCAATGGTTGCCAATCCTTCAAAATCTTTTCCTAGGATGGATTTTATTTCTAATTGATTAGCATCTAATTGCTGGTAAAATGCTTTTGGTAGTGACTCTAGGAATTTTTCATAATCCAAGCGAGCGATGGCTTCATAGTCTTCGGCTTTTGAACCATCACCAGAAATCGCCACTAGGTCAATCTCCCAAACAAGTTCCTTGCCTGCTAGCTGCTCAGTATAGTGCGCCGGTACAAAGGGTTCCTTTGGCAAAATCGTCTTGACTCCCTGGGCTAGGTGGTAGATACCATGCACCTTGCCTTGGGCGTCTGGGTAAAATTTCACACTGGCAAGGTAGGCATCAGATCCTTGAACCTTCTTGACCAGCTCTTCAAAACGTGCCAATCCATCCTCATCCAAAAAGCTCTCAAGGTATTCCTTGTTGAGATAGATAGGGGACAAGAGTCCTTGGCAATATACTAAACGAACTGCCTTATCCGCTAAATATTGCTTGACCGTTTGTCGGAAATAAGTTTCAAAGTCAAAGTCTTCTAGCCCTTCTACCACTTGCCCCAACTCGTTTGATAAGGCTTGGAGGAGAGCTTCTACAATCTCCCAGTCTGCTCTGGTAAGGAAGTCTGGAATCACCACTTGATAACCTTTTCGACTATCCGCATAGTTCACTTTGAAGAGAAATTGCGATTGACCTACAATCCCACACTCCATGTATTCGAGACCATTGAGGGGCTGACGGAGATAGACTGCATCATAACTATGCGACTCCAAGCCCTCCACCAAGGCCAAGATAGACTTGGCAGTCAAGACCTCCTGTTGTCCTAGAATGCTTTCTTTATTTGGGATAAAAAATGTTTTCGCCATAATCGGCCTCCTTTGAAATCGTTTACATACAGTATACCCTATTTTCCTGAAAGATACAGAAACAAATTTTAGATTTTTAGATAAAAAGCATAGAAAAACAGCCCCTGAAGGCTGTTTAATCTTATACAGTAGCTGCTTGATCCAAGCTTTCACCGATAGCGGCTAGGCGCTCAACAACTTCAGCTTGTGTTAATTCATTTTCTGAAACATAGCGGTTACGTGGGTGAACACGGCACTCGTGTGAGCATCCACGAAGGTACTTGTCTTCATTTTCTTCTGATGTTAGGATACGACGGTTACAGAATGGATTTCCACAGTTGACATAACGTTCACATGGTGTTCCATCAAACCAGTCTTTTCCTACGATGGTTGGGTTGACATGGTTAACATCTACGGCAATACGCTCGTCAAAAACGTACATTTTTCCATCCCAAAGCTCACCTTGAACTTCTGGGTCTTTACCGTAAGTTGCGATTCCTCCATGCAATTGACCGACATCTTTGTAGCCTTCACGGACCATCCAGCCTGAGAATTTCTCACAGCGAACGCCACCTGTGCAGTAAACTACGACACGCTTATCCATGAATTTTTCCTTGTTATCACGGACCCATTGTGGCAACTCACGGAAGTTGCGGATGTCTGGGCGGATAGCCCCACGGAAATGTCCTAGGTCGTACTCATAATCATTACGTGTGTCAAGAACAACTGTATCTTCGTCAAGAAGAGCTTCTTTGAACTCTTTTGGAGACAAGTAAGCACCTGTTGTTTCAAGTGGGTTGATGTCGTTGTCAAAGTCGTTATCTTCCAAACCAAGGTGGACAATTTCTTTCTTGTAGCGAACAAACATCTTCTTGAAGGCTTGTTCACTTTCTTCGTCAATCTTGAACCAGAGGTCTTCCATGCCTGGGAGGCTGTGAACGTAGTCCATGTATTTTTGAGTTGTTTCGTAGTCACCTGAAACAGTCCCGTTAATTCCCTCGTCAGCGACTAGGATACGGCCTTTAAGGCCGATTGATTTACAGAAAGCCAAGTGGTCTGCAGCAAATTGCTCTGCGTTTTCAATTGGAGTATAAAGGTAGTAAAGTAAGACACGAATATCTTTTGCCATAAGATTTGTTCTCTTTTCTATTCTTAAATTTTCAGAATTTTTCATTCAACTATACTAGTATACCCACTTGGGAAAACGAATGCAATTTATTTGACCGGAAATTATATAGAGAGACCTGCCACTGCACTTCATCAGTAACCATACCGAATCGCAGATAATTTTCTCAATTTTTTTATCTGCTCAGCTTGACTTTCTGACAAAATCAGCTTATTGTCAATCAATACACGCGCAAGATCAACATTCATTTGACTCAGGACAAATGGAACAGAGGTCCCATCGTCCTTTAATCGTCTTTTATAAATAACTAACTGATTTTTCAATGGAGCAAGCTGAGGCGCAGCCTTTATATCTTCCAATAGATGATCTATGATAGTCATGGCTTCACAACGCCTTTCTCTACCTCCAGCGAACCATTTTAATGGTGTCATTCTCATTTTCCTCCTGAAACTCGCTTATAAATTGAAAAACTATAATTCCTAACTCTCATGCTAATATTTTACCCAAACACCCTATGTAAAAAAGTCAGCAAAAATGGCAAGGTCGCTACAATATTATTGATCACATGCACCGCATAGGAAGGATAAATGCTCTTGGTATAACGGGTCAAACCAGCAAAGATGATTCCAACTGTTGCAAAGACGAAAACATCTAGCAGACTAGGCAGGTTTGAAAAATGAGGGAGAGCAAATAAAATAGACGGAAGGATCAAATCAAGACCAAATCTCGAATCTTTAAAGAAGGCATGTTGAAGTAATCCTCTATAGAGCAACTCTTCCATCAATGGCCCCAGAAAGAACAAGGTTATATAGAGACCTAGCTCGGCAAAGTTAGTCCCACTATAACCGATCAATACGGCCCAACCTTCAGCAGTTGACTGAACGTGTTTAGCTGTTTGAATATTAAAAAATATATGAGCTACCGCTACTAGGGCTGTTAGGATTGAATACCAGAGCCATTTTTTTCTCGAAACGCGAAAAAGATAGCCATGGCCTGTCTTAACAAGAATCCCAATCATAACTCCACTAAATAGCAAACTCAAGATATTTCGAATCCAGAAGAAATTTCCTATCTGAGAAGAAAATTGCCAATAGTTTTGGACGATAAGAGTCAGCTGAGAAAGACCAAATACGAAAAATAGGTAAGAGAAGACACCACTCATTTTAAAAAGAAGACGATACCTTTTCATGATAGACCTCCTGTAGATATATGTGTATCCCATCACCTAAACTCTCAGAATTGCTACTTTCATCTTTGCATCCTAAAAATCACTACCTCCCCTAGAGAACTAAGGAAGGCAGTGATCACATTTTTAGGAATTAGGAATGAATACACGAAATCAATCGATCTTATGATTTTTTGTTTTTCAAGAATTCGTCGTATTGTTTTTGCATTTCGTTCAATACTTTTTCGTAGGCACCTTCAGATTTCAATTTTTCCATCAATTCTGGGATTGCTTTATCTGGGTCTACAGTACCAGTGTTGATAGCTGTATCGAATTGTTGCATTGTGTTAGAGATTGCTGAAATTTCAGATTTGACACTGTCAGTGTTAAAGATGAATCCAAGCGCTGGAGATTCTTTAGCTTCTGCCAATTGTTTCTTAGAATCTTCGATTTGTTGGTCTGTAACGTTTTCGTTGATGTAAAGGATCCAGTTGTTACCAGTGTTCCAACCTGACATGTGAGTGTTTCCTTTGTATCCATCAAGGACGCGAACACGGTTTTCTTTACCTTCAACTTTTTCCCAGTTCTTGCCTTCTGGACCGTAAACAAGTCCGTTCAAGAGTTCTGGGTTTGTGTTCAAGAGATTCAACACTTCCATTGATTTTTCTTTGTTCTTAGAGTTGTTTGAGATGACAAAGTTAGCAACTTGTGTTGTTTGATTTTTCTTGATAAAGTTAGTGATTGGTTTGATTTGGATGTCTTTGTTAGCAACACGTGAAAGCAAGCTGTTACCATAGTCAGCTGGTCCTACTGTTTCTTCACGAACGAACCAAGTATCTTGTTGAAGGTCAAATGAAGTGTCGCTTGTTGCTACGTCTTTTGGAATATATCCTGCTTCATAGAATTTGTGAAGAGTCTTCAAGTGTTCTTTGAAACGAGGTACTTCGTAACGGTTTACGATCTTAGTAGTATCTCCTTCAAGGTCGATAACGAATGGAAGTCCATTTGGCACTGGGTAGTCAAAGTTATCAGATGGGATAAAGTTCTTCGTAACCGCAAATGGTACTACGTCTGGAGCTTTTTCTTTGATTTGTTTCAAGACTGGTTCAAGTGTTTCGTATGAAGTGACACCTGAAATGTCAATGCCATATTTGGCAAGAAGAGCGCCGTTAAAGGCAAAGTTTTGAGATGATGCAACGTTGGCTGCAACTGGAACAGCGTAAATCTTACCGTTTACAGTGTTCCCTTTGATGTAAGCTGGGTCAAGTGCTTTGTAAAGCTCTGCTCCTTCTTTCTTGTACAATTCTGTCAAGTCCGCATAAGCACCTTTTTGAGCATTTACGACATAGTTATCTGCAAAAGCGATATCGTAGTTTTCACCTGATGATGTGATAACTGACATTTTCTTACCGTAGTCACCCCATCCAAGGTATTGGATATCCAATTTAGCACCAACTTTTTCTTCGATGATTTTGTTAGCATTTTCTAGCAATTCATCCAAGTTGTCTGGTTTGTCACCGATTTGGTACATTTTAAGAACAGGTTTGTCACCTGAAGCTGAGTCAGCAGCTTTTTTGTTGTTACCTGAAAGGTTTCCACAAGCGGCAAGGCTTGCAGCCAAAGCGACTACGCTAGCAGATGCAAAAGCATATTTTTTCCAGTTTTTCATGATAAAAACTCCTTTTTTTATTTTTAAACTTATAAACGATTTAATGATTTGTAACTTCAGTCACTAAGATGAAGTTGGGAAGGGAGAAACGGTGTTTCTCAGCAAGTGCTACTCTTTCACACCACCGATGGTCAAACCTTTTACAAAGTAGCGTTGGAAGAATGGATACAGAATCGCGATTGGAAGGGTTGCAACCACAACCATGGCCATACGACCTGTTTCTTTTGGAAGAGCGACTCCCAGTTGGCCAGATAGGCCGACTGCTTTTGCAATGTAGTCCATATTTTGCTGGATTTGCATGAGCAAATATTGCAATGGATACAAGTTGTCACTCTTGATGTAAAGAAGGGCGTTGAACCAGTCGTTCCAGAAACCAAGAGCTGTCAAAAGCGTGATAGTTGCGATACCTGGAAGTGACAATGGTAAACAGATCTGGAAGAAGATCCGTGCTTCACTGGCACCATCGATACGAGCAGATTCTAGAATGGCTTCTGGAATGGTCTTCTTGAAGAAGGAACGCATCAAGATGATGTTGAATGGTGAGAGAAGCATTGGAACAATCAAGGCCCAAACCGTATCACCAAGTTGAAGCAAACGAGTCACCACGATATAGCCTGGTACCAAACCAGCATTGAACAACATACTGAGAAGGGCAAAGATTGTGAAGAATCTGCGGTACTTAAAGGTTGTCCGTGAGATGGCGTAGGCATAAGTGGTTGTAATGAAGACGTTGGTCACTGTTCCGACTACGGTTACAAAAACTGAGATAAAGAGCGCTTGGAGAATCTTATCTTTAAACTGAGCTAAGAACTGGAATCCATCTACACCAAATTTCGAAGGGAAAAAGCTATATCCATACTGGAGGATGCTCTTTTCGTCTGTCACCGAAATGATGATAACGAAGATAAAGGGCAATATACAAGAAAGAGCGATCAAACCAGAGATGATACTAAAGAAGATATCTGCTTTCTTACTGAAGGAGTGAATGCCGACATTATCGATTTTTTCTTTTTTAATTTTCTTTTCTGCCATATTCTCCTCCTTTCTAGAACAAAGCTGAGTTTGGATCGACTCGTCTTGCAAGCAAGTTTGATAGGATAACCAGAATCAAACCGACAACGGATTGGTAAAGACCGGCTGCTGAAGCCATACCGATATCTGCTGTCTGAGTCAAACCATTAAAGACATATACATCCAAAACGTTGGTTACATTGTAAAGCTGACCAGCATTGTGTGGGATTTGATAGAAGAGACCAAAGTCTGCACGGAAGATATTTCCGACTGCAAGGATGGTCAAGACTGTTACAAGCGGAGTCAACTGAGGAATGGTTACGTTGCGAATACGTTGCCACTTGCTAGCCCCGTCCACTGTTGCTGCTTCGTAGTAGGTTGGGTCAATTCCCATGATCGTCGCATAGTACATGACACTGCTATATCCAAAGCCTTTCCAAATACCAAGGAAAAGGAGAAGGTATGGCCAAATGCCTAAGTCAGCGTAGAAGTTGACTTCCTTCATGCCAATGGATGTTAGGAAATGGTTGAAGACCCCTTTGTCAATGTTTAGGAAAGCATCTGTAAAGAAACTAATGATAACCCATGACAGGAAGTAAGGGAACAACATAGACGTTTGGAAAATCTTAACCATTCTCTTAGAGCGAAGCTCGCTGAGGATAATGGCAATTCCTACTGATACAATCAAACCGATAAAGATAAAGCCGAGATTGTAGAGAACGGTATTTCGAGTGATGATAAAGGCGTCTTTTGAACTAAACAAGAATCTGAAATTATCTAACCCGACCCATTTACTATTCACAATACTATCTATGAAACCATTACTGGTCATATGGTAGTCTTTAAAGGCGACCACATTCCCAAATACTGGAATGTAAAAGAATAGAATCAACCAGAGTGCCCCTGGTAAAACCATCAAGAGAAAGATCCAGTTATCTCTCAAGGTCTTTGAAAACTTTTTCATAATTTCCTCCCTTTTTATTCCTAAAAACTGATTTCATCGAATTTTTAGGTTTGATAACGATTACATTATTAGTATACTCCTATTTGAAGGTCAGGTTAAACTACTAATTATAGAAAAAACTCCACAAATTATTTTATGTGGAGAAGTTTTTTATAAGAAATAGGTTTCACGAGAAACACTTTGCATGCGATAAATGTATTTCCGCTTTACTAATTGAAAACTTGTTCCAATATTGGGTGATGAAACTCGACAAAATGAATCTGGGCATTTATGATAGCCCCTGATTCATTTTTATCAATCTCTGGTCTTCCTTCGGTGTGTAAAAGAGCAGGATTACCATCCTTGTAGCCAAAGAGAATCACCTCTGTCTCTGCTTCATTCACATAGCAAGCTAAGATTTCAAACCGCCCAGAACCTGAACCTGCACTATACCCATACCATTTAAAAGTATAATTCACCCCATCTACTTGTCCAAATTGCATTATCTGGTCTGGCACTGCAAGTCCATAGTAGTGACCATATGTTGCTAAGTTAGTTGACTTAAATCTTTCACCTTTACTATCCGAATAGGATTCCATGGCTGTTTTTATCTTGTCTATTAAAGAACTATTATCTGTATCTGGCTCGCTCTCTGTAGTTACACTTGTTTTTAATAGAAATTCCTTAAAACGTCGCGCTAAATCTGTATTCTCAGTCTCTTCAAAATTTGCAGTAGGGATAGTTTCCAGTGTCTTATCGGCATGCAAGACCTGTGCTTGCCCATCCTTCAGTGTAAATAGGTAGAAATGTTTGTTCTGCTTGTCATAGTAAGCATCCAAAATCAAGTAGGCATAAGCATTGTCACTCGATACTCCAAAAACATTCCATTTGACACTTTTCTGAGAGACTGTTGTAGTTTCTAATTTTTTGATTAGTTCATTTTTTTCATCAAAGTTTGCATGCTCTAGTCTATGATAGGACTGCCCCATAGAAGAAGCCCAGCTTGCAAACTCTTCCTCCCACTTTTCAGTATTGTATTGAATTAGCTTCTGAAAACCCAAGTAATTCTTCATAATCAAGGCTTGATCAGTCGGATTAGATAACTCAAGTTCTTCCATGGCTGCAACTGTAGCAGCCATAGGTGACTGAACAGTTGTATCCTTGGATTCTTTTTCGTGCGAAAGAGCCTTTTGATAGGAATCTGCTAAATAGTGAAAATAGTTGGTTGTCTCCTTGGTTTGTTGCTCCCTTGGTATGGACGGACTAGTTGCTCCATCCTCTGTCGTTTTATGGCAGGCAGATAAGACTAGCATGCTAGTAGCTAGGACTAGTAGTAGCTTTTTCATGGTCAGACCTCCAAACTATCTTTCTACCTTCATTATACTCCTTCCCTATCTCCAAATCAAAAAACATCTCCATGTATTTAAAAGGAGATGTTTAACTGTTTGTGATAAATGCCTAGCCTATGTCGTATAAATCGTCGATGCGGTCGCAATAGTGTGCCACTGGTTGGCTGTTGTGGCTGCGAAGTCCTTGTCTGCGTAGAAGTCAGTAAATGGTAGGATTTCAACTTCTAGCTCGTCGATGCGGTCAATCTGCCCTGCCAGATAAGCCTCGATACGACTTTCTGCTCGTTTGATACGTTGCAAGAGTCCGCCCATACGGATATCGACTGTATCCAAGCCAAAGACCTTGTTTTCTTTCAACCATTGACGGCTAAAGAGGGCATGGAATTGTTCAATCTCGCTTCTGAGTTTTGGTAATTCTTGTCTGGCGATTTCTTGCAGACTTTCTTTATCGTTTGTTTGGTAGGCCTGACGAATGCGTCGTCCCACATCCACTTTACTGCTTAAAATCTGGTTCAACTGAGCCTGTGTTTCAAAGAGATAAGCATAATTTCCTGCTTTTTCTTTAATTTCAGCAAGCGTCTCAGCAGCCTGAGCGAAGTGCGGTTTGTCCTGTTCAGGTGTCATGTGTCTGTCAAGAATCGGGCAAAGAACATCCTGATAAAAGACATAGCGGTTGGGATTGATACCACTGAGATTGCCTGGCAAGTCTGGCAAGAGATTGGCAAGGTCAATCTGCACAAAGTCCTCAACTGACAGACCTGTATTGGTCTTGAAGTGAGCAGACAAACGGTCTAGGTCATTGCGGTAGCTGAGTTCTGCCCAGATTTGCAGACTTGGTAGAATAGAGAACTGGGCAGTTTCTCCACCATTGTCCCCCCAACCCGTTACAATGACTTCTTTGATGTCATTAGCACGACAGGATTTGTTGGCTTCAAGAGCAATAAGACGGCTGAAATGGTTGTTGGGTGTGAAACCGATCCACTTCCAAGCACCACCTGCAAAGGCAAGGTCATGGCTAATCTTGTGATGGTTGCGGAAATTGCGGTTGTATTTTTCCTCGCTATCCTGATAATAATCCCAGTAAACCAAAGTTACACGGTCTTTGAGACGGTCTAGGTAGACACGAGTTTCCTCTGGAATTTTCACATCACGGTCGTACTGGCCATCCGCTGACATGAGTTTGAAGAACATATCACTCCACATCTGGCAGTGGAAACCATACTTGTCTGCAATATCTAGCACGCGCTCCAAGTGTTGACACATGAGGAGACTACGATCTACAACGCCGTTCAAGATAAGGTAGCGTCCCAAACCAACCAAGTGGGCTTCATCCATCCCGATATTGACCTTGCGAGTCTGCAGTTTAGATAGAGTGGCAAACATGCCATCAATCAGGTCATACACCTTTTCTTCGCCGATAAGGAGAATATCCTCCACATCACGGAGTTCTTGCACTTCCTTAACGCCCCATTTGACGAAGGCCGACAAGTGGGCCAAGGTCTGGATGCAAGGCACAAAGGTCATGTCAAACTGCTGGGCGTAGGCTTCTATTTCCTGCAACTCCTCTGCTGAATAGGCGCCACGGAAGTAACCAAAGTAAGGTTGCCCCTCAATCTGATAGGTGTCTTCCATGTAAAGTTCAAAGGTTGAGTAGCCCATGAGAGCCAAGACCTCAATCATCTGCTTGGCAGAAGCCACATTCAGAACCGCATTTCGAGAACAGTCTGCCATGTAGGCCAAATCTTCATAAGCTGCCTGCTCCTCAATCGCTACTTTATCACCTTCTACTAGAGCTGTTGCCAATAAGGACAAGGTGCGGTAAAGTTGGTGAGGTTTGTGATAAGTCAGTTGATAGTGGCCTCCCTCACCCTTGATAGAGATAGAGGCTTGGTCAGACTGAGCGACTGCAACTTCCACATCTGGTAAAGAGATATACTTTGTCAGTAAGTCGATTGCCTGAGTTTGTTTGGGACTAAGTCCTGTAAATGTCACCATTGGTTTTCCTCCTGTAGCCAGTTGACAAGGGCACCGTAGAGATTGGCATCTGCATGATAGGTGCAGGCTTGGATGACAGGTGCGACCGTGTATTCTTCGTAGGTTTCGACAAATTCATCGACAGCCTTTTTGACACCTTGGATGAAGTCTGGATTTTGGCTAATAGAGCCTCCCAGACTAATGACATCTGGGTCGATGAGATACTGAATATTGAGCAAACCTTGCGCCAGATTACGGTTCATGCGCAAAATAGCTTCTTGACAAAGAGCATTACCAGCTGCGGCCTCTTGGTAAATCTTGCGTCCGTCCCAGTCAGTCTGACCAGATTTTTCAATCACGTATCGCACCATATTTCCAGTTGACGCTAGTTGCGACCAGTTGTTGAGCTTTTCTGCTGGTGCAATGGTTGTCATGTAGCCAAACTCTCCTCCCAAGCCGTGGCGACCTCGGTGAAGCTTGCCATTGATAATCATGGCGCCGCCGATTCCTGTACCAATCACGACACAGGCTGCATTTTCAATTTCTGGGTGAGCTAGCAATTCACTAAGCCCAACACAGTTGGCATCATTTTCTAGATGGACAGGTAGCTGATGATGAGCAAGTGCCTCATACCAAGAAAAGCCATGAATATAAGGTACGGCACTGATTCCCTCAATCACACCTGTTTCTTGATTAACCGCGCCTGGAACGCTCATAGCAATGCCCTTATAATCTTGTTCTGCCAAGCGTTGGTCTAGCCAAGTCAGTAAAGACTCCAAGTTTTCTGGCGTCGGAGTACTTGTCTTATCTAGTATTTTTCCATCAGGAGTTAGACTAGCAAATTTTATACCGGTCCCTCCGATATCAATGGTTGCAATGGTCATTGTTCTTTACCGTAAAAAGGGGCGAATCAGTAGTTAGTCCTTACTCTTTCGCCCCTCCTTTCTATCTCATAGTATTAGTTATCAAACACTTTAAAACTGTTAAATGTCTTCTTTTTTGATTAATTCTGTGCGAATCTCTTGTGGTGCTAAGAGTCCTGAATGAACTGGATATGGTCGCTCAAGCAAATCCAAAATGGTTTGTTGGTGTTCTGATATGCGCACATTTTCTTGACTCATATTGTAGTAACGGAGGACATATCCTTCTTCATTTTCAGCTACCTTAAAGGCTGTTGGGCAGACTTGTGGCAAGCTGAGCGCCGCATGGCTCAAAAGGCTACCAGTCGCTGCAACACTTCCTTCTTGTTTAGCAACTTGAAGACTAGTGAATGGTGTTTGGAAGGCTTTGGCACGACGGAAGGCTGAGAATCGTTCTTGTGCTTGGTGGCATTCGAGAGCAAACTCAACTTCAAACTCACGCAAGCATTGAGCCTCTGGTGTTGGGAAGTAACCCCAGTCACCTAGCTCACCTGATGCACGAAGAATGGTCACTGCAATGGTGTCATCTCCAAGGATTTCATACTCGTGCAATCCTTTATTGGCCACTGTCACCCCTTTTTCATCATCATACAGACTGACAAAGGCTTGTTGGTGTTGAGGATTTTCAGGATTTTCCCATGAAGCCGCTGGTTTATTTGGTCGTGTCACCACCTCATAAATGCTTTCAGAATCATTGCTTGGACGTGTGTTATGAGTCTTGACCAAGAGACGGATACGGTGGTCCTTAGCGGTGTTGGTAAAGCGAGTCTTGAAGCGGATTTGAGGATTGTCAACAAAGACGGTCATCTCTGTTTCCAGAAGAATGCTTGTCAGTTCATCTGAACGTCCAGCTTCACGCGTCATAAACTCAATGATGCCTCTTTGTTCCGCATCCAGTTTTTCATCTGCACTTACTGGAATTGTCAATTCATGCTTGAGCAAGATCTTGGCAAAACGAGCTGTATTTTCCAAGACCTCATATCCTTTCAGCTCGGCGTAGATAGGCTCTGTTCCTTTTGGTTGGAAGTAGATATACTCATTTCCGATATCACCACGGTCTTCAAAGCGAACAACATCTTCATACGCTTCATGAGTTGTCTTGTCGTAGACTGTGATATTTTCATCCACACTGACCGTTACAAATGGCGTATCAATCACTCCATTTTGGTAAATACCGTCACGGTGTTCCTGTTCTCCTTCGAGCAATTGGAAGGTTGTCCAAGAAAGTGGTGCCAGATGAACAGGTACTGTCACGCGCACTTGTCGAGCGATACGAGCCTGACGGAACTTGTCTTTTGGCAAATCATACTCAAAGTTAGCTCCCAGATCTTCGATTTTCGCTTCTACAGCATGCCCTTCTAAGTCTTCGACACGGTAGCACGGCAAGGTCAAGGCTGCCATCTTCTTATAGCCTTCTGTTGGGTGCAATTCTTTGAAATCACAAGTCGCCACATCAATCACTGTGCTGACCGTATCAACCTTGTCATGCAAGCCTGTGTTAATGACGGTAAAGAGATGGTCGCTTTGGGCTTCGTGGGTTGCGATTTTACCCTTCCACTCGTTGAGAAGATTGGTTTTAACGAAATTTCCGACTTGGTTGACCTTGGCAAAACGTGTCTCCATCTCACGGTGAACCTCGTCCACGCTACAGCCACAGATACTGTCATGTGGCGCATTTTGTAGAAGGACTTTCCAAGCATAGGTCAACTGGTCCTTATGGTTGTGCCCGCCAGTGATGACAGTCAATGGCTCCACTACTTGTTCTAGGAGATTGCTATTTTCTTGGAAGGCTTGTTTGAGGTAAATGCGTGATGAGGAAGTGTTGGCAAGCGTGTACCAACCATCTGTTTCCTGACTTGTCAACTCACCTATAACCGTTGATAGTTGCTCCGGCAGAGCACTTTCTACTGCGTGGATATAGTCATCAAATGAACTATGCACAAAGGTCACATCTGGGAAGAGTTCATTTGCCACACGAATAGCTTCGCTCAGATTTCGCTGTACAGGCTGGTGGTCACATCCGTTCATCATCAACCATTGGTTGGTCGAAGCGTAGTCACGCACGTCTGACAATTTTTGTTTCCAGAAAGTTAGGGCCTCGTCCTTATCAACTGGGATTTCATTCCCGTTACTGTACCAGTTGGCAAAGAGGATACCGAGAACGCGACTTCCGTCCGCACCCTGCCAGTACATTTCTGAAAACTGGGAAGTAAACTGCTCATCTTCGAGGACTTGGTTGTCAAATCCAATCGGCTTCACACCACGACCAAAGGCTGCCACGTGAATGCCTGATTTTTGAAGGATTTGGGGAGCTTGTCCCATATTTCCAAAGGTATCTGGGAAGTAACCAATCTGGGTTGATTTGCCCCATTTTGCACATTCAGCTTGACCAATCAAGGTGTTGCGGACGTTGGCCTCGCTGGAAATCAAGTAATCATCCTGCAAGATGTAAAAGGGACCAATTTTAAGTTTGCCTTCGTCAATGTAACGTTGGACCTTGTCGCGATTTTCAGGGCGAATTTCCAAGTAGTCATCTAGGACAATAGTTTGTCCATCCAAGTGGAAACTCTTGAACTCAGGGTCATTTTCAAAGAGATCAAAAAGATTGTCAAATAATTCCACCAACTGCATCCGGTGGCTTTCAAAAGGTAGATACCACTCACGGTCCCAGTGACTGTGTGAGATAATATGTACAACAACATTTTCCATGAAGTAAAACCTCATTCTAACTTAAATTTTTTAACGTTTTAAATGTAAAGGTGTGATTCTGACACGAATCGGTGAAACTAAAGCGCGCTCCTTATCCTCAATGAAAATCAAAGAGCAAACTAGGAAGCTAGCCGCAGGCTGCTCAAAGCACTGCTTTGAGGTTGTGGATAGAACTGATGAAGTCAGTAACCATACCTACGGCAAGGCGAAGCTGACGTGGTTTGAAGAGATTTTCGAAGAGTATTAGCGAATATCTAGGTAATCCAAGACCAACTCACAGAACATCATGTTGGCCCAAGAGAACCATTCACGTGAGTAAAGCGTTGGGTCGTCAACGTGGAAGCTTTCGTGCATAACACCTGTACCACCATCGCAGGCAACCAGCTGATCGAGTAAGAATTTCTTCTCGGCCTTATCTCTTGTTGTCAAGCCTTGGATAGATAGGGCAATCGGCCAGATATAGCGATAAAAGGTATGAGAACTTCCGAGACCACTAGCATATTCTCCTTGGTAGAAGTATGGATTTTCAGGGCTCAGAATGGTGCGACGAGTTGCTTGATAAACTTCGTCTTCAATGTCGCAATAGCCCAGATAAGGCGCCGCCAGCAGACTCGGTACATTTGGATCATCCATGATACTAGCATTGCCTAAACCATCCACTTCAAAGGCGTAAATCTTTTCTCCCTTGCTGTTAGTGGTGTAGGCGTAATTTTCGATGCCTTCTTGAATTTCAGACTGGAGACGCCTAGCATCAGCAATAATACTCTCACTATCAGCTAGGTCTAGTTCTGTAAAGATTTCTTGCACGTACCCCAAGACTACTACAGCAAACATATTGGACGGAATCAAATAGCTATACTGGCAGCAGTCATCACTCGGGCGAAAGGCTGACCAAGTCATACCTGTCACCGCAAAGGCAGGTCCAAAACCATCATTTACCAGAGTGTCTTCCTTGCGGTCTGTATCCCGAACGAAACGATAAGGAGAGTTATTGTGGTCTTGTTCTACCGTCCAGAGATGAAGAATTTCCTTGGTCGCTGCGACAAAAGTCTCATCAAACTGACTGGTCTCGCCAGTCTCTTTCCAAAGGAGATAAGCCAGTTGCAAAGGATAGCAAAGTGAGTCCACCTCGTACTTACGCTCCCAAATCCAGCCATTAAGCTCTGTGTGGTCAGTCCCGTGGTGGCCCTTCCAGTTTTCCTCAATGTTAAAGGAATTGGCATAAGGATCCTTGAGCACCAAGGTCATCTGACGCTTGACCAAACCTGCAATGGTCTGACGCAAGAGAGGATCTCTTTTAGCCACATGCAGGTAGGGGCGTAGCTGGGCTGTCGAATCCCGAAGCCACATGGCAGGAATATCCCCTGTCAGTACAAAGGTCGAGCCATCTTCGAGGATTTCAACTGTATTGTCCAAGGTGTCCGTATAGCAACGCTCGAAGACGTCCACCCACTCCGGATGGTCCTTAGCCCGCTCCACTACTTCGTCTAGCCATTTTCTAACAATTTCTTTCGAATAAATCATCGTGCAGTTTCCTCTTTCAAACAAGTTTCATGTTCAGTATATAGTTTTTGAGACAGAAAATACATACACAAATGATAGTCATTTTTCTACAAAATTGCTTACTTTCGAACCCCATATCTAAAGGCCTCATTTTTCTGATATGAATGTAGAAAAACAGCTAAAGGAAAGACTATGAAACCACTACTTGAAACCATTGATACCCGCTTTGGGACTGCTAGCAAGCATGCCTTTTCTCGGGGAAATACCCTGCCCTACACAGGCGTCCCTTTCGGGATGAATTATTTTGTTCCCCAGACCAGCGATCAGGAGGGTGCTTGGTTTTTCGATCCGCATCTGCCCATCTTTCAGGGAATTCGATTAACCCACCAGCCCAGTCCTTGGATTGGGGACTATTCTTGGCTACTTTTGACACCTGTCATAGGCCAGCTAGGTGGAGACAGTCTCTTTCACCGCCAGTCTTCCTATGATATGGATAAGGCCTCTTTCCAACCTCATTATCTGAAGATTTCCTCCCTGCGCTATCAGATTGAAAGCCAACTGACACCGACTTGCTATGGCGCTTCTATTCGTTTGGAGCAAAAGCAAGGCAAAGCCCTCGCCCTCTATCTTCACGCAGCAGATGAACTGACAGTCAAGCAAGTAGATAAGCGAACTCTTTCCCTACGACAAGAAGGGAAAACTGAGACTAACAAAAATCTACTAACTATGTTCACTGCTCTACAAATGAATACGGATATTCTTGCTGTCAGCCAAGAAGGTGGAGACTGGCGAATTGACCTGACAGATAGTCATGCTGAAATCCAGCTAGCAACTTCTTTCATATCGCCTTCTCAAGCTCTGCTTAATCTACCTCAAAAGGACTTTGACAGCTGTAAAGCAAATGCCCAAGCAGACTGGGAAAATCTCCTCCATCGTTTTGACATACTAGAGACAGGAGAGGCTGACCGGACCTTCTTTGACCACTGCCTCTACAGACTCTTCCTCTTCCCGCAGACTTTTTATGAAGTGAACGAGTCAGGGCAAGCCATCCATATGGACCTGACTACTAGTACTGTCAAGCCTGGTGTCCTCTTTAGCAACAATGGTTTCTGGGATACCTTCCGCACCACCTTCCCCCTTTTTGCCCTTCTTATACCGGAACACTATCGTCTCTTTTTAAAAGGCTTTCTCAATAGCTACCGCGATACTGGTTTCCTGCCAAAATGGCTGGCCCCAGATGAACGTGGCATGATGCCTGGTACCCTGCTAGATGGCATTATCGCAGACAGCACCTGCAAGGACATGGCCCCCGACCTAGAAGAAGAACTCCTCCAAGCCATGCTTGAAACAGCCACCAAGTCTGACCCTCTCGGCATCAATGGTCGTCACGGACTAGCCCAATACCAAGAGCTTGGCTACCTCTCTACCGACCACCACGAAAGCGTCAGCCATACCCTAGACTATGCCTATAGCAACTTTTGTATCGCTAGCTGTGCCGAAAAGCTTGGTCAGAATGACATCGCGGAAACTTATAGAACTTCGTCACAAAATTACCGCCATCTATTTGACGCTGAGACAGGTTACATGCGTGCGCGAGATAGCCAAGGAAACTTCCGCCCTGACTTCTCTCCTTATGGTTGGGGACGCGACTACGCCGAATGCTCTGCCATTCAAGCGACTTTAGGCGTCTTACATGACATCCCAGGTTTAATCCAACTTATGGGTGGAAAAGAAGCCTTTAGCCACTATCTTTTGAAAGCCTGTCAGGACGCTCCTCTCTTTGAAACCACCGGCTATGGTTACGAGATTCATGAAATGAGCGAGATGGCTACCGCTCCTTTTGGGCAAATCGCCATTTCCAACCAGCCTAGCTTCCACATTCCCTATCTCTTCCGCTACAGCGACTACCCTGACTATACCGCTCTTCTTATCAAGACGCTCCGTCAGAAAGCCTTTCACCCAAGCTGGCAAGCCTATCCTGGCGATGAAGACAATGGTAGTCTCTCTGCTTGGTACATCTGGTCGGCTCTCGGATTCTATCCGACCTGTCCGGGCAAGCCCAGCTACGATATCGGAATCCCTCTCTTTGACCGCCTCCGTATCTACCTGGCTAAGGAAAATAAATGGCTGGATATCCATGCCGAGCAAAACTACAACCACTTCAACTTTGTCAAAGAATGCCGATTGGACAAGTCCCCAGTATCTAGCATCCAACACCAAGACCTCTTGAAAGCTGAGCAACTGACCTTCACTCTCAGCTGGTTGCCAAGTCACTCATAACCAAAAGAACCTTTGCATCGCGCAAAGGTTCTTCTTTTATGAAACTTGGACCTGAAGCTGGTCAACCAGCTGCCCATCTACCGTCAGATTCAGATAAAAATCTAAGCTTTTATCTCCTGCAAAATACAAGGTTGGTAGCGTTAGCTTTTTTTCAGTCTCGCCAACTTGAAACGCAAGGACTTGAATCTCGTCCCGATAAGCGACACCATGCACACCCGTCCTTGGTTGAATCGAAATCTTAGCTTCTAAAGGACTGCTAGATTCTATGCGCTTCACTGTAAAGTGGACATTTTCTCCCTTGGTCACAGCTAGACTTTTTTCTGAAAACTCTAGTTGCTGAATAGCTTCTTTTCTCAATAAGGTAGGTGTTTTATAGAGTGAAATCTTGGTCAACAAAGGCAAAGCCTGTGCCTCTGTAATGGTCACGCGTATCTTCTGAGCCTCAACGACTGATCCTCGTAAGAGACGTTTGTAGCCAACAGTATAACCAGACCCAAACTCCTGCCAGACACCATCCAACTCTACCTGAACATGAAAAGCAGCGATGCGTTGCCCCAACTTCAAATCTTCTCTTAACTCAATCACATCAAAAGTTTTAGGAGATCCTAAATCGAGCTCTAATTGGATTGGCAACTCTGCATCACTTGCCCAAGAACTAGCCTCCAGTCCATCTGTCAGATGATGACAAGCAAAGTCTGGTGATAGAGCAGGGCCAGATACCTTGGCTCTCAGAGCTAAATCTTCCCTATAGAGTGTGTCACGGTAGGCAGCAAATTCATACAGTCGCCGGATATCCTTTTCGTCAAAGAGGCCGTCTTGATCCGGTGGGATATTAAGCAAGAGTGGAGTTCCCCGCCCTACCGAGTGAAAATAAATCTCTACCAACTCCTCGAGAGACTTCGGGTCCTGATCCTCATGGTAAAACCAGCCCGGCCGAAGAGAAACATCTGCCTCACCGATTGAAAACAGCGTTCCCAAGGGGTCTCCGTGCTGTAGATAATCTAATTCCGCCTCTGTCCCCAACTGGTCTGGCTTGACTTTTTGCCACAAGGGATCCCCTGCGTAGCCTCGTTCATTTCCAATCCAGCGAATACTGGTCTCTTCAGTTGAGAAAATCAAACAATCGCCCTGCAAGTCACGAATGGTTTCAAACCAAGTCTCAAACTCATAGTTGACTTGCTGGACCCCTTCCCCTCGAGCACCATCCATCCACACCTCAGTGAACTTACCGACATTCCCATAGGCAGGATTTGACAAAATTTCCTTCAATTGAGCCAGATAGTAGGCATTGTAGTCCGCTTCTCGGTCCACGTGATAGAGGGAACTGTGAGCATCCCAAGGAGACAAATACACTCCCAAATCCATGTCAAACTCAGTCGCAGCTTGGGAAACCTCAAGGAGCAAGTCCCCCTTTCCATCCCTCCAAGGGCTAGCCTTGACCGAATAATCTGTATGTGCTGTCGGGTAGAGGACAAAACCATCGTGGTGCTTGACCACTAAAATCAGTTTTTTAAAACCCGTTTCTTTGAGTACCCGAACCCATTCACGCGCATCCAACTTGGTCGGGTTAAAACGCATAGGATCCTCTTGCCCACTTCCCCATTCCTGGTCATAAAAGGTATTGGGACCAAAATGGATAAAGGCAGCTAGTTCATCCTCTAAATAATCCAGCTGGGCCTGGCTTGGTAATGGTCCATGCGGTTTTATTTTCGTCATCATCTCACATCTCTTTCTCTTGTTCACAAAGTTATCCACAACTTGTGGATAAGAAAACATGCCTAAAAACTAGCTTTTCCAGACTCCAGCTCTTTGACTTTGAACCTATCACCTTCAGCAAACTCTGCTCAAATCCCAACTGCACTAGGATTTCTACTAGAAAGCTGGCCAGTTACTGGTTGCCAGTACTATTATCAAGAACCCTTTAGGATATTAGCTGAATGTCCTGCTCTCCCCAGACTTATCCACAACTTGTGAATAAACCCTTCTTCCTAGTTGTTACCTCGTTGACTATAACAAAAAATCTAGGTACCGTCAATAAGACAAGGCTGTCTTCCTAAATACTCGGAAAAGATTCTATAATTTGTACAATATACATTTTATGCCATTCAAAAGAAAGGCTTTCAGATAGATTTCATATAATTTTCTAAACGACTTTCAATCACTGCTCCTCTCAATTCCCCGTCAGAACTGAATTAAAATCTGGACATTTCTTCTTAAAATGTGAAATTTAGCATAATCTTTTCAAAAAATATTATATTCTTTTTAGTAGAAGTTTATACATTTATTTCCTCTAATTCCTTTTGCGATCGTATAATAACATAAAATACTACTAAAACCTTGTTTTGTCCGAATTTTTAATCATTTTTTACTGTTGACACGTCCATGAGAATATGATATAACGTAAATGTAAGCGGTACCAAAAAAGTGCCACCGTTAAAAATTTTTAAGGAGGAAAACCATGTCTTCACATCCAATTCAGGTATTCTCAGAAATTGGGAAACTGAAAAAAGTTATGTTGCACCGTCCAGGCAAAGAGTTGGAAAACTTGTTGCCGGACTATCTCGAAAGGCTTCTTTTTGATGACATTCCATTCTTGGAAGATGCTCAAAAAGAACATGACGCATTTGCTCAAGCTCTTCGTGATGAAGGAATTGAGGTCCTTTACCTAGAGCAATTGGCTGCTGAATCATTGACTTCCCCAGAAATCCGCGATCAATTTATCGAGGAATATTTAGACGAAGCCAACATCCGTGGTCGTCAAACCAAGGCGGCTATTCGTGAATTGCTTCACGGTATCAAGGACAACCAAGAATTGGTTGAAAAAACTATGGCAGGGGTTCAAAAAGTTGAATTGCCAGAAATTCCTGAAGAAGCAAAAGGCTTAACTGACTTGGTTGAGTCAGACTATCCATTTGCTATCGACCCAATGCCAAACCTCTACTTCACTCGCGACCCATTTGCAACTATTGGTAATGCCGTATCGCTTAACCACATGTATGCAGATACTCGTAACCGTGAAACTCTTTATGGTAAATACATTTTCAAACACCATCCAATCTATGGTGGAAAAGTAGAATTAGTCTACAACCGTGAAGAAGATACACGTATTGAAGGTGGAGACGAACTCGTTCTTTCTAAAGACGTTCTTGCAGTAGGTATCTCTCAACGTACAGATGCAGCTTCGATTGAAAAACTCTTGGTGAACATCTTCAAGAAAAATGTTGGCTTCAAGAAAGTATTGGCATTTGAATTTGCTAACAACCGTAAATTCATGCACTTGGATACTGTCTTCACCATGGTTGACTACGACAAGTTCACAATTCACCCAGAAATCGAAGGCGATCTTCGTGTGTACTCTGTCACTTATGAAAATGAAAAACTCAAGATTGTTGAAGAAAAAGGTGACTTAGCTGAACTTCTTGCAAAGAACCTCGGCGTAGAAAAAGTTCATTTGATCCGTTGCGGTGGTGGCAATATCGTAGCAGCTGCGCGTGAACAATGGAATGATGGCTCCAACACTTTGACAATCGCACCTGGTGTAGTAGTCGTTTATGCCCGCAATACCATTACCAATAAGATCCTAGAAGAATACGGGCTTCGCTTGATTAAGATTCGCGGAAGCGAATTGGTTCGGGGCCGTGGTGGACCTCGTTGTATGTCTATGCCATTTGAACGTGAAGAAGTATAATCGCTGTTCAGTATTTGTCAATAAAAAATGTAAAAAATAGAAAGAGGAAATAATAGAATGACACATTCAGTATTCCAAGGACGCAGCTTCTTAGCAGAAAAAGACTTTACCCGCGCAGAGTTAGAATACCTTATTGGTCTTTCAGCTCACTTGAAAGATTTGAAAAAACGCAATATCCAACACCACTACCTTGCTGGTAAAAATATCGCCCTCCTGTTTGAAAAAACTTCTACTCGTACACGTGCAGCCTTTACAACTGCAGCTATTGACCTTGGTGCTCATCCAGAATACCTCGGAGCAAATGACATTCAGTTAGGTAAAAAAGAATCTACTGAAGATACTGCTAAAGTATTGGGACGCATGTTTGACGGGATTGAATTCCGCGGTTTCAGCCAACGTATGGTTGAAGAATTGGCAGAATTCTCAGGTGTTCCAGTATGGAATGGTCTAACTGACGAATGGCACCCAACTCAAATGCTCGCTGACTACTTGACTGTTCAAGAAAACTTCGGTCGCTTGGAAGGCTTGACATTGGTATACTGTGGTGATGGACGTAACAACGTTGCCAACAGCTTGCTCGTAACAGGTGCTATCCTTGGTGTTAACGTTCACATCTTCTCACCAAAAGAACTCTTCCCAGAAAAAGAAATCGTTGAATTGGCTGAAGGCTTTGCTAAAGAAAGTGGCGCACACATCCTTATCACCGAAGATGCAGACGAAGCTGTCAAAGGTGCAGATGTACTTTACACAGACGTTTGGGTATCTATGGGTGAAGAGGACAAATTCGCAGAACGCGTTGCACTTTTGAAACCTTACCAAGTCAATATGGACTTAGTGAAAAAAGCAGGCAACGAAAACTTGATCTTCTTGCACTGTTTACCAGCATTCCACGACACTCACACTGTTTATGGTAAAGATGTTGCTGAAAAATTTGGCGTAGAAGAAATGGAAGTAACAGACGAAGTCTTCCGCAGCAAGTATGCTCGTCACTTTGACCAAGCAGAAAACCGTATGCACACTATCAAAGCTGTTATGGCTGCTACTCTTGGAAATCTCTACATTCCTAAAGTATAAAACTTACTCATATACACAACACAGGGGTTGAGACGAAAGCTATGATAGCTTATCAGTTCTAGCGAAAGAAAGCAAGGATTCTTTTTGACAAATTTGCCACCTTACTCTTGTCATCTTCCTGCTTCCTAGTCTCATTCTGATAAACGTCGGCTATGCGTTCAACCCCTTTTACTAGTAGTAATGACTAATTTGTCTTTTGAAAAGACGCTACCTCCACTTCATATTTTATCATCATACCTGCCTGTAGCTCTTGGAGTTCTGTCAGGTTTACCATATTAAAGAAAGGAGAGCTCATGTCTCATAGAAAAATCGTCGTTGCTTTAGGCGGAAATGCCATCCTCTCCACTGACCCATCTGCCCAAGCTCAACAAGCTGCTCTGGTAGAAACAGCTCGTCATCTGGTCAAGTTGATTCAAAACGGAGATGAACTGATCATCACTCACGGAAATGGTCCTCAGGTGGGTAATCTCTTGCTTCAACACTTGATGGCAGATTCGGAAAAAAACCCTGCCTTCCCCCTTGATTCTTTGGTTGCCATGACCGAGGGTAGTATCGGTTTTTGGCTACAATGTGCTCTTGATAACGCATTGCTTGATGTAGGACTCGATAAAAATGTCACTTCTGTTGTTACCCAAGTTATAGTAGACAAAGAAGACCCTGCCTTTATCAATCCAACCAAACCAATCGGTCCATTCTACTCAGAAGAGGATGCCAAAGCTGAGAGCGAAAAAACAGGAGCAACCTTCAAAGAAGATGCTGGTCGTGGCTGGCGTAAAGTAGTAGCTTCACCAAAACCAATCGACATCAAAGAAATCAACAGCATCCGCACCTTGCTCGATAATGGTCAAGTTGTCATCGCAGCAGGTGGAGGAGGTATCCCTGTTGTCAAAAATGAAAACGGTTACTTAAGTGGAGTCGAAGCCGTTATTGATAAAGACTTTGCGTCTCAACGACTAGCAGAACTCGTTGAAGCTGACCTCTTTATCGTCCTTACTGGCGTAGACTATGTCTATGTAAACTACAATAAACCAGACCAAGAAAAACTGGAACACGTTACCGTTAGCCAACTAAAAGAATACATCAAACAAGGACAATTCGCACCGGGTAGCATGCTACCAAAAGTCGAAGCTGCTATCGATTTTGTAACCAACCGCCCAGAAGGCAAGGCTGTTATCACTTCCCTCAGCAATCTAGGCGCCTTGATCGAGTCCGAAAGCGGAACAATTATTGTTAAAGACTAGCCATTTAAACCCAAGTACAAGCTCTAACTAGGAGTACTCAGGTAAACCAACATCATTCGTTTTTATACTTTGTGGCATAGTTTAGGAGGAAAAACAAATGAGTGAAAAAACAAAAAAAAGGTTCCAAATGCCTTCATCTTACACTGTTTTGATCATTATTATTGCTATCATGGCAATCTTGACTTGGATCATTCCAGCAGGTAAGTATGACACGAACGAAGCAGGTGGCCTCATTGCAGGTACCTATCAAACTGTTGACTCTAATCCCCAAGGGATTTACGATATTCTAATGGCTCCGATTCGGGCGATGCTCGGTCACGAACCAACTAAAGCCGCTATTGACGTAGCCTTCTTCATCCTCATGGTTGGAGGATTTCTAGGTGTCGTCAATGCGACAGGCACATTAGATGTTGGTATTGCCTCTATTGTTAAGAAATACAAAGGACGCGAAAAAATGCTGATCCTCATCCTCATGCCCCTCTTTGCACTTGGAGGAACAACTTATGGTATGGGTGAAGAAACCATGGCATTTTATCCACTCCTTGTTCCTGTTATGATGGCTGTTGGTTTTGATAGCATTACTGCCGTTGCCATCATTCTACTAGGTTCCCAAGTTGGCTGTCTTGCCTCTACTCTCAATCCTTTTGCTACTGTTATCGCTTCTGATACCGCAGGTGTGTCATCTATGGACGGGGTTATCCTTCGTATCATCTTCTGGTTTGTTATGACGGGTATTAGTACTTACTTTGTCTACCGCTATGCAGAAAAGATTCAAAAGGATCCCACAAAATCACTTGTCTACTCTCAACGTGAAGAAGACCTTAAACACTTCAATGTCACTGATAACGAAAATGCTCCATCTGTCTTGAACAAGAAACAAAAACATGTTCTTGCCTTGTTCATCTTGACTTTCATCATCATGATCGCCAGCTTTATCCCTTGGGTAGACTTGCACATCACTCTATTTGAAGACTTCAAGAATTGGTTGATTGGTCTTCCTGTTATCGGTGGAGCTATCGGTTCATCTGCTCTACCATTCGGTAGCTGGTACTTCCCAGAAGGGGCGATGCTCTTTGCTGTGATGGGTATTCTTATTGGTGTTGTTTACGGTCTCAAGGAAAGCAAGATTATCTCTACCTTTATGGCTGGTGCAGCAGATCTTCTCACCGTAGCCTTGATTTGTGCAGTAGCTCGTGGTATCCAAGTTATCATGAACGACGGTATGATTACTGCAACTATTCTACACTGGGGTGAAGTCGGACTTCAAGGTCTCTCTTCTCAGGTCTTCATCGTTTTGACCTACCTCTTCTACCTTCCTATGTCATTCCTTATCCCATCTTCATCTGGACTTGCTAGTGCTACAATGGGAATCATGGCACCACTTGGTGAGTTCGTTAACGTAAAACCTAGTCTCATCATCACTGCCTATCAATCTGCATCTGGTGTACTAAACCTTGTCGCTCCAACTTCTGGTATCGTTATGGGGGCTCTCGCGCTCGGCCGTATCAGTCTAGGAACTTGGTGGAAATTTGTTACTAAACTCATTGTCGTTATTGTCATTGTGAGCATACTTCTTCTTATCCTAGGTACCTTCCTACCATTCCTTTAGAACAAAGTATGAGGTAAAACGGATGAATTCATATATCACCGACTCCATTAAACAGAGCTTTTTACAGAGTTTAAAGACTCTTATCTCCTACCCATCTGTTCTCAAAGAAGGAGAAAATGGCACACCTTTTGGACAAGCTATTCAAGACGTTCTAGAAAAGACGCTAGAAATCTGCCGTGAACTTGGCTTTAAAACTTATATTGATCCCAAGGGCTATTATGGTTATGCAGAGGTTGGTGAGGGAGAACTTCTTGCCATCCTCTGTCACTTGGATGTTGTGCCTGCAGGAGATTTGTCAGATTGGCAATCTCCTCCATTTGAAGCAACTATCAGAGAAGGAAAACTCTATGGACGAGGGGCACAAGACGACAAAGGTCCTTCACTGGCAGCTCTCTACGCAGTGAAAAGCTTGCTTGACCAAGGCATCCAATTTAAGAAGCGCGTGCGTTTTATCTTTGGTACGGATGAAGAAACTCTTTGGAGATGTATGGCACGCTACAACGCCCTCGAAGAACAAGCCAGCATGGGATTTGCACCGGATTCGTCATTTCCTTTGACATACGCTGAAAAGGGGCTCCTTCAAGTCAAGCTTCATGGTTCCGGCTCTGATCTTCTCAAGCTCGATGTCGGAGGTGCCTTTAATGTCGTACCAGATAAGGCAAGTTACCAAGGTCCTCTTTATGAAGCGGTTTGTAGAGGTTTGAAGGAAGCAAATTTTGATCACCAAACCACAGAACAAACTGTGACCGTCCTTGGGGTACCTAAGCACGCCAAAGATGCTAGTCAAGGTGTCAATGCAGTCATTCGGCTTGCTAGTTTACTCGCACCTCTCCAACCCCACCCTGCCCTCCATTTTATAGCCGACAAAGCAGGGCAAGATGGTAGAGGGCTTGGAATCTTTGGAGAGGTTACTGATGAACCGTCTGGTTCCCTTTCCTTTAATGTTGCAGGGTTGACCATCAATCCCGATCGCTCCGAAATTCGGATCGACATACGTATACCTGTGCTAGCAGATAAGGAGAAACTGGTGGCACAGCTCACTCAGTGCGCCAAAGACTACCAACTTGACTACCAAGAATTTGACTATCTAGCACCCCTCTATGTCGCAAGAGATAGCCAACTCGTTACTACCCTTATGCAAGTCTACCAAGAAAAAACCGGAGATAAAACTCCTCCTCTCTCATCAGGTGGTGCTACCTTTGCCCGCACCATGCCAAACTGTGTAGCCTTTGGCGCTCTTTTCCCAGGAGCACAACAAACTGAACATCAGGCAAATGAAGCAGCTGTCCTAGACGATCTTTATCACGCTATGGACATCTACGCAGAGGCGGTTTACCGTCTCACAACCTAACCAGATAATCGCTTCTAGCAAAAAAATCCCGCAAATCTGCGGGATTTTCTCTTGCGTCAATGCGCCAACATTTCTTGGGCGATTTCTTGACCAGATAGGTTATCTGGGTAGTAAGTTGGCCAGTTATCCATCTCTTCAAAGAGGGCTTCTTGGCTGGTGCCTCCAAAGAAGATATGGAAATGTTCTGCCTTGACTGGGGCGATATTGTGGTCGCTAAACTGAACATACTTGAACTGTCCAGCGTCCGCATCTGTCGCTTCAAAGAGGAAGCGCACACCACGATTGCCTTTCTTATAAGTCAAGATTTTCTTGCCGACATACTTGTAAGTGAATTTCTTACTTTGGCCACCTTGAACAAATTCCATAGTGTTGTCCGTGATGTTGATCTTGGTCACATCTGTCTGATAGCCTTTTCTATAGTAGGCCTTATACTCATCCTTGGTCATCTTGCCAGTCAACTTAGCCTTGTAGTCAAAGACTTGATCAAAGGTCCCATCCTCAAGGAAAGGATAGACAGATTGCCAGTTACCAACATAGTCACTCAAGGTGCGGTCCTTGACATCTGCATCCTCAAAGTAACCATTGTGAACGGTCTTGGTGTTTTCTTCCTTCTCTGGCTCAATTTCTGGTCCTTCTTGGTCTGTTGTCTGCTTCAAAGCCTTGAGGTTTTTCTCCATCACGGAGATATAGTCCTCACCAGCCTTGGTTGCTTCTTCTGTCAGACTTTCCAGCGGATTGAGCACATCTAGTTTGACACCTGTTTCTTTTGAAAGGGTATTTGCGAGGGCTTGTGAGGCATTTTCTTCAAAGTAGATATAAGAAATCTTGTTTTTCTTGATATACTCTGTCAATTCTGCCAAACGTGCTGCTGATGGTTCTGCATCTGGTGAGAGACCTGAGATGGATACTTGCTTGAGACCGTAGTCCAAGGCAAGGTAGTTAAAGGCAGCGTGCTGGGTCACAAAGCTCTTTTGTTTGACTTGAGACAAGCCATCTGTGTAGGCCTTGTCCAAGGCTTGCAATTTTTCAATATAGGCAGCTGCATTCTTCTCAAAAGTCTCTTTTTTATCAGGATAATCTGCTGACAAGCTATCACGGATGTGTTCTACTAGTTTAATAGCACGAACTGGTGATAACCAAACGTGGGGATCGTAGTCGTGATGGTGATCCTCACCGCCATGATCATGCCCTTCCTCTTCTTCCTCACCACCTGGCAAGAGGAGCATATCACCTGTTGCCTTGATGGTTTTCACTTTTTTCTTATCCAAGGATTCTAGCAATTTTGGAACCCAAGTTTCCATATTTTCATTTTCATAGACAAAGGTATCTGCGTCTTGGATTTTGGCAACTGCCTTAGCAGACGGTTCGTATTCATGGGGTTCTGTACCAGCACCGATTAGAAGTTCTACATTAGCAGCATCTCCTGCGACTTGCTTGGTAAATTCGTAGACAGGGTAAAAGGTTGTCACGATATTTAGCTTCCCATCTGCCTGTTTTTGATTGGAACAAGCCACTAAAAACAGAGCACATAGACTAGCTAGTAGTAAGCTAATTTTTTTCATTTCATTCTCCTATTTGATAAAACGTTTCAGTAGACTGACTAACAAAAAGACAGCTACAAAGATAATGGTGATACTAGCGCTAGCAGGAGTTTCCGCATAGTAGGAAATATAGAGCCCTGCCACCATTCCCAAAAAGCCAATAGCGCTGGCTAATAACATAACGGATTTGAAGTTTTTCCCCAGACGAAGGGCAATACTAGCTGGCAAGACCATAATGGTCGACACCAAAAGAGCTCCTGCTGCTGGAATCATAAGGGCAATAGCCACCCCTGTCACCATGTTAAAGAGGATAGACATGGTACGAACTGGCAAGCCATCCACAAAGGCCGTATCCTCATCAAAAGTCAGGATATACATTGGTCGCAAGAACAAGAAAGTCAAGAGTAAAACGACCGCAGCAATGGCAAAGAGGAAAATCACCTGCTCCTGGCTAATGGTCACAATCGAACCAAAGAGATATTGGTCCAAACTCATGGAACTCGAACTTTTACCCTTACTCATGACAATCAGAGACACTGCAAGTCCTGTCGACATGAGGATGGCAGTCCCGATTTCCATAAAGTTCTTGTAAACCGTACGCAGATACTCCAGAAAGACCGCAGCGATCAAGACAATAGCAATGGTTGAAATAGTTGGAGAAATCCCCAAAACCAGACCAAAGGCTACCCCTGACAGAGAAACGTGACTGAGGGTATCACTCATCAAACTCTGACGACGTAAGATAAGGAAGGTCCCAAGAACTGGAGAAAAGAGACTCATGGCAATGACAGCCAAGAAGGCTCGCTGCATGAAGTCATAAGATAACAAACTAAGCATGTTCCACCTCCTGGTCGCTTTCGTGAACGTTGAAACAACGCCATGGCGAGTCTTGATTGCGCACTAGATGGATATTGCGATCCGCATAGTCCTTGACCTCCTCAGGGTCATGGGTAATCATCAAAACAGCCTTGCCATGATGGTGGGCACTGTGGTGCATGAGTTCGTAAAATTCATTTTTGCTTCCAGCATCCATCCCTGTCGTCGGCTCATCCAAGACAAAGATATCTGGGTCAGAAGCAAACATCCGGGCAATCACTGCTCGTTGCTTTTGCCCTCCCGAAAGGGAACCAATTCGTTTGTCACGATGTTCCCACATACCAACTGAGTCTAAACTGGCCTTGATATGCTCCTCATCGTGAGCATTCAAGCGACGGAACCAGCCCTTTCGAGGATAGCGACCCGACTTGACAAATTCATAAACCGTACTCGGAAAGCCAGCATTAAAACTGGCTATCTGCTGAGGAAGATAGGCTATCCTAAGTTTTTTCCCATGAGTATTTGTCTTTGAGATGGTTACCTTACCAAATCTTGGTTGCAAAATACCTAGACTCGCCTTGATAAGCGTCGTCTTGGCAGCCCCATTTTCACCAGTCAGGGTGACAAACTCCCCACTATCAACACTGTAGTTGATGTGCTCGAGGACAGGTTCCTTGTCATAATAGAAAGACAAGTCCTCTACTGTAATATACCGCATTATTTGATTTCTCCTACTAAAGCAGTTAAAAACCGCTGAATAACTTCTTGTTCATTTGGAGTAAACTGACTTGCCACTTGTTCATAGGCTAAGAGCGTGTGCTCATGATGATGGTGGTGTTCTGCCGCTACTGGTCGAGCTAGCTCTGTCAGTTTATAAAAGATCACACGCGCATCCTTGGGATCTCTGGATGTCTCTAACATGCCCTCTTTGACCAAAGACTTGATAGCCTTGGTCACTGCCGCCTGACTAACGTTAAGACGACGGGCCAACTCCGAGTTGGTTAGGGATTCTTCGGACAAGAGCATGAGGATGTGTTCCTGAGTATTGGTCAAGGCTACGTCACTCGTGCAATGCCCGATCAGAATTTCATGCTGGTTCTCAGATCTCAAGATCACCTCGTTTAAAAAGTTATCGATTTCCTGTGCAAGCTGTCTCATGTGTTACTCCTTCCCTAGCTATCTTTTTCGTAAAAAACATAGATAGTTACCGATTCTTTACTGGTTAATTATATCACAAACCAAAAAAGAGTCAAGGGAAAAAGGCGTAAAAACGTTTCCCTAGACTCTTCTAGATGTAAAATTTAACCTATTTTTGCTTTGGTTTTCGACTCGATAAGATACCCGCCAAACCAGTTACCATTCCCATCAAGAGCAAGAAGACGGACTGTTCGCTTCCTGTATTTGGGAGAGCTTTTTCTGAGACAACTGCCTTCTTGCTAAATTGACCAGCCACCTCATAAGTAAGTGGCACATTCGTAGTCGCATCGCTAGCAGCTGCATTCGTTTGAGGTGTTTCTACCGGCAGACTAAAAGTTGTAGAGTCCACAGAAATCGTCCGTGAGTTCGGATTGATCTTTTCATACTGGGTCAAATCAGCAGTTTTCAGATACTCTTCAAAGGCTGCATCCATAGAAGGACCTTCTTCACGCGCACCACCTAACATCGTGTAGCCATCGCCACCCGCAGCTAAGAAATCATTGGTTGCAAGATAGTAAGTTTTGGCGAGGTCCAGAAGATCATAACGACCAGTTGCACGGTTTTTAACCTGGATGGCCAAGACACGTTTGCCTGATGGTAGGTTGGTATCATAGTAGACCTTCACACCCGAAACTTGCAAGAAGCCACCACTTGGTTCTAACAATGGTTGGCCGTTCTCATCCAAGACCTTCTTGCCATCCTTATCGACCTGCAAGATAGAGCCGAGTGATTTTTCAAACATATCCAAGACTTGTTGCCCCGTCACTTGGATTTGTGAGATGGTATTTCCAAATGGAAGAACGGCAATGACATTTCCTTTAGTGATCGGTTTGCCTTTTGCAATGGTTTCACGCAAGCCACCACCATTTGTCACAGCGATGTCTGTCGGATGGCTAAATCCTGTTTGACCATACTGATAGAGAGAATCTGCTACGACGTTTCCGAGGTTGGTTTCACGGACCCGAACATTTTCACGATCTCCGTTGAGTTCTACAGGGCTGTTTGAAACGACTTCAACAGCATTTTCAGCATCGTATTTTTGTTTAATGTCTTTGACTAGTTTTTCAACTTTTGGATTGGCAGTCAGTTTCTTAGCATCAGCAGCTGCAATCAACGTAGGATTGCCCAAAAGCTGACGTGATTTGTAGATAACTTTCCCAACATTATGAAGGTAGCTTCCTGTTTGGTTATAGGTAACATTGTCTCCATAAGTTGTGGAAGCTACTGTATGAGAGTGACCATCGATTACTGTTACACGTTTCCCTTTCAAACGAGGATTTTTAGACAAGGCTTCTGCCAAGGTTGAACCACGCCACTCGACTGGAGTTGTGGTATCCACACCCAAGTGAGCAAGCACAACATAGTGTTTGTAGTCCTTACCTTCTGCACGCGCCTTGGCTTGAACTTCTTCGATGACCTTATTGACTTCAGAGATTGGATCAGTAAAAGTTACCCCTTTAATGTTTTTAGGGTGGGTTTTTGTAGCAGTTTCAGGTGTTGTCACACCAATCACAACAAACTCATCACCTTCCACAGTCTTATCTTTATCAACGATTGTAGAAGCTTCAAAAAGACGAGCTCCATTGACATAGGTATTCGAGCTAAGTAATGGGAATTTCAAGATTTCCTTGTATTTTTTAACTTCATCAAGACCAAAGTCAAACTCATGGTTTCCTACTGCCATGGCATCATACTGCATCTGATTGAGAATTTCAGCACGCGCTTCACCCTTGGTAGAGTTGGAAATCGGCAAACCTTGGAAAGCGTCTCCCGCATCAACAACCAGAGTATTTTGATTTGATTTCGCACGCTCCTGCTCAATGACAGTCGCTAGTTTAGCATCTCCAATTACTCCCTTTTCCTCTACGATACGACCATGAACATCATTAGTATGTAAGATAACGGTGTCCTTTTCTTCGCTTTTAGTAGATTCAACAGGAGCTGACGGAGCTTCTGCAGATGCAACGGTTGATGGAGTCTCTACCTCATTTGTTGGAGTTGCTGACGTAGCGGGAGTTGCTACAACAGCTGAACTTTCTGCAGGAGTTGTTGCTTCCTCAGCATAGACTTGTCCAGCTAAAAAAGCTGGGGCTAATAGAGCTGTCGACAAGACAGGTAACAAAGAGCGTTTATTCATTTTGAAATCCTTTTCTTTTCTTTTTTCCTTTATATTATACGATATTTCTAGAAAAAATAAAACTTTTGACTGGTTTTTATATAAAACATTCGCTATTTAACCAAAAAACCTGAACCAAACAGTTCAAGTTTTTTTAATCAATTTATTGGAAATCTTTGATATTTCCATCATAGGTCGCCCAGTCCTTGCTAAAGAAGCGGTCATTCATCTTGTAGTCTGGGGCTGGTTTTGGATCCGTCAAGAAGGGATTGACAACCTTATCAAAAGCCAACCAGCCCAACCAACCTAAGTGGATAGTATCCTTGATAAAGTAAGGTTCTCCTCCGTTTTTTGAAAAGTCAGCAATGTTGGTAAAGCCTTGACTTTCTAGCTGGTAACGAATTTTCTCCACTGCATGTTGATACATTTCTTCACTGAGCTCTGTATATTCCATCCATTTCTTGTTGACGGGCTGGATAACAAAGAGCACATTGACTTTTGATTTAGCAAATTGATTGAGAACCAGCTGCAAATCATTGTATTCAGACGACTTTAGGAAGTTATAATTTTTTTGATATCCTTCCCATTTTTTTAAGTCTTTTTTGACCTCTTGCGTGTAGAAGTGATTCTCCATCCCCATATCGTTATTGGTCGTATTTGCTTCTGCATCCTTACGAGCAATTTCTTCTAAAGCGTCATAGGAAAATTGATCAGGAAGATCTTTTAAATAGTTTTCCACATGTTCCTTGTACTTGAGTTTCCCCCGAATGGAAAATTGACCAAAAAGAGAGGACTGCTTTTCATTGAATCGTGCAAAGAGGTTGATGATAAGTCGATCAGCATCTGACAATTCCTCTCCTTTTGAAAGCTTTTGAAGGATGCCTTTCAAGGCCACACTCGGATTCTGCTTCAACAAACGCGTCGCAGCATGCTTAGCCGAAATGTCCTCAGATTGATTTTCCAAAAAAGCTGTCAATTGGTCGCTATTAAAGAATCTCTGAAACGCTGCGGGCTCGTAATCTGTCTCTGTAAACCACTGAGGAGAGATGACAAACACCGCCTGCTTTTCCTCAATTTCTGGCAAGATTTGCTGCAAACCGAAATATTGGTTAAGCGAGGCCGCTCCTGCCTGACCTAGAAAATAAGGGCGATAGGGACGATTGTATTTTTCTGCTAAAACAGCTGGATGGACACTATCAAATCGAATCCATTCACTTGACCCTAAAAAAGGGACAAAACGCATATTGGGATCCGTAAGCGCCCTCACTTTTTGGCTTCTCTCTTTAAAACTTTCCCTACTGATGGAAGCAGCAGAGTACTTCTCCTCCGTCAGATTATGGCTTGTCGTACTTGGATAAAAAAAGATAAGTAGAAGAACCAAAAAAGCTGCAACAAAGATGGGCCCGAAGATCAGCCACAAGCGTTTAAGCATTCTTTAACTCCGTAATACCTTCTACGATTTTATTAGCTGTATTCCAGTCATCACGACCGAACTCCGTCACTGGAACACGAATGTCAAAACGATTTTCAATCTCAACAATCAATTCAACCGTCCCCATGCTATCCAAGACACCGGCATCAAAAAGATCTTCATCCATCATGTCAGAAACATCCTCCATAAACAACTCATCAATAATTTCAATAACTTCTGATTTGATATCCATTTTTTATTTCCTTTTATTTTTTAAACCACAAATCATTCAAAAATCCAGAAAAGATTAAGAATGAAACCATCACGACATGGAAGGTGACAACCATGCCAAGCAACTGAATCCAGCGATTCTCAGGTAAGGAACCCTTCCCAGCTTTTTTCCGTTCTTTATTGAGCGCTTTTTTCTTACGAAGCCAAGCATCATTGATGACCAGCCCAATCCCATGAAAAAGTCCATAGGCGATGTAGTACCAGGTTACACCATGCCAAAAGCCCATAATCAGCATATTGAGGATATAGGCGACACTTGAGGTCATATTGCGATTTTTAAAGACCTTCTTTCTGGTCAACACCATCACCATCCGCATAAAGACAAAGTCACGAAACCAGAAAGACAGACTCATGTGCCAGCGATTCCAAAACTCCTTTAAATCCCTAGACAAAAAGGGCTTATTAAAGTTGACAGGACTATGAATACCCATCAAGTTTGAAATGGCTAAGGCAAACATAGAGTAGCCCGCAAAGTCAAAGAACAGTTCTAAACCGAAGGTGTACATGACCGCTAAAGCGTAGAGGTTAAAGAAACCACCTGTCTGCAAGGCCAAATTTTTCAACGGAGGCAATAATGTCTCTCCTAAAATATGCGCCAAGATAAACTTGTAGAGGAAGCCAAGCATGATATATTTGACAGCCTCTTCTAGCATATCCATCAGCTCATCCCACTCAGGAATGGTCTCGTAATTTTCATTGAAGCGTTTAAAACGATCAATGGGACCACTTGAGAAAGTCGGCATGAAGAGAAGAAAACGTAAGAATTGCCAAATCGTTAAATCCTTGATGACACCGTCTCTCAACTCAACGATAACCCCAACTGAACGAAAGGTCAGGTAAGAAATTCCCAAAAAGCCAAACAAAGATTGAGGGCCATGAATAGCAGGAGATACTTTCACAAAGACGATTGGCAATAGAGATAAAAAGCTAACCAGGTAAAATATCCATTTACTATCCCGTTGTTTCCTGTACCTTTTGTAGAAAAATACAAGAAGTACTTGCCAGATAACATAAAGGATAAGAGCGCTTATTTGATTCGTCTTTCCACCGACCAACATGGTGACGATAAAGAAGAGACTAACAAGCACCTCGTACAAGGCAAAACGTTTCTTGAAAAAAAGACCGATGAAGATAGGTAAAGTCGCAGCAATCACATACAAAAAATAATAAAGATTGCCATAAGGTTCCAAATGAGGTAGCTGTTTGTAAAGCTCCATCATCTATTGTTTACCTCATTGATCAAGCCTTTGATGTCAATCTTACCATTAGGAGTCAGCGGTAGGCTGTCCCGATAAAGGAACTTAGATGGCATCATATAGGACATCATGATATCTGTTAAATCTTCCTTGATAGCCTTGGTAATATCGATATCACGCTCAAACTGCTCACGAACACCATCTTTTAAGATGACATAGGCTAGTAGATTTTGCACCTTGTGGTCTTTGTTATAGCGCGGAACTGCGACAGCTGACTCGATATAACGAGACTTGTTGAGGTTTTGAGAGACATCTTCTAATTCTATGCGGTAACCGTTGAACTTAATCTGGAAGTCCATGCGTCCACCGTAAAGAAGCAAGCCTTCATCTGTCATGGTTCCCACATCGCCTGTGTGATAGGCTGGCAGACCTTCAAACTCAAAGAAGGCTTCTGCTGTTTTTTCAGGATTGTTCATATATCCTTTTGACACAGCTGGCCCAGACACAATGATTTCTCCCTGTTCACCATTTGGCAGTTTATTGCCTTCCTCATCAATGATAAAGGTTGGAGAATCAGCCTTGCTATAGCCGATTGGTAGGCGTTTGAGAGTCGCTAACATCTCGTCTGTCACAGCAACTGCTGATAGGGCCACTGTCGCTTCTGTTGGGCCGTAAGCATTGATAATACGGGCATTGGGGAAATGCTCGCGCAGTTTTTGAGCCGTTTTAACCGTCAATTCTTCGCCATCAAAGTAGAAATGCGTGATGCCAGGCATTTTCTCGCTGTTGAAGTCTTCAGACAACATGGCCATATCTGCAAAGGACGGTGTCGATGTCCAGATAGCGATTGGCAATGAAAAGATGGTCGCAAAGAGTTGCTTAAAGTCCTGGGTAATGGCTGAAGGAAGAGCAAAAAGCGTACCACCTAGTGCCAAGGTTGGCGCCCAATACATGACAGACAGGTCAAAAGAATAAGGTGGCTGAGCCAGCATTTGCGGACGACTCGGTATCGCAAATTCCTGATCCGTAATCATCCAGTTGGTAAAGCTGAGGAGGTTATCATGGGAAATCTGCACTCCCTTTGGCTTACCAGTCGTACCAGAAGTAAAGATGATGTAGTAGTTGTCATCTCCCTTGACTGGATGCGTAATCTCGTAGCTAGAAGCTTGAGCAAAAGCTTCATGAACTTGCTCCAAATTCAGCATCGGTGTGCTAGTTTGCTCTAATGGAAAATCCGAGATGGCAATAATCAAACTTGGCTCTGCAACTTCTACGATAGCAGAAACTCGTTCCAAGGCCGAATGGCTGTCAATTGGAATATAGGCATGCCCCGACTTAGTCAGCGCTACAAAGGTAGCCAACATCTCATACTCCTGACCACCAAAAACGACGACTGGAGATTTCTCAGGCAAGCCAAGTCGATCAATAGCTGCTGCTAAACTATCTGAATCAGCCTTCAGATCACCATAAGTGTGCTCTTGGCCTAAAACATTGTAGACAGGATATGTTGGCTGTGTTTGAGCAAAGTGCTCAATCGTTTCAATCATATCTTTTATCGGTTTATTAGACACGGTTTTTCTTCTCCTTCAAACTAGAACTCATTATAAATAAAGGTTCCTTGACTCTGACCAAGGTAACTAAAAAAATAAAGCAAACCAAGTAAGATTACAAAATATAGGACGGTCTGTCCCAAAAACATATACAATTTTCTGTGTTTTCCCATAGTTAGTGTGTTCAATTTTCTATGATTTTTCAAAAAAGCTATGCAACTATGCATTTACTATCCTATCTTCCTAACATTTTACCATTTTATCAACCTTTTTTTCAACTGTTTACCATAATTCAAAAGTTTGTTTTAGCTTATTTTAAGATAAGTTAAAATATTAATAAAAATTGTTACCAACAATTCTATTTCTTCAAAATCCTAACACCTATTATCACACATTAAACGATTAAAAAATGACAGCAAACACACGGCTCCCCCTTTGGGCATTTTTATGCTAAAATAGTAGCTATGGATAAAATTATTAAAACAATATCAGAAAGTGGTTCTTTTCGTGCCTTCGTTCTTGATAGCACAGAAACCGTCCGCACTGCTCAAGAAAAACATCAAACTCAAGCCAGTTCAACTGTCGCACTTGGTCGTACCCTTATCGCTAGCCAAATTCTCGCAGCCAATGAAAAAGGAAATACCAAACTAACAGTTAAAGTTCTGGGAACGAGCTCTCTCGGTGCCATCATCACGGTCGCAGATACCAAGGGCAATGTTAAAGGCTATGTGCAAAATCCCGGTGTAGATATCAAAAAAACTGCAACGAGTGAAGTCCTAGTCGGTCCTTTTGTTGGAAACGGTCAATTTCTCGTTATCACAGACTACGGTACTGGAAATCCCTACAACTCCATGACTCCTCTAATCTCTGGGGAAATCGGTGAAGACTTGGCCTATTACCTGACTGAAAGCCAACAAACCCCTTCAGCAGTCGGCCTCAATGTTCTTTTAGACAAAGATGACAAGGTCGAAGTTGCTGGTGGTTTTCTTCTCCAAGTATTGCCAGGGGCCAAGGAGGAAGAGATTGCCCGCTTTGAAAAACGCATCCAAGAAATGCCAGCCATCTCAACTCTTCTGGAAAGCGATGACCATATCGAAGCCCTTCTCAAGGCCATCTATGGTGACGAATCCTACAAACGCCTATCTGAAGAAGAAATTCGTTTCCAATGTGACTGCAGCAAAGACCGTTTTATGAACGCTCTTGCCAGCCTTCCAAATTCAGACCTTGAAGAAATGAAAGAGGAAGACCACGGAGTAGAAATCACTTGCCAATTCTGCCAAACTACTTACAACTTTGATGAAAACGACCTGGAGGAACTCATTCGTGACAAATCTTAATACACCTTTTATGATTGGCAATGTTGAGATTCCCAATCGCACCGTTTTAGCACCCATGGCTGGTGTCACCAACTCAGCCTTTCGTACCATCGCAAAAGAGCTCGGAGCTGGACTTGTTGTCATGGAAATGGTCTCTGACAAGGGAATCCAATACAATAACGAAAAAACCCTGCACATGCTTCATATCGATGAAGGCGAAAATCCGGTTTCTATCCAACTTTTTGGTAGTGATGAAGACAGCCTCGCCCGCGCAGCAGAATTCATCCAAGAAAACACCCAGACCGATATCGTCGATATCAACATGGGCTGCCCAGTTAACAAAATCGTGAAGAACGAAGCTGGCGCTATGTGGCTCAAGGACCCAGACAAGATCTACTCTATTATCAACAAGGTCCAATCTGTCCTTGATATCCCCCTCACTGTAAAAATGCGTACAGGCTGGTCTGACCCATCCTTAGCCGTGGAAAATGCCCTCGCAGCTGAGGCTGCAGGTGTCTCTGCCCTCGCCATGCACGGCCGTACCCGCGAACAAATGTATACTGGCCACGCTGACCTTGAGACCCTTCACAAGGTTGCTCAAGCTTTGACCAAGATTCCATTCATCGCCAACGGTGACATCCGCACTGTCCAAGAAGCCAAACAGCGTATCGAAGAAGTCGGGGCTGACGCTGTCATGATTGGTCGCGCAGCCATGGGAAATCCCTACCTCTTCAATCAAATCAACCACTACTTTGAAACAGGAGAAATTCTCCCTGATTTGACTTTTGAAGACAAGATGAAAATCGCCTACGAACATTTGAAACGCTTGATTAACCTCAAAGGAGAAAACGTAGCCGTTCGTGAATTCCGCGGCCTCGCTCCTCACTACCTCCGGGGGACATCTGGCGCTGCCAAACTTCGTGGAGCCATTTCACAAGCTAGCACCCTAGCAGAGATTGAAGCCCTCTTGCAATTAGACAAAGCATAGTCTCACATCTACAACTCACAAAAACGGCAAAGCTCAAAAATGAGTCTTGCCGTTTTTATATATTTTCATCTTGTAAGTCTAATTGCTTCACTCTAGCTATATAATAGGACATAATCAAAAACAAATTAAGGCTGACAATCCATATAGACCATTCATGAAGAAAATGCATCAATACAGCCAAGCTGATTGCGCCCACTATGAAACTTCCCACAACAATCCCATAATTTAAGGCCTGACGACGGTATTCTTGGATATTTCCTTCTCTTCTAGCAATGCGATACAAAGCGGTCAGCATCTTTCGGTAATTTCCAGACGTCATAAAAATGACATAGGGATGATCTTCAATCAAACTGCCCGTAAATGTTAGCATCATCATTCCTGTTCCAAAAGCGATAAACGGAACTTCTAATAGAGGAAATCGTGAAAAGAAAGGGAGAATAAGAGTTCCAATAAATAAAGGGAGCAGCATCTTAACCCGCCAGTAGGCCGTTTTGCGGTATTCTTTCATGTGCAATGCAAACAGAAATCCTAGAGAAAAGAAAATAATGGAGCAGAATCGTAGCATCGTATTGATAACATTTGAGTCGTGCCAATCAGATATCAATAGGAGAATATTCCCTGTCTGTGTCGCTACCAAACTATGGTATTGAATATGGCAAAACACATCCAAAGAACCACCTACAAATCCAAGAAATACTCCCATCAATCGTGTGTTTTGAGGTAAGATTAATTTATCCGACATGTATTATCACTCGTTTTCCTTTGATTTTTTTATTATACCACTTTCTCTTGGAGAAACTAAGTGAAAAACAGTTGACTCACTCTTTTACAGAACGATTTCTAGTAAGAGTTAAAACACCAAATTTTATTATTGAATCAAGGCAACACTCGAAACTTGACCATCCGCACCTGTTGTAATTTGGATGATTTTTCCTCCACCGATTTTGGCATTATACTTGCCATCATCAAGAGTGTAAGAGTAGCCTCTAATAGAGTAGTTTTCTTTATTTCCTTCTGCAGTTTCTACTGTAAATTGGCCCCCTGATGAAACCGTAATAGTTTCGCCATTCGCTCCCTTCCAGTTACCTGCAGCTGCTGAGAAATCACCATCAACCATGGTTAAAACACCCTTGTAGCGTTTGTTGTGTTCTGCTTGCTTGTCTTGAAGTTTGCGGTCAGTTGTTGGATCATAGCCTGACTGGTTAGACTGGGCTTGAGAGTCTTGCTGAGTTGAAGGTGCCTGAGATGGAGCTTGCTGACTAGGGGCTGCTTGTTCTTGTCTTGATTCAGGCGCTGGTTTCGCTTGTGACTGATCCGCCGCTGTAGAAGACTGACCAGAAGATGCCTGGGCCTTTTCAGATGAAGCTGAGCTTGAAGATTTTTGAGTCTTGCTTTCTTTGCTAGAAGAAGCTGCTTTAGAGCTTGATGATTGACTTGTCTTTGCAGAGCTACTAGTTTGAGTGGTTTCGTTTTTATTTCCACAAGCTCCTAGTAGCAAGGTAGAAGCCAATACAGTCGCTGCCATCAATTTGATATAGGTTTTCTTTTTCATTTTTCTACTCCTTTGTAACATTTTTGAAATGTTAAGAAATCTTTTTGTAATATAATTGTAACATTGGGCTTTGAATCTGTCAACTATTTAGAGAAACTATTTTAAAAAAATTTCTCTCTACTATTTCTATTCGTAATTGAAACAAAAAAATAGAAAATTTTTTACATAAAAGTCCTATTTTTGCATCGCTCATATGTAATCGCTTGCATCTTTTTAGATAAAAGGCTTCAATACTATTGAAATAGGATAAAAGCGTCTAATAACAGCAAATAAAGAGGTCGGGAAAAGTTTCCGACCTCGCTTTTTATTTCAATCGATAGGTTTTTCTTGGTTTCTTTTTGGGTACTCGTTTGAGTCCAACTTCTTCTACATATTCGCCGTATTTTACGAGAAAGTTATTGCTGACGATTGGGCGTCCTGGGTTGATGAGATTGACCAGTTCAGTTCCCTCGTAGACAGTGAACTCTTCCTCTAGCAGATAGAGGAAGGTTGGATTCCAGTCGAGACGGCCTTGGATTCGTTTGATGGATTCTTGGATAATGGCATAATGGTCAAAGGCGAAGGCTCTCTCGTCCAGCTCGACTCCCTCTAGGAAGCATTTGCCTGTCTGGAAATCGACATCTACAAAAACCACATCCTTGGCATCGTCACCTGCCTGAACAAGGTCTAAGGCACGACTAGGCAGGTACACTAAGTGAGCAATGGTCACCGTCCAACCCCGCGGATCACGCCCGGGAGTCGATACGGTCATCAATTGCTCGATTTTCTCCAAAGGTAGATCGAGATTGACTTCTTCTCTCACCTCGCGTTGACAGGCATGTGCAGCATCTTCTCCCTTGTCCATAAAGCCTCCAACTAAAGCCAAACAGTTCTGATAGGGATGAGCCTTGCGACGGATTAGCAAGAGCTTGATCTTTCCTTCGACAAAGCAGTAGGCTACCATATCTACTGTCACACTTGGTTTTTCATATTGAGGGAGTTCCTGCTTGTAGTACCAATCCAAAAACTCCTCCTGACTGGCATGAATTTCAAAATATTCTTTTTCCGTCATCCCTTCTGGAATCTTTACGTCTGCCATCTTATGCCTCCTTTCGAACTGCCTTGGTCCATTGGTACCAACCCACTAGACTGTTAAGTGTGTAAACCCAGTACATCCCTTGGATGTGGATATTTTCACCCCACCAGAGATAAATACTAAAGAGATTGGTTGCAATCCAGAAAATCCATTGCTCGCGGTAGAGACGTGTCATCAAGAGCTGACCAACACCATTGGTCGCATCGGTAACACTATCACGGAAAGGGCGAGCGCTATTGATACTTTGGTAAGCCAAGCCCATACCAATCCAGATAATAGCAGTCAAGGCCAAGTACTTGAGCCAGTCAAGTACAGATAATTTCTTAGCTTCAAAGTGGGATTCTTCTGGTTTTCCTTGATCATTAATACGATTGGACAACCAAGCATAGAGACCAATCGGCTGCATAACAAAGAAGTAAACGGTCGTCAAGACTTCGCCATAAAAAGTCGCATTCATAGCTAAAATCAAATAGATGGCCGAGTTAATGGCTCCAAAGAGATAATTGCTAGCCCGTCCTTCTGCTACCAAGATAACACAGACAATCCCAGTCCAAGATGCAAACAAGCTCAGCCAGTCATGGCTTTCTGTATTTTGCGTGAATTCCAAGATCAAGGGAACACTTGACAAGGCGATGAGATACAACCACTGGAAAAGACTACGGCCGACAAAGAGATCTTTCCAGAGCAGGTGCATGATTCCTGCAAAACCAATCTTGCGGGCTTCTGCATGGACATTTTTAAAGTTCTCGATAAATTGTGTGATTTTTTTAGTTACTGTTTTCATCATTTTCTCCTAATCTGCTTGGTAAATGGCATCGATAGCTACTTTGGCTCCTTCATAATTGCCTAGATAATCCTCCGCTAGATAAACTAGTGGAATGGTGGTTAAATAGCGCTCTCTCATCTGGTCCAGATGCTGGGAAAAACTGTGACGAATATGGTCTTCCGCCATGGCCATATCTCTAAACCCGTCATTGACATAGGAGCCGACAGGTTGCACAAAGAGAATCAAGTCCCATTTTTCCTTAGCCAAGATCGAAACAAAGAGATTGTCAAAGGTTTCTCCTGATAAGTCCTCTTGAGCCTCAGCCTCCATGTAATAATCATAGTAGCCCTTGGTTACTAAGGAGTTTGTGTCAGCTATCACTAGACCTCGATTGGCATTGCTATCGATTAACTTAGAGGTCTGGTCATACTGCCCCAACAGGAGATAATAGTAATCTTTTGGAGTCAATTCATCGTCGCGAACATTGTTTTTGATCTGGTACTCACGCGCGTATTCCAGACTAACGGGCGCATCGTAATACCTTGCCAAATCCTTGGCCAGAGTGGTCTTCCCATTGCTAGCACTTCCCATAATCAACACTTTCTTTGTAAACTGACGACGGAAGGGTTGAGCGATGTATTTCCAATATTTGCTTGGATTTTCTCGAATCATAGTCGCTGAGATACCAAACTTTCTTTCTTGCAAAACGGTCTCAAAGCCACGATTAGCTAGTTCTTGCTGGTAGTCTTCTTCTCCCACAAAGAAAGTCAGTTCTTGCTGGGTTTCATCATAGGAAATCTCCGCTAACATCTGGTCCAACCACTCCTGCCAGCCCATAGGGTAACGAGGAAGCTTGGTCTCATCCAACTTGCAGACAGAGGTCAACTCGTCATCACGAAAAGCCTCTCTGATATAGCGAAATCTTTTTTGAAGACTTAAACCTACCTGCTCACCTCGGTCTCCCTCGTAGCCTGAAACGACTACCCAGACCTGGTCACACTGACGCTTCGCTCGCTGGATCAGATCGATATGACCCTGATGAAGAGGGGCAAAGGTCCCAAATACCACTGCTGTTTTCTTTTTCATAAACGTTTTACCTTTTTATAGTTTTTGATATTTTTATTTTCTATGTTTTTATTATATACTATATTTTTGTTTTGTCAATAGTTTTTATCATTTTTTATAAAAAAGTACCAAAAAAAGAATCAGGATTGCTCCTGACTCTCCATTTTTAAGCAATATCAAATTTTAGTTGACCAGCTTTGACACCAATCTTGAGTGTCTTGCCTGCTACCAGTTCTCCCTTAAGAAGAAGTTCTGCCAACTTGTCCTCCACTTCTGTTTGCAGGGTTCTGCGAAGTGGGCGAGCTCCCATTTCTGGATTGTAACCTTGGCTAGCTAGCAACTTCAGGGCTGAAGCTTGCAGTTTCAGGTCGATACCCTTCTCTGCCAGGCTAGCAATCAATGGTTTCACCATAATCTTGACAATTTCTTGCATGTGTTCGCTATCCAAACTGTGGAAAACCACCTTTTCATCAATACGGTTGATAAACTCTGGTCGATAAGTTTTTTTCAACTCTTCAAAGATTCGTTTTTCCATATTTTCCTGGTCAAAACGAATGTCTTTCGCGCCAAAGCCAACAGTCTTGTCATCACGAAGAGCCGTCGCACCAAGGTTTGACGTCATGATGATAATGGTATTTGAAAAATCAACCTTGCGCCCCTTGCTATCTGTCAAGACACCGTCGTCCAAAACCTGCAAGAGGACATTAAAGATGTCTGGATGGGCCTTTTCTACCTCGTCAAAGAGAAGCACTGAGTAAGGTTTGTTGCGAACCTTCTCAGTCAACTCCCCACCTTCCTCGTAGCCCACATAGCCAGGAGGTGCTCCATTGAGACGGCTAGCCGCAAATTTCTCCATATACTCACTCATATCAAAGCGGATAAGGGCTGATTCGTCATCAAAGAGGACTTCTGCCAGAGCCTTTGCCAATTCGGTCTTACCGACTCCTGTCGGCCCTAGGAACATAAAGGAACCAATCGGACGCTTGTGACTACGAATACCTGACTGATTGCGGCGAATGGCACGGCTAATACTTGAAACAGCTTGATCTTGACCGATGACACGTTTGTGTAGTTCAGCTTCCAAGTTCAGGTATTTCTTAGCATCCGTTTGAGTCAGTTTTTGGACTGGAATACCTGACAAGCGACTCAAGGTAGTCAAAATATCAGACTCTGTCACCAAGTCTTTGTAGACAGGTACTTCCTCTTCTTTTGCGATTAGCTGGGCTGCCTGTTTCCACTTGCCATCCATAAGTGCCTTGTCAGCTGGAGTCAAGTCGGATTCGTCTGCTTTCACATGCTTGGATTTGTTTTGCACTGTTGCTGCCGCCTCATCTAAGAGGTCGATAGCAGAGTCTGGCAAGTGACGACTGGTCAAGTAACGATGCGCCATCTTAACAGCTGTTTCAACAGCTTCATCTGTGATTTGCACACGGTGGTGTTTCTCATAGGTAGCCTTCAAACCTTGCAAAATAGTCATACTGTCAGCTAGACTTGGCTCTTCAATCGTCACTTTTGCAAAACGACGAGAAAGGGCAGCATCTTTTTCGATGTGTTTTTGGTATTCTTCCTGAGTGGTTGCACCAACCGTTCTCAAAATTCCACGCGCCAAGGCTGGTTTCAAGATATTGGCCGCATCCAGAGTCGAGTCAATACCGCTTCCAGAACCCATAATGGTGTGGAGTTCATCGATAAAGAGAATCACTTTGCCATCTTCCTCTATATCCTTGATGATGTTGTTCATACGTTCTTCAAAGTCACCACGGAAACGTGTCCCTGCAACAACATTCATCAAATCAAGCTCTAGAACACGCATCTTTGCCATTTCTGCAGGTACGTCCCCACTAGCAATACGCTGGGCAAGTCCAAGTGCCAGAGCTGTTTTCCCAACACCAGCATCACCAACCAAGACAGGATTGTTCTTGGTCTTACGACTCAAAATCTGAATCATACGTGAGATTTCCTTGTCACGACCGATAACTGGCTCTAACTTGCCAGAGCGCGCTTGCTCCGTCAGGTCATGCGTGTAATCCTCTAGGCCTCCACTTTGAGCTTGAGGCATGCCCATCATATTGGCCATGGAATTTTGCTTGTCAGTTACTGTGCGATGGCGTTGACGCAAAGCCTTAAGGTCTTCACGAGTCCATCCTGCACGCTCTTCTAGATTGCGACGAAGAGCGGCAATTCTGACCTGATCTTTCTGGTCTTCATAAGAGAAGCCTGCTCTCTCCAAGATGCGAGTTGCCAAGGCATTGCCATCATGCAAAATCGCATAGAGAACATGCTCTGTCCCTAGCACCTTTGCATGGACCACTGAGGCCACATACTCTGCTTCTGCAAATAGGACCTCCAAACGATGAGAAAAAGGCAATTCCGTAAAGGTTTCGTCCTGGCTATAGTCCGTTTCAGTCAGTTCTAAAGCAACCTCTTCTAGACGGTCCATTTCATAAGGATAATCATTTAAAGTCGCACCTGCCACGCTGTAACTGTGATTGGACATGGCAATCAACAAGTGCCATGACTCTAGGTAACGAGCTCCAAAATGGCTCGCAACCATGTAGGCACTCTCGATACATTCATTCAATGCTTTTGAATAGTTCATCTTACTTCTCTTTTCTATCTACCTCTTGTAATAGCTGTCGGAGCATATTGGCACGGACAACTGAGGATTCTTCCCCCAGAACACGATCTGTTGCTACTGAAGTTAGCAAGGTCATCTCCTGCTTGGTCATCAAGTCCTGCTCCACCAAAAGCTGGAGAATATCCTCATAAATCTCCTGACTAACTCGCTCACCAATCGAGTAAAGCAAATCGCGGAGCATCTCATGATGATTGGAAAACTCAATCCGGCCTATGCGAATGTAGCCTCCGCCACCCCGCTTGCTCTCAACCAAGTAACCTCTGCTTTCAGTAAAACGTGTCTTGATTACATAGTTGATCTGACTCGGCACAACCTGAAAGGTATCTGCCAACTGGCTCCGCTGCAATTCCACGATACCAGATTGGTCTAAAATCGCCTTGATATAGGCTTCGATATGATCTGATGTATTTTTAAATCTCATAGCAAATCAAACTCCTTCTTTGAACCTTGACTATCTTTGACTATTATACCGAAATTTTTGATTTTTTGAAAGGAAAAGGGAGCAAGTAAAGAATAATCTTCACCAACTCCCTGTTTTTCTACTTATCTAAGCCTAATTCTACTAATATTTGACGTTTGTAGGCAATCTTTTGGACTTCCTTGTCCTCACCTTCAGACCAATCTAGTTTAATTTCTGAAACAATTTGCCCGGGGCGATTTTTCAAAATATAGATGCGATCGCTGAGATTGAGTGCCTCCTCAATACTATGCGTGATGATGAGGGTCGTCAGTTGCAACTGTTTGTGAATCTCCAGATACCAAGCGTGGAGTTCCATCTTGGTCATCTCATCTAAGGCACTAAAGGCCTCATCCAAGAGAAAGAGCTTGTGTCCAAAAAGATAGGTCCGGAGCAAGGCTACACGCTGGCGCATCCCACCACTGAGTTCATGGGGATACTTATCTCGTATAGCTGTCAGCTGGAAGGTCGCAAGGATTTCATCCGCTCGGGCAATAGCCTCTGACTTATCCACCTTTTGAATCAAGAGAGGCAGGATGATATTGCCAAGCACCGTCTTGTGCTCCAAGAGGAGATCCTTTTGCAACATATAACTCACGCGCCCCTTAGGATTTTCCTCGCCATCAAGGATAATTCGCCCAGACTGGACTTCTAAAATCCCAGCGATTAGGTTAAAGAGAGTAGTCTTCCCAACACCACTTGGACCTAGGATAGAAACCACTTCACCTGATGTCACCTGCAGGTTGATATCCTCTAAAATCCTCTCCTGACCATAGGCATAACTTACATGTTCTAGTCTAATTTCTGTCATTATTTTACAAATTCATTGGTGAAGCCTTTGTCTGTCAAGTCTTCTTTAAGGATACCATGTTCTTTATCCCATTTGTAGAAGGCATTCCAGCGGTCAGCGTCAAATTGTCCCCATTTTTCCTTGTCACTTGCATATTCTTTTGACAAGTATTTTTGAGATTCGATAACAAAGTCACGTTTTTCCTTGAGTTCAGGTGCATTCTTGATGAGGATATCTGCAGCTTCTTCTGGGTGTTCCATGGCATATTGGTAGCCTTTTTTAATAGCTTGGATGACTTTGCGAGCTTCTTCTTTGTTGTCTTTTAGATAGTCGTTGTTAGCGATGATAACGGGTGAGTAGTAGTCAAACTCCTTGACATAGTCTTTCAAGTACATGAAGTTAGCATCCACTCCTTGCGATTTGGCAAGGATACCATCCCAACCGTAGTATATCCAAGCAGTATCAAAGACGCCATTGGCAATCGGTGTAATCGAGTTTGAGTCGTTGTTTGGTACTTTTTCGACCTTCTCAAAGTCTCCGCCTTGTGATTCTACCAAGGTTTTCAACATAGCAAGCTCAGTTGGGTCGTTCCAAGTTCCGTATTTCTTACCAACCAAGTCCTTTGGACTGGTGACATTGTCCGATTTACGTGAGATAACTCCTGATGTATTGTGCTCAACGATAGCGGCAACGGCAGTAATTCCTGCTCCTTTTTCCAATTTCTTAGCCATGTAGTCTTGGAAATAGATAGCAAATGGTGCCTTGCCATTGATCACCAAGTCAGATGAGCTTTCTTCTGGTGGCAATTTCAAATCAACATCCACTCCAGCTTCTTTGAAATAGCCTTTTTCCTTGGCAACATACAACCCTGTGTGGTTGGTATTTGGTGTCCAGTCTAGGATAAAATCAATCTTTTTGACTTCTGCTTCTTTGTTATCCTTAGAAGCAGTTCCTTGGCCACAGGCCACAAGCACAACAGCTACAAAAGCCGTTACAAGCGTTAAAAACACTTTCCATGTTTTTTTCATTTTGATTTCCTCTTTTCTTTTTCTCAAACATCCTTATCTTAGGGACGTTTCCATCTAATCACATATTTTTCACTAATATCGACCAATTTCATACCCAAAAGGCTGATAATCGACACCAGAATAATAATGGCAAACATGGTATCATACTGAAACAGTTTCTTAGACTGAATCATGTAAACACCTAGTCCTTCAAAGCCTCCCAACCACTCAGATACCACGGTTGTGATAAAGGCGTAGGAGACACTGACCCTCAGACCTGCATAAAAGTAGGGCAGGCTGACCGGTATTTTAAAATGCCAAAGGATTTGCCAAGGATTTGCTCGCATTAGGCTAAACAAGGTCAGCATATCCTTATCACAATGCCTAAATCCGTCTAAAATGCTGACGATGATAGGGAAGGTTGTCGTCAAGATAATCAAGACAATCTTGGGCAAAATCCCATATCCTAGCCACAAGACCAAGATTGGGGCTATGGCAATGGTCGGGATAGTCTGGACAACCACCATCATAGGGTAAATCAAGTCATTGAGCCAAGTCAGACTGTCCATAAGCACAGCCATGATACAGGCAATCAAGACTCCCAGAACCAACCCCAGTAAAGCCACTCTCAAGGTCGCCCAGCTATGGTGCCAGAGAAATTCTCTGTCACGAACAAATGCCTGGAGAATTTCAAAAGGGGTTGGCAGGATAAACTTGGGTAAAAGTTTGAATATTCCCGCTAACTGCCAGACCGACAAGACTCCTATAAAGCCCAAAAGACTAATGTGTCGTCTCATCATACTTTTCAAGTTTCTCATCGATGCTTAAAATCTCTCCTACATTTATTTTGACATTGGCAAAGACATTATCTGCCTCCTGCCCGGCCACTTTCAGCGCTTCTTTGAGAATGCGCATGAGCTCATCAAACTCCCCTTCCAAGACCGTTTCAAAGGGTGTCACCACCATGGTCACGGACTGAGCTTGCAGATAAGCAATCACTTGATCAATAATAGCAATTCAATCAATCCCCTGTGATAGGGGCAAAACTTGCAAGGCAATGCTTGCTTTCATAAAAACCTCCTCTTCTAGGCTTCCTTTTGACAAAAAGAAAACCCCTTCCATATACGGAAAAGGTGCAGAATTCGGCTAAGTATCCTTCCCTACGCTGGCATTACCCAGATCAGGTGCGGTCGAAGTTTAACACTTCCTCTCAGACTGTACACAGACTCCCGTATCTTATATGGACATATGATAACGCAAAAGCAAGGATAAGTCAAGGAAACTGCTTACAGAAAATCTTGAAAAAGAGTTTGAAGACAAATGCTTCAAACTCTATCATATCTTTCTTATTTAGCCTCGTACCAAGTTGCTCCTTCATTCTCATCAGCGATGAGGGGAACACTGAGCTGGATGGCTTCTTCCATGGTTTGTTTCACCAGTACTTTGACGGCTGCTAGTTCTGATTTCGGAACCTCAAGGACGATTTCATCATGTACTTGCAACAGCATCTTGGTCTGATAACCGCCTGCTACTAAAGCCTTGTCTAGCTGGATCATAGCAATCTTGAGAATATCTGCTGCTGAACCCTGGATAGGAGAGTTGATGGCAGTCCGCTCTGCAAAACCACGAATGTTGAAGTTGCGCGAATTAATATCTGGCAACTCACGACGACGCTTGAAGAGGGTCTCTACATAGCCCTTATCACGCGCCTCACGCACCACTTCATCCATGTAGTTTTTAATACCTGGGAAGCGTTCAAAGTAAGTGTCAATGTAGGCTTTTGCTTCCTTACGGCTGATGCCCAGATTATTAGACAAGCCAAAGTCTGAAATCCCGTAAACCACTCCAAAGTTTACCGCCTTGGCATTACGACGGTCGTTTGGAGTCACATCCTCAGGGCGTTCAATTCCAAAGACACGCATGGCCGTCGAGGTATGGATATCTGCCCCCTCTTGAAAGGCCTTAATCAAGTGCTCATCTTTAGAGATATGTGCCAAAACGCGCAACTCAATCTGCGAATAGTCGGAGCTAAGAAGAACACTATCCTCCCACTCAGGCACAAAAGCCTTACGAATGAGACGGCCTTGCTCCAAACGAACAGGGATATTTTGCAAGTTTGGATCTACACTAGACAAACGCCCAGTCTGAGTCAAATCCTGTACATAGCGCGTGTGAATCTTACCATCATCCAAAATCCAGTCCTGCAAGCCAATCACATAGGTAGACTGAATCTTCGCAATCTGACGGTAGTCGAGGATTTTCTTAACAATCGGAGCAATAGGAGCTAGACGCTCTAGCACATCCACGGCCGTCGAGTAACCTGTCTTGGTTTTCTTAGTGTACTCTAGAGGAAGACCCAGTTTTTCAAAGAGAAGCACGCCCAACTGCTTAGGCGAGTTGATATTAAACTCTTCACCAGCCAGTTCGTAAATCTCTTGAGTGAGTTGCTCAATGACGACCTCATTTTCAGCCTGCATTTCAAGTAGGGTTTCTTTTTTTACCTTGATCCCAGCGATTTCCATCTTGGCAAGGACAAAAGCCAGAGGTTGCTCCATGTCATAGAGGAGATCTAACTGCCCGTGTTCACTGAGTTTTTCAAGCAAAACAGGCTCGGTCTCAACCAAAACAGCAACCTTGCGAGCCAAATGCTCCAAGAATTTCTCTCGTTCAGGGATGGCTTTCTTAACTCCCTTACCATAGAAAGTCTCATCATCAACCAAGTATGTTTGGCCGTAGAGACTAGCAATTGTTGAGATTTCATTGTTCTCGACTGTTGAGAGTAAGTATTTTGCCAAACGGCTGTCAAAAGCAGGGGCCTGCAGGTTCAAGCCCAAGCGATTTAAAAGAACCTTCGCTTTCTTAAAGTCATACACTTTCAGAGGTGTTTTTTCTAGAAAATCCTTGAAAATCGGCTCCTGCAAGAGCTCAAGTTTGTCTGTGGCGTAAAGTTTATCCCCACAGGACCAGGCAAAACCAACCAAATCATCCGTATGGTAATTCTCACCAAAGAGCTCAAAGTGGAAGATAGAGTCGCCACTCAGCATGTCTTGACTGACTTGGTCAACGATGGCGAAATCCAAACTTTCGGGCGCATCCGTTGATGACACATTTAAAGCTTGCTTGAGCTGTTTGAAGCCCATCTCATCGTAGAATTTCCCGAGATTTTCCACATCTGGACCACTATAGACCAAATCATCAAGGCCAATCTCAATTGGTGCCTGAGTTTCAATGGTCGCCAAGGTTTTAGACAGAAAAGCTTGTTCCTTGTCATTGATGAGATTTTCCTTCATCTTAGAAGCCTTCATCCCATCGATATTTTCATAAATACCCTCAAGCGAACCATGCTCCAGCAAGAGCTTGATACCCGTCTTTTCACCGATTTTCGTGACACCAGGGATATTATCAGACTTATCCCCCATGAGGGCCTTAAGATCAATGAACTGAGCTGGCGTGAGGCCCATCTTTTCCATGAGATAGTCTGGCGTAAAGGCCTCAAACTCAGCCACACCTTTTTTGGAAATCTCGACCACCGTGTGCTCGTCCGTCAACTGGATCAAATCCTTATCTCCGCTAACGATTGTCACATCAAAAGAATCCTTCTCAGCCAAGCGACCTAGGGTCCCGATGATATCATCCGCTTCATACTGGGCCAACTCATAATGGCGAATCCCAAGATGGTCTAACAACTCACGAATGAAGGGAAATTGCTCACGAAACTCATCTGGAGTTTTAGCACGGCCACCCTTGTAGTCTGCATACATCTCTGTACGGAAAGTCGTCTTACCTGCATCAAAGGCTACCAAAACATGACTGGGCTCAACCCGCTCCAAGACATGATTCAACATGAGTTGAAAGCCATAGATTGCATTGGTATGAAGGCCATTAGCATTTTTAAAACGATCCAACTGCTGATAGAGCGCAAAAAAAGCTCGAAAAGCAACTGAAGATCCATCAATTAATAATAATTTTTTCTTGTCCATACACCCATTATAAAGGAAAGCAGGGAAAAATACCATCGGAAAGAATAGGCAAATGGTAATGAAGTCCTCTTTTTTATATTCTTTCTAGATTCTAGCTCCGTTACTATCTACTTGATAGCCATCCACAGTGGTATTCACTGCTAAAGCCCCTGAAGCATTAACGTAGTAATACTTTCCTCCTACTTGGAACCACTGGCTAGACTTCATAGCCCCTGAACTCTCCAAATAATACCATGTTCCATTTTCCTTGAGCCATCCTGTCTGCATCTCTCCTGATGTCTTTAGATAGTACCAATGCGAGCCATCCTTCACCCAACCTGTTGACATGGTTCCATTGTCTTTAAAGTGATACCAACTGCCATTTATTTTCTTCCAACCAGTTGCGAGTTTCCCGTTCTCACGGTAATTCCAAATACCGTTTTGCTTCTTCCAACCATTCTCTACCAATTCTGTTTCCATATACTGGACGTATCTCCTCATTCCACTATAGGACATGTAACTAAGCCACTTATAACCGTCCTTTTCTACGATTTGATCGTAGCTAACATTTTCACCAGGATAGTAGTAGTCAATAACTTGTGCTGTACTTGACGGCTGGTTTCTAATAGCGGACTTTTGAGTAAACGTGTGAGTCCCACTAGATGCCAGCCCTGACCTGATAGGATTTCCAGTTCTACCACCATTCCCTACCAAGTCCTTAAAATGGATAAAGCCTGTCATAGAGCTAGCTTTTACGCTACGACGATTGTATTTCTCCCTAACTCCATAGTTATATTCTTCGATCTCAATCGTATCCCCTGATACATTTGATACCCAGGCCACATGTCCGTAGTAACCTTCTGTCGACCAAGCAATTGAACCAATTTCTGGCTTGCTGTCAACACGGTAGCCTTCTCGCCTTGCGCGGTGCCCCCATTCATTTGCATTTCCATAAGCAGGCGGAATTTCAAAGCCATTTACACTACTCAAACGAAAGGCCGCAAAAGACGTACACTGGCGAGAATACATCCGCCACTGATCGATTTCCACACTACCATTTTTATAGTGAAGCGGGTAATCATCACCACGCGCTACACTGTCAGCCTGAACTGATTCTCCACCAAACAAAAAGGTACTTGTAACGAACAATGTAGCCAACCCTACACCCAACTGCGTATATCTACTCTTCTTAACTCCTGATTTTAAAAACGTCATTCATTCTCCTTAATAATATAAATTTCCGAGGTTCCCCTCGTTTATACTATTCGGAAAAAAAGAAAAAAGTGAGCAAAGCTCACTTCATTTTAGGATTCTTAGTCTAGATAGCGAATCAAATTCTTTTCTGTCAAGATATCTGAGTAGGTGAAAGATTCAACGTAAACATTAGCTTGTTTATCTCCCTCAACATCCCCAAATTCAACGATAAATAGAGACGGATAAACTTCAATTAGCTTACCCAGTCTATTTTTTTGGCGCTTACGGCCATTCTCCAAAGTCATTTCAACGACTTGTCCCTCATGCGCCTTGATCTCTTCTTTGATTTTTTTCATCTTGGCTACATCTGTAAATGCATCTGACATCTTATGCCTCCCTCTTTGAGATACTTGAAAATTTATTGTATTCTTTTTGGAAAATCAATTCCACCGTTCCACGAGCTCCACTACGGTTTTTCTCGATGATAACCTCTACCTTGTTATTTGGAATTCCTTCCTCTTCTTCACCCGCACGATCGTAGTAGTCGTCACGGTATAGAAAGGCTACGATATCTGCATCCTGCTCGATAGAACCCGATTCACGAATATCAGACAAGACTGGTCTCTTATCCTGACGCTGTTCCACTCCACGAGATAACTGACTAAGAGCAATGACTGGAACTTTCAATTCCTTGGCTAGAATTTTTAGCTGACGAGAAATTTCAGAAACTTCTTGTTGGCGGTTTTCACGACCAGTCCCTGTGATAAGCTGTAGGTAGTCGATCAAAATCAAGCCTAGATTGCCTGTTTCTTGAGCCAGTTTGCGTGAGCGCGAACGAATCTCCGTGATTCGAATCCCTGGTGTATCATCGATATAGATACTCGCGTTGGCCAGATTCCCTTGGGCAATGGTATACTTTTGCCATTCCTCATCAGTCAATTGACCCGTACGGATAGAATGGGACTCCACCAAGCCTTCGGCCGCCAACATACGATCTACTAGACTTTCCGCACCCATTTCCAGTGAAAAGATAGCTACAGTCTTGTCCAACTTAGTCCCGATGTTCTGAGCAATGTTCAAGGCAAAGGCTGTTTTACCGACCGCAGGACGAGCTGCGATAATAATCAGTTCCTCCTCATGGAGACCTGTCGTCATATGATCCAAATCACGGTAGCCCGTTGCAATACCAGTGATATCCGTTGTTTGTTGTGACCGAACTTCTAGGTTCCCAAAGTTGATATTTAGAATATCACGGATGTTCTTGAAACCACTACGATTGGCATTTTCGCTAACATCAATGAGTCCCTTTTCAGCTTGAGCAATGATTTCATCTACAGGCTTAGAAGCCTCATAGGCTTGGTTGACAGAGTCTGTCAACTTGGAAATCAAGCGACGTAGCATAGCCTTTTCTGCAACGATTTTAGCATAATACTCCGCGTTGGCTGAAGTTGGTACAGAGTTGACAATTTCAACAAGATAGGACAAGCCACCAATATTTTGGAGATCCCCTTGGCTATCCAAAATCGTTCGAACTGTCGTCGCATCAATCGCCTCTCCACGATCCGACAAGTCTACCATCGCTTGGAAAATCAACCGATGAGCATACTTAAAGAAGTCTCTAGAATCAATGTATTCTCGGACAAAAACGAGCTTGCTCTCATCTATAAAAATAGCCCCCAAAACAGATTGTTCGGCCAAAATATCCTGAGGTTGAACTCGCAGTTCCTCTACTTCTGCCATCCGACTTTCCTTCCTTTTACAATCTTGTCAAGAAGTTGTAAACTTACCCTTCTTTTACACGAAGATTGATGACACTTGTAACATCTTGATAGATCTTCACTGGTACATCAATCAAACCTACTGCTCGAATTGGTGCCTTTACTTGAATATGACGCTTGTCAATATTGATACCAAACTGCTTTTGCAATTCTTCTGCAATTTTCTTGTTGGTGATGGATCCAAAGGTACGGCCATCTGGTCCAACTTTTTCAACAAACTCTACAACCGTTTCTTCTGCTTCAAGCTTAGCCTTGATGGCTCTTGCCTCTGCTAACATCTCTGCATGAGCCTTTTCCTCTGATTTTTGTTTTCCACGCAATTCACCGATTGCCTGTGCAGTCGCTTCCTTAGCCAAATTCTTTTTAATCAGGAAGTTTTGAGCATAGCCAGTTGGCACTTCCTTGATTTCGCCTTTTTTCCCTTTTCCTTTAACATCTGCTAAAAAGATTACTTTCATTCTTCTTTCTCCTTTTCCTTTAGTTCATCTAAGACAAGTTGAGTCAATTTGTCTCCAGCTTCTGACAGACCCATATTCTCGATTTGTGCAGCAGCTAGATTAAAGTGACCACCGCCACCCAACTCTTCCATAATGCGTTGGACATTGATTTTACTGCGGCTTCGAGCTGAGATAGAGATAAATCCTTGTGTATTTTTTGCTAGAACGAAACTAGCCTCAATACCAGACATAGCCAACATAGCATCGGCAGCCTTACTGATGACAACCGTATCATAAGTAGTTGAGTCCTTCGCTTGGGCAATCAAGACATCGGCACCCAGCTTACGACCTTGTAAAATGAGTTCATTTACCTCACGGTACTCTTCAAAATCTGTCGCAGCAATCTCCTGAATTGCGATACTGTCACTTCCCCGTGTTCTCAGATAGCTAGCCACATCAAAGGTTCGACTCGTCACGCGAGATGTAAAATTCTTGGTATCCAGCATCATACCAGCCATCAAAACACTGGCCTGCATACGACTTAAACGATTTTTCTTAGAATTTTGGAACTGAATCAATTCTGTGACCAACTCACTGGCACTACTTGCCCCACTTTCAATATAGGTGATGACTGCATTCTCTGGAAAATCCTGATCACGTCTATGATGGTCAATGACAATGGTTTGAGTGAACAGTTCGTAAAAATCTTTCGATAAAGTCAAAGCCGTCTTGGAATGATCCACTAAAATCAACAAAGAGCGCTTGGTGACCAATCTCATCGCATCAGTCAGAGGCAAGAGCTTAGTGACACCCTCTTTTTCCAAGAAGTTGACCGCGCGCTCAATGTCTGGTGACATTTGTTCTGCATCATAAACAGCATAGCTATTTTCAGTGATATTGTTAGCAAACAACTGCATGCCAACCGCAGACCCCAAGGCATCCATATCCAGATTCTTGTGCCCGACTACAAAGACTTGGTCTACACTTCTAATTTTATCTGAAATAGCTGTCATCATTGCTCTGGTACGTGTTCTTGTTCTCTTAACAGAGGCTGCGGAACCACCACCAAAGTAGACTGGATTCTTGGTTTCATCATTTTCCTTGACAACCACCTGGTCCCCACCACGAACCTCAGCTAAGTTCAAGTTTCTTAAAGCAACTTTCCCTATCTCATCATGATTTCCATCACCATAAGAAAAGCCCATGCTCAAGGTCAATGGCAGCTGTCTCTGTTTTGCCTCCTCACGAAAGGCATCAATCACAGAGAATTTATCATTCATCAATCCCTCAAGAACTGTGTAATCAGTAAATAAATAAAAGCGGTCCATACCCACACGCCGAGAAAACATAGCATACTTACTAGCAAATTCTGAAACAAAATTTGCCACAAAGCTATTGATATGACTAATATCGGAGTCGGAGGTTGCATCTTCTAGATCATCGTAGTTGTCTACCGAGATAACCCCAATCACTGGTCGACTGGTTACCAATTCGACAGTTGCTTCGTACTCCCCAGAAACATCAAAGAAATACAAAACACCCGAAACCTTGTCCATATGAACGGCATAGCGTGTTTCCCCCAAGTTAGCATAAGAACCAGGGTTCCCCACAGAAGCCTTGATGATAGTTTGAATCAAGTCAACATCAATTTCGCCTTCTTCAGTCGTCAAAATCAACTCAGCATAAGGATTAAACCATTCGACTTCGCCACTAGATAAGTCTAATTTCAGAACACCAACTGGCATTTGATCGAGCAACGTGTTCAAGCTATCTTCCGCTTGATGGTTTACGTATTGGATTTGTTCAATTTCGCTCTTTTCATACTGTTTTTTTTGCCAGATGAATAAAAGCAGATAAAGAAGTACAAATAAAAACAAGGCACTGATTGTTACAACATTATTTTGTGAAAAAATAATCAGCATTGTTAAGGTTCCGAAAGTTGCAATCCCTAGTAGAACCGCAGAAATCGGAGTTAAATTATTTTTTTTCATTCTAAACCTCTTGCGCATTATTATATCACAAAAGCCCTTAAAAAGCGACCTTTAAAAAGTGGTAAGCCTCCTTTTCCTTATTGATTTTTTATGGTTTTAATGCAAAAAGGAGAATAAGCTCATTATCCTCCTGCACTAAGATTACTACCATCTAACGTTCCACGATAAGAGCTGTTCCCATTCCCCCTCCGATACAGAGAGTTGCTAACCCAGTTTTAGCATCACGCTTCATCATCTCATGTACCAGAGTCACTAAGATACGACAGCCTGAAGCTCCAATTGGGTGACCGAGAGCAATCGCGCCACCATTGACATTGACAATATCTGTGTTGAAGCCTAGAGTTTTACCGACTGCATAAGTCTGGGCAGCAAAAGCTTCATTTGACTCGATCAAGTCGAGATCATCAACTGTCAAATTACCTTTTTCAAGAGCCTTGCGAGTTGCATAAATCGGCCCACATCCCATCATCTTAGGATCCAAACCTGCACTTGCATACGAACGAATGCGGACAATCACTGGCAATCCTAATTCTTCAGCTTTTTCAGCACTCATGATTAGGACTGCTGCTGCCCCATCATTGATGCCTGAGGCATTTCCCGCTGTAACAGAACCGTCTTTTTTGAAAACAGGACCTAGCTTAGACAAGCTCTCCAAGCTGGCATCTTTTCTAGGAAATTCATCTGTATCAAAGACAATAGGATCACCTTTGCGTTGAGGAATAACCACCGGAACAATCTCTTCCTTAAAGCGTCCAGATTCTATAGCCGCTACTGCTCGTTTTTGTGATTCCAAAGCAAGAGCATCTTGATCATCCCGGCTAATACCATATTCTTCGGCCACATTCTCGGCTGTAATCCCCATATGGTATTCGTTAAAGGCATCAGACAAACCGTCCTTAATCATGGTATCTACAACTTTCGAATCGCCCATACGGCAGCCCCAACGGAAGTTTGGCAAAACATATGGAGCCTGACTCATGTTTTCTGCACCACCAGCTACGACAATATCTGCATCGCCACACTGAATCGCTTGAGCAGCTAACTGAACTGCCTTCAAACCAGAACCGCAAACCTTATTAATAGTAAAGGCTGGTGTAAACTCAGAAAGCCCCGCATGAATGCTCATTTGGCGAGCCACATTTTGTCCTAAACCAGCGCCAAGGACATTCCCCATAATCACTTCATCTACCTGCTCTGGTTTAATATTCGCTTTTTCCAAAGCACTCTTAATGACCAAAGATCCCAAATCAACAGCAGAAACATTCTTCAAGCTTCCTCCAAAGGAGCCTATAGGAGTCCGCACTGCCGAAACAATCACCACGTCTTTCATAACTACCTCCATTTATACCTCTTATTAATGATGCAATACAAAAGTGGTTTACAATTGTGTAAACCACTTTTACATAGTTGTCAAGATTTTATGATTCCTTAACTTCTAGCAAACCAACTTCACCATCTTCGCGGCGATACAAAACATTTGTTGTTTGATCTTCTACATCTACATAGATAAAGAAATCATGTCCCAACAAGTCCATTTGAAGAAGAGCTTCTTCCAAATCCATTGGTTTTAAATCAATTTGTTTTGAACGAACCACTTTTGGCTGCACAACATTTGCATCTTCAACTAGAGCATCTGTAAAGAGTTGGCTTGTTGCAACCTTATTTTTATTCTTGCGTTCGATTTTTGTTTTATTTTTTCGAATCTGGCGTTCAATTTTATCTGTTACAAGATCGATAGAACCATACATATCTTGAGAAATATCTTCTGCACGAAGGGTAATTGATCCAAGTGGAATTGTTACTTCAACTTTTGCTGTTTTTTCACGGTAAACTTTCAAGTTGACACGTGCATCCAACTCTTGTTCAGGTTGAAAATATTTTTCGATCTTTTCGAGTTTAGAAACTACATAATTGCGAATTGCTTCTGTTACTTCTAGGTTTTCACCACGGATACTATATTTAATCATATAAGTACCTTCTTTCTAAACATTTTTATTTTTCTAACTATATTATAACGCTTTCATTTTCATTTTGCAAATTTTTTCCTTATCTTACAAGAGAAAAAGTTTTGACTTCCAAAACACCTACCTCTTCAAAAAGTCGCTTCACACGATTGATAGTCGCCCCTGTCGTATAGATGTCATCAATAACCAAAATCTTCTTAGGAAGAGGGGCTTCCGTTTTAATATAAAAGGGAATTTCCGTAGCTAATCGTTCTGAGCGATTCTTAGAAGAACTAGCCTTCTCTTCTCTTTTCCCTAGTAAATCTTGAAAGGAAAATCCTGCCGTCTCAACCAAACCTTCAACCTGATTAAATCCTCTCTCAAGCAATCTTTCAGGACTTAGGGGAATTACCACAAATTCATAGTCTCTATACTTTTTCAACTCATCTGCAAGTACAGGAGTAAAAACCTTTCTAAGCAGAAAATCCCCATCAAACTTATATCGACTAAAGAAGTCTTTCATAGCTTGATTATAGGTGAAGATTGCTTTATGATCAACTTGAATCCCATCTTCACACCAAAGTTTACAATCTTGACACGTTGTTGACAACCCTCTTTTCATGCAGTTTGGACAATGGTCTTCACCAATCTTCTCAAAAGTAGAATCACAAGCTGAGCAAAGATAGTTGTGCTCATTCTTAAACAGTAAGAGGTGACTAAATGTCAAGTCACTCTTTGTTGACTGGCCACATAATAAACAATTCATAATCCCGCCTCCTTGTTCATCTGCTTGATTTCCTTGATTGCCTTTTTGATGGAAGTATTTAATCCATCATGAAAGAAGAGCAACTCACCAGTTGGTCTGTCCATACTACGCCCAACTCGCCCACCAATCTGAATCAAGCTAGACTTGGTAAAGAGACGATGATTAGCTTCTACTACGAAAACATCCACACAAGGGAAGGTAACTCCACGCTCTAAAATTGTCGTACTGATCAGTATCGTCAACTCTCCATCTCGAAAAGCTTGCACCTGCTCTAATCGATTTTCTGTGACAGAGGAAACAAAGCCGATATTTTCATTTGGAAACTGTTCCTGCAATATTTCTTTTAGTTTCTCGCCTTTTTTAATTTCTGATGCAAAGATTAACAAGGGATAACCTGTTCTTCTCTGCTTCTCAATGGAGCTCTTTAACTTAGGTGACAACTGACTCTTATCTAAATAACGATTAAAATCCGATAACCAAACTGGCTTTGGAATAATCAATGGATTTCCATGAAATCGTCTTGGCAAGCTCAATCGTTTTAATTCTCCTGTGCGAACCCTCTTATCTAACTCATCTGTAGAAGTCGCCGTAAGGAATATCTTCACCCCCTCCACCTTTACACATTGGTTTACAGCGTAGTAAAGCATAGGGTTGTCAACATAAGGAAAGGCATCTACTTCGTCCACTATCAGCAAATCAAAAGCATGATGAAATTTTAATAGCTGGTGAGTCGTTGCAACAACTAGTGGTGTTCGAAAATAGGGTTCTGACTCACCATGAAGTAGTGCTATCTCACAAGCAAAGTCATTCTGCAGTCGCTTATATAACTCCAAGCAAACATCTATTCGAGGGCTGGCTAAACAAACTGCACCACCTTCATCAATCACTTTAGCCACAACTTGATAAATCATCTCTGTCTTTCCCGCTCCTGTTACAGCGTGAACCAAGGTTGGCTCTTGCTTGTCTACCGCTTGAAGAAGTCCCTCTGAAACTTTTTCTTGAAAAGGTGTTAACTGACCACGCCATTTGAGGACGTCTTGCTTAGGAAAATCCTCCTGTGGAAAATAGTATAAAGCTTGATCACTCCTGACTCGTTTCATCAGCAAGCACTCCCTGCAGTAGTAAGCACCAATAGGCAAATACCATTCTTCTAGAATGCTACTATTACACCGTTGACAGAAAAGTTTTCCCTTCTCTTTTCTCATTGCTGGCAGTTTCACGGCCATCTGACATTCTTCTTTAGTTAATTCTTTCTCAGTAAACAAGCGACCGAGATAGTTTGGATTTACTTTCATACTTCTTTATTCGTAAATCTCTAGCGCTTTTGGTATTTTTTTAGTACAATTAAATCATGGAATTTAGAACAATTAAAGAGGATGGGCAGGTCCAAGAAGAAATTAAAAAATCCCGTTTTATCTGTCATGCCAAGCGTGTCTATAGTGAAGAAGAAGCTCGTGACTTTATCACTGCTATCAAAAAAGAACACTACAAAGCTACCCATAACTGCTCTGCTTTTATTATAGGAGAACGCAGTGAGATTAAGCGCACGAGTGATGATGGTGAGCCTAGTGGTACTGCTGGAGTCCCTATGCTTGGCGTCTTAGAAAATCATAACCTTACTAATGTCTGTGTAGTGGTTACTCGCTACTTTGGGGGAATTAAGTTAGGCGCTGGCGGCTTGATTCGCGCTTATGCAGGTAGTGTGGCCTTGGCTGTCAAAGAAATTGGCATTATTGAAATCAAAGAGCAAGCTGGCATAGCCATTCAGATGTCTTACGCTCAGTATCAAGAATATAGCAATTTTCTTAGAGAACATAAACTCACGGAAATCGATACAAACTTTACAGATCAAATCGATACCATAATTTATGTTGATAAGGAAGAGAAAGAAAATATCAAGTCTGCTCTTGTAGAGTTTTTTAATGGAAAGGTTACTTTAACAGATCAAGGTTTACGAGAAGTTGAAGTTCCTGTAAACTTACTGTAAACAAAGGAGAAATTATGGCTTTTGGGAAATTTATTCAAGGACTTGCTGGAAACTTTAGCGAGCAAAACAAAGAGACTCTTATCAAAGAATATGGCCAATACTTACTAGAGAATGAAGAAATTCAAAGTGGATATAAACTTATTCGTGATTCAATCATCTTTACAAATATCCGTATCATTTTTACAGATAAGCAAGGTACTACTGGTCGCAAGATGTCTGTTAAGTCTCTCTTTTTGATGAACATTGTAAACGTTGAAATGGAAACAGCTGGAGCAGGCATAGATGATAGTGAGATTACAATCACTTATTTAGAAAATGTCTTTCTAAAAGCACATAATGAACATTTTAGTTACCACAAATTTGAATTTCCTAAAAAAACGGATATCCTCCCCCTTTACAGCTATTTACTAGAACTTGCTTATCACAATCGATTAAAAATTAACGGCTTAGACCTTTGATATAAAAAAATCCTATCGCTTCGATAGGATTTCTATATTTTACAAATAGCCTAGAGCACGTTATACTAGTATCATCTTATACAAAGAGGTACATCTATGACTATTTATAACAATATCACTGAACTAATCGGACAAACACCAATTGTTAAACTCAACAATGTCGTTCCAGAAGGTTCCGCAGATGTTTATGTAAAACTTGAAGCTTTTAACCCTGGATCGTCAGTAAAAGACCGTATTGCCCTTAGCATGATTGAAAAGGCTGAGCAGGATGGCATTCTAAAGCCTGGTGCTACTATTGTTGAAGCAACAAGCGGGAATACTGGAATCGGACTTTCTTGGGTTGGTGCTGCGAAAGGATATAAAGTTGTTATCGTTATGCCTGAAACGATGAGTGTGGAACGACGTAAGATTATCCAAGCCTATGGTGCCGAACTCGTTCTCACTCCTGGTAGCAAAGGAATGAAAGGCGCGATTGCAAAGGCTCAGGAGATCGCAGCTGAACGCGATGGCTTTCTTCCGCTCCAATTTAACAATCCAGCTAATCCTGAAGTACACGAAAGAACAACAGGAGCTGAAATTCTAGCTGCTTTCGGTTCTGATGGACTAGATGCCTTTGTAGGTGGTGTTGGTACTGGTGGAACGATCTCAGGTGTTTCTCATGCACTAAAAGCTGTCAATCCAAACATTCAGGTTTTTGCGGTTGAAGCTGATGAATCTGCGATTTTGTCTGGTGAAAAACCAGGACCTCACAAAATTCAAGGTATCTCAGCTGGATTTATTCCTGATACACTTGATACAAAAGCCTATGACGGTATCGTCCGTGTAACGTCAGATGATGCCCTTGCGCTTGGCCGTGAAATCGGCGGAAAAGAAGGGTTTCTTGTTGGGATTTCTTCAGCCGCAGCGATTTACGGGGCAATTGAAGTTGCCAAAAAATTAGGTACAGGTAAGAAAGTCCTTGCTTTAGCACCAGATAACGGCGAACGTTATCTGTCTACAGCACTCTATGAATTTGAAGTGTAGTCTCCTAAATGCACTTAGCCCTTATTATAGGGCTTTTTCTTTGTTCAATTTAAAGAAAAATCTAAGTTCCCTACAGCAAAAGAAAAAGGAAGCAAATTGCTTCCTCTTTTATCATTAGTTATTCAAGGCTGCTGCCATTGTAGCTGCAACTTCAGCTTCGAAGTCATTTGCAGCTTTCTCGATACCTTCACCAACTTCAAAGCGAGCGAACTCAACTACTGAAGCGTTAACTGAATCAAGGTATGCTTCAACTGTCTTGCTATCGTCCATGATGTAGACTTGGGCAAGAAGTGTGTAAGCTTGGTCAACTTTAGTGTTGTCAAGCATGAAGCGATCCATTTTACCTGGGATGATTTTGTCCCAGATTTTTTCAGGTTTGCCTTCTGCAGCCAACTCAGCTTTGATGTCAGCTTCAGCTTGAGCGATTACTTCTTCAGTCAATTGTGCTTTCGATCCATATTTTAAGTGTGGAAGGGCTGGTTTGTTAACCATTGCACGACTTTCGTTGTCTTGGTCGATTACGTGGTTCAATTGTGCCAACTCATCTTTAACGAATTGAGCGTCCAATTCTTTGTATGAAAGAACTGTTGGTTTCATCGCTGCGATGTGCATTGACAATTGTTTAGCAAGAGCTTCGTCTCCACCTTCGATAACTGAGATAACACCGATACGACCACCATTGTGTTGGTAAGCTCCAAAGTGTTGTGCATCTGTTTTTTCGATCAAAGCAAAGCGACGGAATGAGATTTTTTCCCCGATAGTTGCAGTTGCAGACACATAAGCTGCTTCAAGAGTTTCACCTGAAGGCATTGTCAAAGCAAGTGCTTCTTCGTTGTTAGCTGGTTTTCCTTCAGCGATTACTTTAGCAGTTGCATTTACCAATTCAACGAATTGAGCGTTTTTCGCAACGAAGTCAGTTTCAGCGTTTACTTCAATTACTGCTGCAACGTTACCGTTAACATAAACACCTGTCAAACCTTCTGCAGCAACACGATCAGCTTTCTTAGCTGCTTTCGCCATACCTTTTTCACGAAGCAATTCAATCGCTTTTTCGATATCACCGTCTGTTTCTACAAGCGCTTTTTTAGCGTCCATAACACCGGCACCAGATTTTTCACGCAACTCTTTTACAAGTTTAGCTGTAATTTCTGCCATTTTGATTCTCCTATATTTTTTAAAAAATAGGAGAGCCGGGCTACGCCCCGCCCTCCTAGGTAATTACTATTTATATGAATTAAGCATTGTCGCCTTCTACAACTTCAACGATTTCTTCGATTGAGTCAGCTTGAGCTTCTGAAGCTACAAATTCTGCTTCAACTGCTGCTGCATCTTCACCTTGACGTCCTTCGATGATAGCGTCAGCCAATTTAGCTGTGATCAATTTAACAGCGCGGATAGCGTCATCGTTAGCTGGGATGATTACATCGATATCGTCTGGATCAGTGTTTGTGTCAACCATCGCTACAACTGGAATACCCAATTTTTTAGCTTCTTTAACAGCGATTTGTTCTTTATGTGGGTCAACTACGTACATTACATCTGGGATACGAGGCATGTCTTCGATACCACCCAAGAATTTTTCAAGACGTGCACGTTGTTTGTTAAGAAGTGCAACTTCTTTCTTAGGAAGAACGTCGAAGATTCCTTCTTCTTCCATACGTTTGATTTCTTTCAAACGAGCAATACGTTTTTGGATAGTTCCCCAGTTAGTAAGAGTTCCACCCAACCAACGGTGGTTGATGTAGTATTGACCTGAACGTTCTGCTTCTTCTTTAACAGCGTCAGCAGCTTGTTTTTTAGTACCAACAAACAATACAACTGCATCGTTAGCTGCTGCATCACGCATAAAGTCGTATGCTTGGTCAGCGTATTTTACAGTTTGTTGCAAGTCGATAACGTGGATTCCGTTACGCTCAGTGAAGATGTACTTAGCCATCTTAGGGTTCCAGCGACGAGTTTGGTGACCAAAGTGTACACCAGCCTCAAGAAGTTGTTTCATTGAAATTACTGCCATGAGTATTTCTCCTTTTTGTTTTTTCCTCTTCTCGATTTCAACTTGCAAAACGACCCAAGGGCAACAGTTTCACAATTCATCAAGAATGAGTATTATCGTTTACACGACAAGTTTTATTTTACCATATTTTAACGATATTTTCAAGTGGTTTTAATAGATTTCGGCCTTGCTTTCGATAAAAAATAATAAAAGAGACTCAAATCGAGCCTCTTTATTTCATTCATTAGTTTGGATAGATGTAAGTAACATAACCTTCAGAAGTTGTAGTTGGGTTGAACCATCCACGCTTGTTACCGATTGTACGATCTCCACCATAGTTTGATTCTGATACTTGAATGCTAGTTGATGATGAAACTGCTGTAACAACCGCTACGTGTCCATATCCACCGTCATTCCAACATGCAATCGCACCAACTTGTGGAGTTGATCCAGTACGGAATCCTGCAGCTGCTGCACTTGTAGCCCACTGTGCTCCGTTGCCCCAGTAATCTCCAGCCCAAGGTGCTAATGTCTTAGCTCCCCAAGTACATTCACCAGTTGGATAACTTGAAGCATTTGTACTGTATGTTGGACGCTGTCTTGTTGGAGTTGGTGCAGGTGCTGGAGTGTAGCTTGAATCATCATCTGATGAAGAGCTTGAAGTCGCTTGCACTTGATCTGAAAGTGTTGTATTTCCAGAAGCAACAACTGATTGTTGTTGACTTGTTTGACGTGCTTTATAAGCTGCTTCTGCTTCTGCAGCAGCACGTGCTTCTGCCTCTGCTGCCGCTTTCTGCTCTAGCAAACTAGCTTTCTCACCTTCTGCAGTAGCTTTCTCAGCAGCAAGATTCAACTCTGCAACCTTCAACTCAGCTTGCTTAGTTGTCAATGCCTGCGCATCATCAGCCAGTTTTTGTTGGTTCGCAATAACTGTATTAATTGCTTCATTATTGGCTACTTGTTTATCAGAAATTGCTTTTTTATCAGCCTTTTGTTGCTCCAACATTTTGTTGTTAGCCGATACAATCTCGCTCATTGCAGCAACACGCGAAATGGCTTCTGTGATTGATTTTGAGTTTACAATTGTATTAATGTAGCTAGTCGCAGCTCCATTTGTCTGTGCGCTACGTGCTTGTTTTTCTAAAGAAGCATTACGAGCCACGATATTTTTAGAAAGCTCTGTAATTTCTCCTTCAAGTTTTTTAGATTCAGCTTGTAATTTTTCGTTTTCGGCTTGCAAGCTTGCTTGCTCTGCTTGAATTGTTGAAACTTGACCTTGGATTTGATCCACTTGCTTTTGAGCTTCTTGTTGTTGCGCTGTTAAACTGCTAATTTTATTATCTTGAGCAGCAATTTTTTCATCAGTTGTTTCTGCACGAACAGTTGTCAATACTGCTGTTTGTGAGACCAATACTGTACTTAACAAAAGTGACGCTAAGATTTTTTTCTTCATATTCTGTCGATACTCCTTCTATTTGAGACATTACTAGTATACCAAAAAAAGACATAATAAATATTACGCCTTTGTTACATTTATATTTCTTTCTTATAGATAAATTTTTTCAAAAATAAATTGAAAAATGACAATCCATAAGAAGTTCAGAATCATTGATGGGACAAGGCTATAGACGATGAATATCGGCATGGAATCTACAGTCAGTCCCACGGCAAGAGCCAAAAGATAGCTCCCCATATCAAACAGAAAACTGATCACAATAATGGTCAACATCCTTGTCCAACGATTTGTCAAAATCACGCTATTGAACTTGTGGAGCGAAGCACCTATCAAGATAAACAAAAGCGTGGCAATTCCAATCAAGTGGAAAAAATAGATATCGTAAACCAAACCCACTATAAAACAATAGGCTAGGTAGAGATATTCTGACACTTCGATTGTTTCAAATAAGAGAAATAAAAATAGAAAATGACTGGCTAAATGAAAGTGGGGGAAAAAGGATCCCACCAATTGTCCAATATGTGCATCAATTAGCACAACAAAAGGGAGTAAAAAGAAAATACCAATTTGTTTTAACAATCTCATTGCTAATTCCCCACTAACTCTACCACATGAAGATCTTTGATATCAGCACTTAACTTTACAGTTACCTCTCGTGTTAGATAGTCACTGCTGTGCGTTGTACCAACAATCTCTCCAACAGGAATATCTTTGACATTAAAGTTTCCTAGCCCACCTGTAGTCACCTTGTCTCCAGCACTGATGTCACTATTACTATTTAATTGACTGATTTTAAGCAGTTCAGATTCCTTGTCATAACCAACGATAATTCCGTAAATTTCAGTAGAACCATGTTGGATTTTAACAGAGATCTTATCCGTGTTTTCAGCGTTGGTTAAAAGATTGACAGTTGTTGAATGATCTTCCACCTTTGAAACACTACCAACCAAGCCACCGTTTGCAATGACCAACATATTTTCAGAAGCTCCTTTTGAACTTCCTACATCAATTGTTAACTCTTGCTTCCAAGATACTGGAGCACGCATAATCACATCTGCTGCTAGGGTTTTTGTAGCCTGTAATTTTGACTTCATCTCTAGCAACTGACGTAGTTGTTCATTTTCTGTTTTTAAACGTTCTGATTGATTAGATTCTACCTCTAGTTGATAAAGTTGTTTTTTTAGACTCTCGTTTTCATTGTAAGTCTGCGTCAAATGTCCCAAATCCGATTTGAAAGCATCAAACCATTGAAAGGGTTTTTGAACAATTCTATCTACTAAGGAAATGCCATCTCCTAGTTTTGTCACAATAGCACTTGAATAGGTTGTCACTAATAGTACAGAAACTGCCAGAACTGTGACAAAAACGATGATTAGATATTTTGATTTTTTAAAACGGTTCATATTCCTACCTTTTTACTAAAGATCTACTACTGTGATTTTTTATCAATCTTACGAATCCACTAAGATTTTAAGAAAAATAAGAGACATCCCAGCACCAGAATCACAAGAATCGCCAGTGTATCCTTTTGACTCCATCTCAACTGTCTATACTGACTTCTACCCTTTCCTCCCTGATAACCACGCGCTTCCATGGCTATTGCCAATGAATCTGCACGCTTTAAGCTCGTAGCAAAAAGAGGAATTAAAATCGGAATCATAGCCTTTACTTTTTGAACGATGCTTCCCTCACCAAAGTCAACTCCACGAGCTTTCTGAGCATTCATAATTCGCGTCGTGTCATCCATCAAGGTTGGAACAAAACGCAAACTCATTGATAACATGAGACCAATTTCATGAACGGGAACTTTCACGCGTTTCAGCGGTGCTAAAAGAGCTTCAACTGCAGCTGCCAGACTCAAAGGCATGGTCGTTAATGTCAGCAAGGTTGAAAAGAAAATAATCAACACAAAACGACAGAAAATGATTCCAGCTTGTTGCAAAGCATAGTCTGTTATTCTTATAAAAGAAAACTCAAATAGAACATTTCCACTTGAAATGAAAAAGAGCTGAAAAAGAGTCGTAAAAGCGATCAAGAAGAACATGGATTTTAATCCCTGAACGAAAAATGAGAGAGAAACACCCGACAAAGCGATAAATATACCTGTCGCTACAAATAGAATGAGATTGGTGAGGGGATTATTGGCCCAAAACACAACCAAAATCAGCAGGATCATGGCAAGCAATTTACTACGAGGATCCAAGCGATGAATGATAGAATCCCCTGGTATATAACGCCCTAAAATCATACTATCCATTTAGCGACTCCTTAAACTCCTCTATCTTGATTGGCAGTTTTTTAAAAGCTACACCTCTATCTGCCAAACGTTTACAAAAAGCAGTAATTTTAGGCACACCTAACTGCACTTTTTCCATAGAGGCTACATCTTGGAAAACTTCGCTCGGTTTACCACTTTTGACTAAACGCCCCTTTTCCATAACATAGACCTGATCAGCATACTCAGCTACATCATCCATCAAATGCGTTACCAGAACAATTGTCATTCCAGAAAGGTGAAGTTTTTTAAACAGGGTCATCAATTCTTTTCTGCCCAGAGGATCTAGCCCTGCTGTCGGCTCATCCAAAACCAATACAGTTGGCTCCATGGCTAGCATACCCGCTATAGCCACACGTCTCATCTGGCCACCCGAAAGTTCAAAAGGACTGCGCTCAAAGAGTGACTCATCGATGCCTACCAAGGCTAACTTTTCACGCGCAATTTTCTTGGCCTCTTCCTCAGAAACTCCAAAATTTTGCGGTCCAAATGCAACATCTTTCAAAACAGTCTCTTCAAAAATCTGATTTTCAGCAAATTGAAACACTAGACCAACCTGCTTTCGAATCTGGCGAATTTCTTTATTGGTTGATGTAGGGGTAATGACGGTATCAAAAACTCGAACAGAACCCTTACTTGGTACCAATAAGCCATTTAAAAGCTGTAAAATCGTTGATTTCCCACTACCTGTGTGCCCTACCAAAGCCGTATAGGAACCATCCTCAATCGTCAAGGAAACATCAGTCAAGGCTGATGAAGATAGGGGAGTCCCCTCTTGATAGGTAAAGCTCACATTTTCTAGAGTAATTCCCATAACTTGTCCTCTAGCTCTCCTTCTGTCAAATAGCCATCCGGCAACTGATAACCAGTCTCTCTCAAAGATTCTCTCAATTGATTAGTAAAAGGCTCATCTAACCCTATCTGGTCAAGGTCATCCCGAGAAAAAAGTTCTCTTGGGTTGCTGGTTGACTCCACTTGTCCTTTTTTCATGACCAAGACACGATCACTCATCGCAACTTCTTCTAAGTCGTGCGTAATGGAGATGACTGTCATCTGGTGATCTTTTCGAATCTCTTGAACAGTCTGAATCAGTTCTCTGCGCCCCTCGGGATCCAACATGCTGGTAGCCTCGTCCAGAATTAAAATAGCTGGTCTCAGGGCAACAACTCCCGCAATAGCCACACGCTGTTTTTGTCCACCAGATAAACGAGCTGGTTCTCTCTTCTTAAAGTCCAGCATCCCTACCAACTCCAAAGATTCAGCCACTCTCTTTTTCATTTCTTCACGAGGAAGTCCCTGATTTTCTAGGCCAAAGGCAACATCATCTTCAACAGTCGCCCCCACAAATTGGTTATCTGGATTTTGAAAAACCATACCAATTTGACGACGCAAGTCCCAAACGTTCTCAGAGGACAGCAGTTGGCCATCTATCCAGATTTCTCCAGACTCTGCTTCAAGCAAGCCATCAATCAAACGGATAGTTGTTGATTTTCCACTCCCATTATGGCCTACAATCGAAAGCCATTCTCCACGTTTCACGTGAAACGAGACATTATTAACGTCATAATGTTCCTGGTCTTCCTTATAACGAAAAGACAGATCTTTTACTTCAATAATCGATTTCATTTCGAACCAAATGTCCCTTTGAGTACATAAGCGCTACCCTTGAAATAATCATAACCAGAGTAGATAGTGAAAAACAAAGCTATATAAAGCAACAGTTGCCCAATTAAATTCCAATGTAAGAGCAAAAAGATAATGGCAAACATTTGACTAAAGGTCTTGATTTTCCCTGGCATCGCTGCTGCTAGAACTGTCCCTCCCGTCTCAACAAGCAACAAACGCAAGCCTGTCACCGCAAGTTCACGACAGATGATAATAGCAACAACCCAAGCTGGAGCCATACCTAACTCAATCAACATGATAAAAGCTGACATAACCAGCAACTTATCGGCCATCGGATCTGCAAACTTTCCAAAGTTGCTGACTACATTCCATTTTCGAGCAAGATAGCCATCGAGATAATCCGTTATACTAGCAACTGCAAAGATGATTGCTGCCAGAAGGTGACTGCCTTGTGAATGACCCAAAGTCAAAATAAGAATAAAGAGAGGTATAAAGAGAATTCTACCAATAGTTAATACATTAGGAATTTGTTCTTTTTTCATTGATTTTTCCTTAATCTGTAGTAAATGTAAGTGTTACAGTTCCAGTCTGAGTCGTCAACTTGGAAGTATCAATCGTTTGATTATCTACAGTCACAGTAACTCCCTTTACCACACCCAAAGTAATCGTTACAGAATCTTTCGTTGAAACTGTTGTTTTTGCATTTTTATTGTCTGCGGATAGTGTCACACCACCCTCTAGCTCGCTTCCTGAAACACTAACCCAGCTAGTTACATCCGAAACTGCCAGCTGAACCGTAGCTGTTTCCTTACTCGTTTTATACCGAGCTTCAATGCGGTTCCCTTCACCTGAGACGGTAATAGTTGATTCCGTAGTAGAAGACGAGCTAGACGTCTGACTACTAGAAGATGAACTAGTTGAAGTTGTTGAACTAGTTGAGCTCACAATACTATAATTAGGCGAAGAAGGACGCGTTGGTTGAGTCTGGATATAATTCCAAACATAATAAGTCACAAAAATTAAAATCGACAAAGCAAATAGAACGAAATAAAACAAGGGGAGATAAGACGTTTTTTTCTTATTTGATCGTCTACGACCAGACAAGTCTTCTTCATCAACATCTACCTCTTCGTAGGTAATCATGCTTCCCGAATCATAGGCATCCAAAATAATTCGCTCGTCCAATTCAACTGCCCAGGCATATTTTCTCAAAAAAGAACGAGCGTAGAAGGTACTAGGGAGTTGATCAAAATCATCTGCCTCCATAGCTTCTAATAAATTCATCTGAATATCAGTTTTTGCCTGCAGTTCTTCTATACTCAATCCTTGGTTGATTCTGGCTAGACGCAGAACCTCACCAATTGTTTTTTTTCTCATACTTAGCATTCCTTCTTTCTAGGGTTACTTAATCTTTTAAGCTGGAAAGATTGTAAAATCAACTAGATCACCATCATCTATCAAACGATGACCAGCTTCTAAAACATCTTCCAAAGTAATTTCTTGTAAAATTTTTGGTAAATCAAAAATAGTTTCTCCTCTGTCGACTGGTTCATACTGTGTCGCAATAAACTCCAAGGAGTTCATACTACTAAAAAATTCCCCAAACATCTCACTCTTAACAATATCGAGATGTTCCTCTGTAAGATCTGAATCTTTCGTAAAGTTGCGAATAGCCTTTCGAAATTGATGCGACAACGAAACAGGTTCTTTCGTTTCCATCGTCAACATCACAAAATGAAAGCGACTGTTGACTTCAACCTCAAGTGACAATGACGCATCTAACTTCCCATTCTCATATAACTTTTGAAATCGCTCAGAAGTCCAACCAAACATCATCGTAAACAATAATTTTAGCAAAATATTATAACGGTAGCAATCTTCTGCTGCCACCTCACCTGCTCCCCTAATTCCAACAGCAAGTTTTGGTGAAGAGACTTCCATCCGAAGGCTATCTGTTTCTTTGACAGCTTGTAAAGTAAGCTTCTCCTTCCTTACTACCATGTCTTCCAAGTTTCTAAGTTTCTTTTGTGAAAAATACTTCTCAACCGTATCTACATCAAAATTGCCAACTAAAAACAAAGACATATTGACAGGTTTGTAAAAGGCTGTAAAGTTATCTTTTAAGTCATTTAGCTGGATATTGTTAATTGATTTTTCGCTTCCAACAATATCTGCTGCCAGAGGAGTATTGGGATAAAGATTTGCTAAGGTTGCAAAAAACAGACGCGAATCTGGATCGTCTTGGTACATCTCACGTTCCTGTTGGATAATTTCCCTCTCTCGCTCAACTGAATCTTCTGTAAAATGAGCAACTGTTACCAATTCTTCAAGCAAATCCAAATTTTCTGATAAATGATCTATTGTCGAAAACAAATAACTCGTCTTTGTAAAACTTGTAAAAGCATTGCTATCAGCTCCCAAGCGTGTAAAAGACTCCATAATATCTTCAGCATTTTCTCTCTCAAATAGTTTATGTTCAAGAAAATGTGCAATTCCAGCTGGATAACACTGTAAACCTTTTTTAGATAGTGTAAAGCTTGTGTCTACTGATCCAAATCGAACTGTTACAACTCCGTAAACTTCATTAAATTGTTTCTTAGGAAGGAGAGACACTGTCAATCCATTTGATAGACGAGTCTGATAAACCGTCTCCTTTACGGCAGGATAGTATTTTTCTTCAAAGGTAACTGGTATCATTCTATTCCTTCCATAAAGTATATCGCTTGTAACCGAACACTATTTGCTGCTTTGCAGATAGCTTCTTTATCAACTTGATTTAATTTTTCAATCCAATTGTCAAAATCTGATGTAGATTTCCCTAACAAACTATTCAAGTAAACTCGCTCGATTAGTGAGCTCTGACTATCTTGCGCAAGCAATAAGGTTCTGCGAATCATCTCCTTAGTCTGTTCAATCTCCAAATCTGTAAAATTACCTTTCTTTAGTTCAAGTAATTGATGATTCATCAATTTTCTGGCTTGATTGCGCTTTTCCCGATCAATGCCAGCATACATCCTCAATTGACCACTAAATAAATCCAATTGACTGGAGATAGTGTAGGCTAGACCAGCATTTTCCCGAACATTTGTAAAAAGCTTAGAGTGAGCAAAACCACCTAACAGACCATTCATTACTACCATGGCTAAATGATGCTTGTCTCCATAGCTCGTAGAACAATGGTAAGCCAATTCCAAAACGGATTGGCCCACATTCTTACGAATCATTCCTTCCCGAAGGACATTTGAATATGGTTGTTGGTACTGAGGCTTGACATCGATTTGACGCCCTGTAAAGGAGAATGATCTCAACCACTCCTCCACTTCAACTTCATTAAAATCACCTAAGAAAAAGAAATCAATCCGATCTTTGTTGAGAGCATCTTGAAAGCAAGTGTAGCTACTTCCCGGAGACTCATTTGAAATGCGATTTCGTAAATCACTATATCTCAATTGAAGACGTTCATCATGAAAGAACAAGTTATCCAATTCCTTATGAGCAAAATAAAATGAATCATCCATATCAGTAGCCAAACTAGCCAATAACTGTTTTCTTTCAATTTCAAATAAGGCTGGCTCAAAAGCACCATCTTGAGCTAAGGGGGAAAATAAAGTCTGTTTCACCAATTCAAATATTTGAGAAGTCAAGACATTCTTTTTACTTAAAAAATCATCCCTCACATAGGTAAATGTTAGGTCAAGAATATGTACCTGTCCCCTACGATAAGCACTCGTAGAAATATCTGTTCCATATAAACTTGCCAAGTATCTGCGAAAAGCTTGAGATGTTGGGTGAGCTTTATTGGCAGTTTCCAACATACTTGCACTTAACATGCGTCCTGCTATTGTCTCAAGAGATAAGGAAGCAGTAAAACGAATAGTGATTTTATTTGTTTTAAACTTTTTGGATTGAACAAAATGTGCTGAAATTCCAGGCACCAACTCCATACCTTACCTCCTTACATATAGAGTTCTATTATACCACGAAAATCAAAATTTTTCTTGTTCTCTTTATAGCTTTCAAAAGTAAAATCGTTTTCATTTTGACTGACTTTCCTTCAGTTATTTCAGGGAAAATATGGTATAATACCTTAGATTGAGGTGAATTATGGAATACAAATTATTTGAAGAATTTATTACGCTCCAAGCCCTCCTAAAAGAGCTTGAAATTATACAAAGCGGCGGTGCTATCAAATCCTTTTTAATGGAGCATCAAGTTTACTTTAATGGTGAATTAGAAAGTAGACGTGGGAAAAAAATCCGTATTGGAGATACGATTGATATCCCTGATTTAAAAATTGATATCACCTTGACACAACCAAGTTTAAAAGAGCAAGAAGAATACCAAGCAGATAAGATTGAAAAAGAGCGGATTGCTAAACTTGTCAAAGAGATGAACAAGGGTGTAAAGAAAGAAAAACAAAAAACTACTTCATCACCTAAAGCCAAACAAGCTCCACGTTTTCCAGGAAGATAACTATGTGGCTTCAACATTTAACAATTAAGACCTTTCGAAATTACAAAGAGGCAAAAATTGATTTTAATCCAAAACTAAACGTCTTTTTAGGCCAAAATGCGCAAGGAAAGACCAATATTCTAGAAGCAATCTATTTCTTGGCCTTAACACGCAGTCATCGTACTCGAACAGATAGAAATCTTATTCATTTTGATGAAGAACAACTCCATCTTTCTGGCTTGCTACAGAAAAAAACAGGTTCTATACCTCTAGAAATTGATTTAACACCAAAAGGGCGTGTGACTAAAGTCAATCACTTAAAACAAGCTCGCCTCTCAGACTACATCGGACATATGAATGTGGTTCTCTTCGCACCTGAAGATCTCCAGTTAATTAAAGGAGCGCCCTCCGTTCGTCGAAAATTTATAGACATCGAACTGGGACAAATTAAACCAATCTACTTGTCAGACCTGTCAAACTACAACCATATACTCAAGCAGAGAAACACTTACCTAAAATCCAGTCAAAAGATTGACGAAACATTTCTGTCAGTCTTAGATGATCAGTTAGTAGAGTATGGTTGTCGCGTTATAAAGCATCGAATAAAATTCATTAAAGATTTAGAGAAATTTGGTCAAAAAAAACACTTAGAAATCTCAAATCAATTAGAAGAGTTGTCAATATCTTATCAATCATCTGTCAACTTTACTAATGAAGAACTGTTAATGGATTCTTTTAAAACGGCTTTAGAAAAAAGTAGATCAAGAGATTTATATAAAAAGAATACTGGTGTCGGCCCTCATCGAGATGACATTACTTTCTATATCAATGGTATAGATGCTAGTTTTGGAAGTCAAGGTCAACATCGTAGTCTTGTACTCTCTATAAAATTAGCAGAAATAGAGTTAATGGAAAGTATTACCAACGAGTCTCCGATACTACTACTTGACGATGTTATGAGCGAACTTGACAACACTAGACAACTAAAATTATTAGAAACGATTTCACAATCTATCCAAACCTTTATCACAACAACAAGTTTAGACCACTTGCAAAATTTGCCAGAAAATCTTAGTATCTTCAATATCCAAAGTGGTAAAGTATCTGTAAACCCAAATTGACAACTTTGTAAACAAAAAGAACTCCTGAAATTCAGGAGTTCTTTTTTACTTCTTACATAGAGTAGTTTGGCGCCTCATTAGTGATTTGTACATCATGAGGATGGCTTTCTTTCAGGCCAGCCCCAGACATTTCAATAAATTGAGCGTTGTCATGCAATTCTTTAAGGTTAGCTGCACCACAGTAACCCATACCAGAGCGAATACCACCAATCATTTGGAAAACAATATCAGCTGCTGCGCCTTTATAGGCTACGCGACCTTCAATTCCTTCTGGAACAAGTTTGTTCGCTTCATTGACAGAACCTTGGAAGTAACGGTCACTTGAACCTTTCTTCATTGCAGCGATTGACCCCATACCACGGTAAGTCTTGAATTTACGTCCTTGGAAGATTTCCGTTTCACCTGGTGCTTCGTCTGTTCCAGCAAACATTGATCCAAGCATAACTGCATTTCCACCTGCGGCAAGGGCTTTTACAATATCTCCAGAATACTTGATTCCACCATCAGCAATAATTGTTTTTCCATATTCGCGCGCAACGGCTGCCGCATCATAGATTGCTGTCACTTGTGGGACACCCACACCTGCAATCACACGAGTAGTACAGATAGAACCTGGTCCGATACCGACTTTGACAACATCTACACCTGCATCATAAAGAGCACGCGCACCTTCTGCAGTTGCAATATTACCAGCAATCAAAGTGCGATCTGGGAAATGAGCACGAATCTCAGCAATTTTACGCAAGACACCTGCAGAATGACCATGCGCAGTATCAATAACAATTGCATCAGCACCTGCTTCAAAAAGGGCTTCGGCACGTTCAAATGTATCTGAAGTAACACCTACCGCACCAGCAACTAGAAGACGGCCAAATTCATCCTTTGCTGCATTTGGAAATTCAATCACTTTTTCAATATCTTTAATAGTAATCAATCCAGAAAGACGACCTTCTTCGTCTACCAAAGGAAGTTTTTCAATACGGTGTTCTTGAAGAATGCTTTCAGCTGTTGCAAGATCTGTACCAACAGGAGCAGTAACAAGATTTTCGCTGGTCATGTGGTTTGAGATTGGCTGATTGTAATCTGAAATAAAGCGAAGATCTCGGTTTGTCAAAATACCAACCAATTTACGATTTTCAAGTGTTTCCACAACTGGAATACCACTGATACGGTAGCGTCCCATCAGTTCGTCTGCTTCAGCAATAGTGTGTTCTGGAGTCAAGAAGAATGGATCAATAATAACACCATTTTCAGAACGTTTTACCTTGCGAACTTCATCTGCCTGTTGCGCAATAGACATATTTTTATGGATTACTCCAAGACCACCCGCACGAGCAATGGCAATAGCCATTTGACTTTCTGTGACTGTGTCCATGGCGGCTGTTATAATTGGGATATTTAAAGTCAGATTATCTGCCAATTTTGTTGTTAAATCTGCATCATTAGGCAACACATGACTTTCTGCTGGAATGAGCAATACATCATCAAAGGTAAAACCTTTTTTCAAAAATTTAGTGTCCCAATTAGACATTGAAGTTTCCTCTTTTCTTTCTTTTTGAGCTTGACTCTTTTTGTATTGTATCTATCATACCATTCTATGAAAATTTGTCAATTATATTTATAACAGAAAACATAAAAAACTATCCCTGTGATTCTATGGAAGAGATAGTTTTACGATTCATATTTTATCTATTATTTAAAATAATTTAGTCCCATTGCTCCCTTAACTTCAGATAGAGTTTGCCCTGCAACCTCACGAGCTTTTTCACTACCTTTTTGAAGCATATTATACACTTCACCCATATCCTTAGCAAATTCGATACGGCGCTCACGAATAGGACCAAGTTCGCGTTCGAGTATTTCAAGTAGATAACGCTTCGTCTTCACATCGCCAAGACCACCACGTTGATAGTGTTCTTTCATCTCTGCAATGTCTTGAGCATCTTCTGGGCGACCAAAAACATGTAGATAATGGAAAACCATATTCCCTTCAATCTTACCTGGATCCTCGACTCGAATATGGTTCGGATCAGTATACATGCTCATGACTTTTTTACGCAAGGTATCCGCATCATCAGCTAGATAAATACCATTATTAAGGGATTTAGACATCTTGGCATTTCCATCTAAACCAGGCAAACGTCCTGCTCTCTCATTTTCTGGATAAATACCTTCTGGTTCCACCAAAACATCACAGTTATATGCGTTGTTAAAAGAACGAACAATTTCACGAGTCTGTTCAATCATTGGTTTTTGGTCTGTTCCTACAGGAACATAATTAGCCTTAAAGGCTGTGATATCAGCTGCTTGCGCAATTGGATAAACCAAAAATCCTGTCGGAATACTTTCTCCAAATCCTTTCTGAGCAATCTCTGTTTTTACTGTCGGATTCCGTTCCAAACGAGCTAGTGAAACCAAATTCATATAGTACATAGATAATTCAGCCAACTCTGGAATTTGACTTTGAATAAAGATAGTTGATTTACTTGGATCCAATCCAACTGCTAAATAATCCAAGGCAACATTCCCAATCGATTCTACAATCGTTTGAGGATCTTTGGCGTGATCTGTCAATGCTTGTTGGTCCGCCAAAAAAACAAACATGTCATACTTGTCTTCTTCCTGCAGTAATACTCTATTTTTAAGACTCCCAACATAATGTCCAATATGCAGTTTTCCTGTTGGGCGATCTCCTGTTAAAATAATAGGTTTCGTCATTTTTTTCTCCTTCGAAATGGTCTCTTCAATTATAGCATTTTTTTGTTAAAATAACAGAAAATTATTTAAATCAAACAACTAACTCTTTGTAAATAAACCTGTAAACTTAATTGACATAAAATTGACAAACAAAAATTTGAATATTTCTCTCTTTTCTAGTAGAATAAATGTATTACATATTATAGGAGAAAAACATTGCTTACAGTATCTGATGTTTCACTACGTTTTAGTGATCGCAAACTTTTTGATGATGTCAACATCAAATTTACAGAAGGAAATACATACGGATTAATTGGTGCTAATGGTGCTGGGAAGTCTACATTCTTAAAAATTCTAGCTGGTGATATCGAACCTACAACTGGCCACATCTCTCTTGGTCCAGATGAACGTCTCTCTGTCCTCCGTCAAAATCACTTTGACTATGAAGATGAGCGTGTCATTGATGTCGTCATTATGGGAAATGAAAAACTTTATAGCATCATGAAGGAAAAAGATGCTATTTACATGAAGGAAGATTTTTCCGATGAAGATGGTGTTCGTGCAGCTGAACTTGAAGGTGAATTTGCCGAACTTGGAGGTTGGGAGGCAGAGAGCGAAGCATCTCAACTACTTCAAAACCTAAATATTCCAGAAGAATTGCACTACCAAAACATGAGCGAATTGGCCAATGGTGAAAAAGTGAAGGTTCTCCTTGCTAAAGCCTTATTTGGTAAACCTGATGTTCTTCTCTTGGACGAGCCGACCAACGGTCTTGATATCCAGTCTATTACTTGGTTAGAAGACTTCTTGATTGACTTTGATAACACCGTTATCGTTGTATCCCACGACCGCCACTTCTTAAACAAAGTATGTACTCACATGGCCGACCTTGACTTTGGAAAAATCAAACTCTATGTCGGAAACTATGACTTCTGGAAGGAATCTTCTGAGCTTGCTGCTAAATTGCTAGCAGACCGTAATGCCAAAGCGGAAGAAAAAATTAAACAATTGCAAGAATTCGTTGCTCGATTCTCTGCCAACGCTTCTAAGTCAAGACAGGCAACGTCTCGTAAAAAAATGCTTGACAAGATTGAACTAGAAGAAATTGTGCCATCTAGTCGTAAATATCCATTTATCAACTTTAAAGCAGAACGTGAGATTGGTAATGATCTCTTGACAGTAGAAAATCTAACTGTAAAGATTGATGGCGAAACTATCCTAGACAATATTAGTTTCATCTTGCGTCCAGGTGACAAGACAGCTCTTATTGGACAAAATGACATCCAAACAACTGCATTAATTCGTGCAATTATGGGTGACATCGACTATGAAGGAACTGTCAAGTGGGGAGTTACTACTAGCCGTTCTTACTTGCCAAAAGACAACTCGGCTGATTTTGCAGGAGGAGAGTCAATTCTTGACTGGTTGCGTCAATTTGCAAGTAAAGAAGAAGATGACAATACTTTCTTACGTGGTTTCCTTGGTCGTATGCTCTTTTCTGGAGATGAGGTTAACAAACCTGTAAACGTCTTATCAGGGGGAGAAAAAGTGCGTGTCATGCTTTCAAAACTCATGCTCTTGAAATCAAATGTCCTTGTACTTGATGATCCAACAAATCACTTGGACTTGGAATCTATCTCAAGCTTGAACGATGGATTGAAAAACTTTAAAGAATCAATCATCTTTGCCAGCCATGACCACGAGTTCATTCAAACTTTGGCAAACCATATTATTGTTTTGTCTAAGAATGGCGTCATCGATCGTATCGATGAAACCTATGATGAATTCTTAGAAAATGCAGAAGTACAAGCAAAAGTCAAAGACCTTTGGAAAGACTAAATAAGACTTCAAAACTCAGTTGGGTTAACCAACTGAGTTTTCTATCATTCTATGAGGTAACATGAAATCATTTTTTAAAACATATCGGACCTATTTTGTTTCTTTTATCATTCCTGTAGTAATTATGACAGGAGTATACCTATCTCAAGGTATCTACTGGAATAGCGATACATCTCCACTATTAGGAGACGGTTTCCATCAATACGTTATTTTTGATGTAGCTTTACGAAATATTCTACATGGAAATGGTAGTTTGTTTTACACTTTTACAAGTGGTCTCGGACTGAATTTCTATGCTCTATCTAGTTATTACTTGGGTAGTTTTCTCTCGCCTCTGGTTTACTTTTTTAATCTGTCGAATATGCCAGATGCTGTTTATCTGACAACTCTTTTAAAATTTGGATTGATTGGTCTGTCAACCTTCTTTAGTTTGAATAGATTATTTAAAGATACCCCAAAATTTTTAAAACTGGCCTTATCTACTTCCTATGCTTTAATGAGCTTCACTGTCAGTCAGTTAGAGATAAAAACCTGGCTAGATGTTTTCATCTTGATTCCTTTAATTATAACTGGCTTACACATGCTTATAACAGAAAAGAAGCACCTACTATACTTTACAAGTCTGTCAATCTTGTTTATTCAAAATTATTATTTTGGCTACATGACAGCTTTGTTTCTAATTTTCTGGTATATCTGCCAAATTTCTTGGGACTTTAAAACTCGAAAATCATCTTTTCTTGATTTTGTTGTTACCTCCTTTTTAGCTGGAATGGCTAGTTTGATTATGACTCTTCCTACACTGTTTGATTTACAAACTCATGGTGAGAAGTTGACTGCCATCACAAAATTAAAGACAGATAGTAGCTGGTATCTGGATATTTTCGCAAAACAATTCATTGGATCTTTTGATACAACTAAGTATGGATCTATACCAATGATTTTTGTTGGATTACTTCCTTTTATTTTGACCATTCTATTTTTCACAATAAAATCCATAAGGTTTCACGTGAAACTTACCTATGCAATTTTCTTTACTTTTTTAATAACAAGCTTTTACATAGAAGCACTTGATTTATTTTGGCAAGGGATGCACACCCCAAATATGTTTTTGCATCGCTATGCTTGGATTTTTTCCACTCTGTTAATTTATACTGCAGCAGAAGTCTTAAATCGTCTGAAAGAACTGAAGCTCTGGAACCTATTTATCTCACTTTTTCTTGTACTAACAGGATTTTTGGCTACTGTCTATTTAAAATCACACTATTCTTTTTTAACTGATTTGAATATCTTACTCACTCTTGAATTTCTACTAGTTTATGCTCTTTTACTTCTTGCAGTCATTAGAAAATTTATCTCTGTAAATCTGTTTGCAATTCTTTTGTCTTTATTTATAACAGCTGAGATAAGCTTAAATGCATCATCTCAAATGGAAGGAATAGCTAAAGAATGGGCCTTTGCTTCTCGTAGCGCCTATAATAAAAATATTACTGCTATGGAATCCATTCTAAACCAAATTGACAATCCATTTACACGTACTGAAAAACTGCAAATTCAGACAGGGAATGACAGTATGAAATTTAACTACAATGGAATCTCTCAATTTTCGTCTGTACGAAATCGTTCAGCTAGCACTAGTTTGGACAAACTTGGATTCAAATCCTCTGGAACTAACCTCAATCTCCGTTATGCAAATAATAGTCTTTTAGCAGATAGTTTATTTGGAATCCAGTACAATATTTCTGAAACTTCACTTGACAAGTATGGCTTTCAAGGGATTTATCAAAAGGATCATTTAACCTTATATAAAAATCAACTCTCTTTACCCATTGCCTTTGCCACTCAATCTATTTACACAGATGTAAACTTTAACAATCACACTCTAGATAATCAGGCTTTATTTATAAACCAGCTTGCTAATCTCAACATGGATTACTTCTCCCAAATAGCATATGATAAAACAGATACTTCAGATGGTTTAACGAGCATCACAGGTTCTGCGAATGAAGATGCAAAGATTGATTATCAAATTGAGGTTCCTCAAAATAGTCAAGTCTATCTCTCTTTTTCAAATCTTCATTTTACAAACGATAAGCAAAAGAAAGTTGACATCATTGTCAATGGAGAAAAAAAGACTTTTACAACTGACAATGCATTTAATTTCTTTAATTTGGGTTATACTGAAGAACAAAAAACTTTCAATATCAGTGTTAGTTTCCCTGGAAATTCTCAGGTGTCATTTGAATCTCCAACCTTCTATCGTTTAGATACTCAGGCTCTTACTGAGGCAATTCAAAAGATTAAAGAACAACCTGTAGAAGTATCCACCTCTAAAAATAAAGTATTTGCTACATATGAAGTAAAACAAGATACCTCTATTTTCTTCACTATTCCTTATGACAAAGGTTGGTCTGCATTCCAAGATGGGAAAAAACTTGAAATCAAGCAGGCTCAGACTGGTTTTATGAAAGTTGATGTTCCAAAGGGAAAAGGCACCATTACACTTTCCTTTATACCCAATGGTTTTGTTATTGGAGCAGCCTGCTCACTAACTGCCCTTCTTCTTTTTGGGATCTATAATCACAGACGAAATTTATCTAAGACAGAAAAAGATTGACCAATTCCTTGGCCAATCTTTTTAATCTTCTTCCATTTTCTTAGGTTGATAAGCTAGCATACCTAAAGCAGTAAAGAAAGCTAGAGTTATAATAAGGAAAATCACTTGGTGATGAATATTTCCTGTCATAGAGATTGTTTGTCGTAAGCCTGATACAGAATAACTCATTGGTAACCAAGGATTGACACCTTTGAAGAAATCATTTGTCAAAGCAAGGGGATAGGTCCCTGCACTTGATGCTAACTGTAATAAAAGTAAAATAAGAGAGAAGAAAGCTCCTATACGGCTATTCCAAGTTGTTAAAGCTGTCACCATAGACATGAAAGCTAAACTTGTGATTATAATTAGAATCAAGGTCCTCATCTCATGGTTCGCAGTCAATCCAATAAGATGGACACCTCCATAAACTAAAACACCTGCTAAGACAGCTATAATCCCATTTATTTCAGAGCGAGACTTCAACCAAGCCCAACGACTCTCTGGATGACGTCCAGAAGGCAACTTAGCAAAAATCATATTGGTAGATATAGCAGCAACAAAAAGAGCAACTGATATCATATAAGGAGCCATGGCAATCCCATTTACAGGAACTTGGTCATTGTCTGTTTTTGAGAGAACTAGAGGATCAGATAATGTTTCTGCATTTTCAGATTCTGTTGATGCTGATTTAAGTTGATTGTTAGCATTGCCTAATCCTTGTCCTAATGAATCAACTCCTGTCTGTAAATCTTCCAATCCAGAAGTTAACTTTGTTCCACCTTCTGCAAGTTTCCCAGATCCATCTGCCAATTTATTAGCTCCATTCTCTAATTGAGAAGCACCTGAAAGTAACTGACTGGATTTGTCTGCTAATTGACCAGATCCTGATTGTAATTTATCAACTCCTGCCATTAATTCTTGACTCTTTTGATTCAATTGGTTAGAGCCAGTTGATAATTTTTCAATACCAGATACTAATTCTGGAGTTTTTTTAGCTAATTGACCAACTCCTGCTGTCAAGTTAGAAGATTTTTGTGTCAAGGTGTTTGAGCCTGAAACTAGTTGATCCAAACTACCTGTCAAGGTGGCATTTTTTTCACTTAGTTGACTTGCGCCTTGAGAAACTTTATCAACACGTGCAGTATATGCATTTACACCTGATGCAATCGACTGACTAGTAGGAACTAATTTACTCGTCACTGATCCCTGTATTTCTGTTAATCCACTTGACAATCCTGTCAAAGAAGTAGAAGCAAGCGGTAATACTTGATTAGCTTGATTTTTTAACGTCGAAAGATTTGAAGATTGATTTTGTAAGTTTTCTAAACTTCCCTGTAAACCTTGTACTAAAGCTATAATTGACTGAGCCGATTGAATACTATCAGTCGAATTTTGAGATACAGAAGCACTTATCTCAGCTTGTTGCTCACTTGTCAAGGATTGATAAGCTGCTGTCGCTTGAATATTTGCTAATATAGCTGCTTTATCAGACTGAGCACTTGCTAACATTTGATTAGAAAGAGAAACTATACTTGATAAAACAGAAGACAATTGTTTTGTATCTCCAACATCAATATTTTGAATGGCTTTATTTAACTGATTTAGACCAGAAGATAATTGATTAATTTGATCTTTTTTCCCAGACGAAGCATCTAACTTACTAGAAAGTTGTTGAATCCCTTCACTTAATTGCTCCACACCCATTCGAAGTGTAGCTGATTGATTAGATAACTGATTAGCACCTGTTGCAAGATTTCCCACTCCGTTTGTATAGGCACTAACACCAGATGAAAATTGATTAAGACCAGCATTAAGTTGAGAAACACCGCCAGTATAGGATTCTACACCAGTATATAATTGATTGATTCCTCTTACTAATTCAGGACTTTTAGAAGATAATTGACCTAATCCCCTATCTAATTGACTCACTGCACCAGTATATGTAAGCAATCCACTATTAAAATTCCCTAAGCCAAGATGAAGTTGTTCAACACCAGAGACATAAGAGGATAATCCTTTAGTAAACTGCTCCGTTCCATTTGAAAATGTTAAACTTGAAGCTGCTAAAGAGTGTAGGTTAGTAGTCAATGTTTGACTACCTGTCACTAACTGATTCGCTCCATCAGTTAATTTTTCACTACCAGAAGCCGCTTGACTCATACCATCCTTTAATTCGATCATCTTATCAAATAAGGCTTTAGTATAGGTCTCGGTTACATTGGTAGAAACATTCTGCTTCAATTGTGTCATCGCAGAATCGCTCATCTTGCTAGCAATAAAACTATGTCCACTTGACGTCTGATAATCAATCTGCATCTGTTCAGGATGATTCGTTAGAATTGAGGTAGCTTTTTCAGATAAGTCACTTGGTAAAGTCACTACCATATAGTAGTCACCATCTTCTAGCCCTTTTTCCCCTTCCTCTTCATTAACAAAATGAAAATCTAAAGTCTTATTTTCTTTTAAATTAGACACCATGTCTTCACCTATTGTCATCGTCTGTCCATTATAAGAAGCTTCCTTATCTTTATTGACAACTGCTACAGGTAACTCCGATACTTGACCATATGGATCCCACATGGACGATAAAAATATAATGTTGTATAGAGCTGGAATGAGAGAAATTCCTATCATTACAATGATAAAGGTCGGTTTTTTAAATATTGCTTTCCATTCTTTAAACATATTTCCTCCTTTTTTAAACATATTGTCTAAAATTTTGATATAATAGATTATACATCAAAAAATCCAAATTACAAGGTAAAAAATACTTTTTTAGACATATAGTCTATTTTTGTGTACAAGGAGAAAGTATGAAAGAAAGTAACAAACGTTTAAAAACAAAACGAATTATCGAAAATGCCATGGTTCAATTATTGATGGACCAACCCTTTGATCAAATTTCTACTGTCAAGTTAGCAGAAAAAGCCGGAATTAGTCGTTCCAGCTTTTACACTCACTACAAGGATAAGTATGATATGATTGAACATTACCAAAGTAAGCTCTTTCATACCTTTGAGTATATTTTCCAAAAACATGCCCATCATAAAAGAGATGCTATTTTAGAAGTATTTGAATATTTAGAGTCTGAACCACTTCTGGCTTCTCTTCTTTCTGAAAATGGAACCAAAGAAATCCAAAATTTCTTGAGAAATAAACTGCATATTATGCTTAGTACTGATCTTCAGAAACGTTTTATGCAACTACAACTAAATCCAATTGAATTAGAATACAGTAGCATTTATCTCACAAATGCCCTATTTGGAGTTTGCCAGACTTGGATTGCCCATGGAAAAAAAGAAAGCCCGCAAGAAATGACAGACTTCCTTATGAAAATGTTAGGTGATGCTAACTAAAAGAAAAAGAACACCGGGTGGTGTTCTTTTTATCTGACTCCGCCAGTAGGACTCGAACCTACGACATCATGATTAACAGTCATGCGCTACTACCAACTGAGCTATGGCGGATAAAATAGTCCGTACGGGATTCGAACCCGTGTTACCGCCGTGAAAAGGCGGTGTCTTAACCCCTTGACCAACGGACCATCTATCTGTAGCAGATATAACCATTATATCAATTTCTTACTAATTGTCAATTACTTTTTAGATTTTTTCTCCAGAATATCTCTCAGTTTGCGAACTTTCAAACGAGTGATGGGACAGCGATGATCTTCATAAAAGACAATTTCTAGATTCTTTCGATCAATTTCTCTAACATTTCCAATATTGATTAGGAAAGATTTATGAGGAGAATAAAATCGCTGGGTATGTTTGTCCTTTTCCTGAATATCTGTCATTGTTCCATAGAACTCTTTGGCAAAATTCTTACCAATAATCCGCAACTTATGAGAAACACCTGTTGTTTCGATATACAAAATATCATGGTAAGGGATTTTCAAATCATTTCCCTTATAGTTGTAATCAAAATAGTCTACAACATCTTCGTTTTCAAGCAGCATGCTCTTAGTGTAAAAAATACTCTGCTCGATACGTTTTTTGAACAATTCATCATTGATGTCTTTGTCTACAAAATCTAGAGCTGATACCTGGTATTTATAAGTTAAAGTAGCAAATTCAGATCGACTGGTAATAAAGACAATAATAGCATAAGGATTGTGATGACGGATAAACTGTGCCACTTCAAAGCCCTTTTTCTCAATTCCGTGAATATCGATATCTAGGAAATAAAGCTGATTTACTTCATCATTTTCGATATATTCCTTAAACTCACGAACTTTTCCTGTTGTCTTGTAAGAAATAGGAATATTTGATTCCTCCGAGATTTCATTCAATATTCTCTCTAGTCTCACTTGATGCTCAATAACATCTTCTAAAATTAATACTTTCATTCGAATTCCCTCTTAAATCTAATAATTTGTCTAAATGTGTTGTCTTCCATCTCTGTTTCTAACATAATGTTGTCATATTTATCTAGAATCTCTTTGACATTATTAAGCCCTAAACCTCTATTTCTTCCCTTGGTAGAGAAACCTAAGGCAAATAAGTCCTCTGAAGGCGTCATAGTGATTTTACATGAATTCTGGATGACTATAACTGTCTCAAAATCCATTTTAATGACTGCAACTTCCATTTGTTTCAAGTAACTATCCGCGGCTCCTTCAACAGCATTGTTTAAGAGAATACTCATGATGCGAACAAGATCAAGTAAATCCATTGACAATCTAGTAATAACATCCTTTACTTCCAATGTAAACTCTACATCATTATTTCGTGCATAAACAATGGATTGAGCAATCAAACTACGTAAAGCTGAATCTTCTAAATTGTTCAAATCAAAGTAAGTATATTTTTCTGAACGCAGTTTTTGATTCGCTTTTACTAATACTTCCTTGTAAACTCTGTCAATTTCCTGTAAATCTTCACTGTCAATTGCCATTTGCATGCTGACAAGCATACCTGCATAGTCATGACGAAAACCTCGAATTTCATTATACAACTTGACAATTTCATCAGTATAAGTCTGTAAATGCTTTTGTTCAAATTTCTTCTGCTTTAGGGCAATCTCTTTTTCAATTTGAACCTTATAAGAATTCATTGCAAAGAAAATCAATAACAAGCAAATAAAAACAATGGTTGATAAAATACTTCCAAAACTATTTAAATGAGAAATAGTACTCACGATATCTGAAATAAAAGAGACGATATGCAAGAAGATAAATGCATATAGCACTTTTTTCAAAAAAGAATAGAGATATTCTTTGTCAAAATATTTAAACTCCAAATGGAAATAACGAATTGTTTTTAAAATAACAAAATAAGTCAACAACAATACTACTAGAAAGAATATACTTTCATAGTGTAATGCAAGCTCATCACCTGTTATCGAGGATAGCGTTACAGCTATAAAAGTATGAGTACTGTGATATAAGAGAGAAAGTAGGAAACTTAGGAATACTCCCCTATACTTATCAAACTTTTTAAACCATATAAAATAAGCGTATAAAATAAATGGATATAAAAATTTTTCAATCCCTAGTCCACTTAAATATATAGAATAGAAGAAAAATTCAACTACAAATTCTACTATTACTGTATAAAAAATAAAGAAGTATTGTTCTTTTCTAGTTGTGTTACAAATCAAATTATAACTTTTACTAGTAATAAAAATATGTAATATAACGCTTATTATTGCGAAAAAATCCATTCTTTTCTCCCTTTACTTTCTTTTAAAAAAATAAAATAAAAAATTATTTTCCTTTCTAATTTCTCCACCTTGAATCTCCTGCAATTCTTTCTCTGTAAGCTTTTTGAACTGTTCCAATTTAACTGTGTTTTTCATAATAAAATCTCCTGTATTGTTTTTCTTGTAAATTAACTTACAAATTTATTATACAAAATGAAGATTATTTAAGAAAAATTTCTTCTCAACTGCACTGTTTTGCACCTGAAACGCACTTTTTTAAGAAAAAAGCTGGGAGTAATCCCAGCTTCTTCTCTAATGTACTGATCCCAGCAGGATTCGAACCTGCGACCGTTCGCTTAGAAGGCGAATGCTCTATCCAGCTGAGCTATGAGACCTAACATGACCATTCTATCAAAAAACAAGAAGTAAGTCAATCTTCTATTTATGATAAGGGGATCCCTGCTGAATGGTAAAAGCACGATAAATTTGTTCAACAAGAACTAATCTCATTAACTGATGTGGCAAGGTCAAACGTCCAAAACTAACAGAAAGATTCGCTCGATGCTTCACAGCAGGGGATAGTCCCAGACTTCCACCAATAATAAATGTAAGGGTAGAAAATCCCTTTATAGAAGCCTGTTCCAGCTGTTTACTGAATTCTTCTGAAGAGAGAGTTTTTCCTTCAATTGCCAACACAACAACAAAATCTCTTTCTCCAACTTTAGAAAGAATTCGATTTCCCTCTATTTCTAATATTTTATGATTTTCTGACTCACTTGCCTTATCTGGAGTTTTTTCATCAGCTAACTCAATGATTTCTACAGTGGCAAAACGAGAAATTCGTTTAGTATATTCAGCAATGCCATCTTTAAGGTATTTTTCCTTCAGTTTTCCAACTGTTACAATTTTTATTTTCATTCTTCTATTCTAACATATTCACACTTCATTTCACATCTTATTCACAAAGAATCATCTAGAAAAACTAGCAAATTCACAGAAAAAAAGCGAGTTATCCACAACTTGTGTAAAACTTCTACCTTTAAGCTTGAATTAAGTTAATAGATTTATACTTTAATCAAATAAAAAACAAACGGAGGCGTTTATGAAACACTTACAAAAATTTTACAAAAAAGGAGTTACCTTTCTTATCATCATTCTGATAGGATTTTTGAGTGGTGCCCTAGGAAGTTTTGTGACACTGCAACTTTATCAAAAACAAGTAAGTCAAGCCACAAATAACACTACAAACACTGTTACTCAGACTTCCTACAAAAATGAAAATGCAACAACTCAGGCCGTTAATAAGGTAAAAGATGCCGTTGTGTCGGTCATCACTTATTCATCAAATCGACAAAATAGTGTTTTTGGAAATGACGAGACAGATACGGATACCGACTCTCAACAGGTAGCAAGTGAAGGTTCTGGTGTTATTTACAAAAAGAATGGGAAAGATGCCTACCTTGTGACAAATACCCACGTTATTAAAGGAGCTTCAAAAGTTGATATCCGTTTAGCAGACGGTACAAAAGTTCCTGGTGAAATTGTCGGTTCTGATACGTTCTCTGATATTGCTGTCGTAAAAATTTCTTCAGAAAAAGTCACAACCGTAGCAGAATTTGGAGATTCTAGCAAGCTTAATGTCGGAGAAACTGCAATCGCAATTGGTAGTCCTCTGGGCTCAGAATATGCCAATACAGTTACCCAAGGAATCATTTCAAGTCTCAATCGAAATGTCTCTCTAAAATCTCAAGATGGTCAAGCGATTTCTACAAAAGCTATTCAGACAGATACTGCTATTAACCCTGGTAACTCTGGTGGTCCACTTGTAAACATTCAGGGCCAAGTTATCGGGATTACATCAAGTAAAATTGCAAGTAATGGTGGAACCTCTGTCGAAGGTCTTGGTTTTGCAATCCCATCAAATGATGCTCAAAATATTATTAAACAGCTTGAAAGTGATGGTAAAGTGACTCGCCCTGCTCTTGGAATTCAAATGGTTAATTTAGCTAATATCGGAGCTAGTGATCTTAGAAAACTCAATATTCCAAGTAGCGTAACTTCTGGTGTAGTGGTAAAATCTGTTCAAAGTAATATGCCTGCATCTGGTCACCTTGAAAAATACGACGTTATTACCAAAGTTGACGACAAGGAGACTTCTTCGTCAACAGATTTACAGAGTGCTCTTTACAACCATTCTATCGGAGACACCATTAAAATCACCTACTATCGAAATGGGAAAGAGGAGACTACAACTGTTAAACTAGATAAAAGTACAAGTGATTTAGAATCTTAATTGACATCAGTGTAAAGAAAACTTTACATATAATAAAAGATATGTTAGTGTAGAATCATGGAAAAATTTGAAATGATTTCTATATCGGAAATACAAAAAAATCCCTATCAACCTCGAAAAGAATTTAATGCAGATAAACTAAGGGAATTGGCTGAGTCAATCAAAGAAAATGGGGTCATCCAACCCATCATCGTTCGTCAATCTCCTGTAATTGGTTATGAAATCCTTGCAGGAGAAAGACGATATCGGGCTTCTCTCTTAGCTGGTCTCACTTCTATTCCAGCCGTTGTGAAGCACCTCTCAGATCAGGAAATGATGATTCAGTCTATCATTGAGAATTTACAGAGAGAAAACTTGAATCCAGTTGAAGAGGCACGCGCCTATGACTCTTTAGTTGAAAAAGGATATACCCATACCGAAATAGCAGATAAAATGGGAAAATCTCGTCCTTATATCACTAATTTTATTCGTTTGCTTTCCCTACCAGAGCATATCTTATCTGAAGTAGAAAATGGAAAAATTTCTCAAGCTCATGCACGCTCACTAGTTGGTTTGGATAAAGAGCGACAGGAATATTTCTTCCAATTGATCAAAAATGAAGACATCTCTGTGAGAAAGTTAGAAACACTGCTGACAGAGAAAAAACAAAAGAAGCAGAAAAAAAGTGATTCTTTCATCAAAGATGAGGAAGATAAATTAAAAAAACTACTTGGATTAAATGTAGAAATTAAACTTTCTAAAAAAGATACTGGAAAGGTTATTATTTCTTTTTCAAACCAAGAAGAATATGACAGAATTATCAACAGCCTGAAATAAGGCTGTTCTTTTATTTTTTCAACCCACAAATTTATCCACTATTTTTTATAGCAAAAAACCAAAGAATTCAAGGAAATCCCTCACTTATCCCCAACCTGTGGATAAAAAGTGTAAACATTGTGGATTCTTTTCCACAGATTGTGGAAAAATGCTAGCATCTATGGTAAAATAAATCTAACAATAAACCTTTTTACATCAAATATAGCAAAGGAGGGGGATAATCG